>DATDCH010000524.1:0-30764 GCA_036524455.1 Kofleriaceae bacterium | reverse complement strand
CGACCGCAGCTTCTCACCGTTGCGCAACCTCTCCGTCGTCGGCGTGCCATCTCCGCGCACGATGCCGAGCGTCACGCGCGTACCGAGCTCGACATTCTCCGCCTCGTACAGCGTGCGCCGCCCATCGGTCGCGAGCTCGCTGACGATCAGATAACGGCCCGCGGCCATCTTGCCGACCATCCCCGAGCCCCACTCTTCATCAATCGCCATTCGATCGATGATCATACAAAACAACGCAGCTTCATCGATGTGTGCGTTCGCCTACGCGCACCAAGGCCTAACTGGCCGCTGCCGGCGGTCTGTCAGCGACCCCGATTCAGCGACCAACCCGCCGACGCTGTGTCGAGCTTTCGACGCCCGAACCACCTCGATTGCTCGACGCAGCGCGGTCCACGATCTGCAACGCGGCAAACTGATGCGCCTGGCCCTGATCACCCCGCTCGTGCTCGCTGGGTGTTTTACCGATCCAACCGGCGAGACATGCGTATGGGTACCAGGAGGCGACGGCCACTGCCCAGGTGACAGCGAGGGCGGCGGCAGTGGGCCCCAATTTCACCGCTATTACGGAGCTGCCGCGCGCGGCGTCGGCGATCAGATTCGCGTCGTGATGACCGGCCGGGACGATTCGGCCGATCCCATCGTCGAGACGACCACGCTGTACGCCGGCGAACAGCCGGTCCCACCCAGCCCAATCCTCGACGGCACCAAGCCTCTCGTCGGCGAATTCCCGCAGCTCTCGGTGGTCGGTGACCAAGCGTTCATGGTGTGGCAGACGCGCGATCAAAGCACCGCCACGTATCAGCACGGCGCGCCGCTGCTCGCCGATGGTTCGCTCGGTACGCGACACGATTTCGGTGGCGTCAACGCTACCCTCCGCCGCGTCGGCAACCGCCACTTCATCCGCAGCTCGCGGTCGAACGAGATCCTCGGCACGTGGCTGCGCGCCGATGGCGAGCTCGACGCCACCACCGACCTCTGGGCAGAGCTCCAGCCAACCGATATCCAGGCCGAGACCGGTGACGCCGACGCCCTCTACGCGATGGCGTTCTACAACGAAGCGCGCACGGAGCTGCGCATCGGTCGCGTTGCCGCCGACGGCACCGTGCTCGACGGCCTCGGCGGTCTGCTCGTCGCGACCGCGCCACCGAGCTTCGCGTTCGACGACGTCGCGCTGGTCGCCACTGCATCCGCAGAGCTGCTCGTCATCTACGGTGTCCACGATCGCGACTATCACCGCGACTTCCACGCGGTGCGCGTCGCCGGCACCACGGTCACCGATCGCCTCACGACCGACTTCGACGGCATCCCCATGCTCGTCGTCAACGGCGACCGGATCCTCGCGCTCAGCCGCATGCCCACATCGCAAGAACACTTCGAGGCGCGCGTGCTCGACACCAGCGGCACCGTACTCTCGGGTCCCGTCTACGCCGGCAAGCGGCCCAACGGCAATACGCACCCGATCGCGCTCGGCGACGCGTTTGCCCTTGTCGCTCCAATCGAGCACATCTCGATCACGACGCTCGCGGCCAACGGCGCCGCAGGCATCCATACCATCGTCGCGAGCAACTACGAGCTCGAGAACGCCGGCGGCTGCAACGCTGCGGGCACATCGTCACCGTGGTTGCTGCTGCTCGCGCTCGGCGCGATCACTAGGTCGCGCGCGCGAGCTCGATGACGTAGATCGTGCCGTCGATACGCACCGCGATCATGCCGTTGCGCGCGGTGACGCGGATCTCGTCGGGCGGAGCGCGCGACGCCGGCAGCTCGGTCTCCCAGACGACCTTGCCGTTATCGCGCGACAACGCGAGCAACCGGAACGGGCCGTCACCGTCGAGCCCCGTCGAGACTGTATAGACATGATCGGCATCGCCCGCGACGCGGCCGGTCGCGTTGGTCTGCACTTCCCAACCCTCGGTGTGCTCGCCGAAGTGGTGGGTCTTTTCGGTGATGCCGTCGTCGTTGAACGCAACCGAGCCGTCGGGCAGCACGTCGGGATCGACCGTCGACACCCAGCTGACCGCGCGGCGTGCAACAACGCAGCCGCCGCGTGCGAGCACGCAATCGGCGCAGTCTTCGGGCGGATCGCCGCTGCCACCGCGCGTCGACGGCAGGTAGACGTTGCTGCCGAGCGCGCGACAGTGCGGTAGCGAGAGGATCACGACACCCTTGTCGTCGGCGATGATCGCTTGATCACCGGCAAGCACGACTTCGTTGTTCTCGAGGTGAATTGTGAGGCGCGGGGTGGCGCGACGGTCGGTGACGAGCACGCCGTAGCCGTGGCCGAGCACGAGCGAGTCGCGCCACGTCGAGAGCGAGCGCAAGTACATCGTGCCGTCGTCTTCGAGCGCGCCGAGCTTCTTTGCGCACGTCTTTGGTTTCGTACAGGCGGCGGGTGTGAGCTCGTGGATCTCGCTGTTGCCCGTCCAGATCAGAATCCGATCATTCGCGGCCGCCGAGACGAGACTGACGTACGTACCCTCGAGCGCACGCGTTGCTTTGCCGGTCGCGAGATCGAACAGGTGGACGCCGCGTGCATCGTCGGTGCCGCGCGCAGCGATCGCAGCTGGCGTCAACGCGAGCTCGACGTCGACACCGGCGATCGCGGCTTGCCAGCGCTGTTTGCCGTCGCGCAGCACGCGCAACGAGTTGTCGTCGCGGACCACGAGGTCGCGATTGGCGGTCCATTCGAAGCGAACATCGTCGTCGTAGTCGGCGTCATCGACGACGTTCGTCGACCACGCGATCTTCGGTCCTGCCGAGCCGCGATCGAGCGGCAGTCGCCACATCGGGAATTCGTCGGGCTTGCAGTCCTTCGCGCCGGGCAGGCGCAGGATGCATGCGGCGAGCTCGGCCGACCACGTTTCGCACTCGGACTGGCGCTGCACGCCGTAGCGCTTGACCTCCTCGAGCTCTGCGGGCTCGATGCAGCTCTCCCACGGCTTGGACTCGTCCATGGTGCAGCGCTGCGCATGCTCTTTGTCGCCGGAGTTGCGACGCGCGTGCTCGCCGAGCATCACCACTTGCATCGCGATGCCGCGCAAACCGTCCTTGACATGCTGCTGGCACTGCTCGACGCGCGGCTTGTCCGCCGCGATCGCCGGTGCCGAGTTGCGCGCATAGTCCTCCATGCACGTCATGAACTCGTCGCAGTCCGTCTTGGGCAGGCACGCGCGGTACATGGTGACGGTCTTGTCGTCCTTGGCACACTCGGCGACGCCGTCCTTCGCGCGCGTCTGCGCGGCCATCTCGGGACCGAGGATTTGCGAGACGCAGCTCGTGAACTTGTCGGCGGCCTGCTCGCAGATCTTGCGGTTTTCCTTGGAGCCTTTGCCGCAGGCGACGAGGGCGAACAGGATGAGGAACGCGTACCGCATATGGCATGGAGCCACGACGCGACGCTCGGTCGCATGGAAACGCCGGATGAGCCGTGCTTACTGGGAGATGCGCGGGAGTCGCGCGCGCAGGAACGGCGGCAGTGGCGCGATCGCGAGCTCGGCGCGGATCTGCTTCACGCTAATCGGTGGCGCGACGAACATCGGCGGAATCGCGTACGCGACCGTGATCGAAGCGGCACAGCTGGTGTCGTGCGCGCCCGCCGGGTTTGCCAAGAACGCCTGGAGATTTTGCGCGCCGCATGGGGTCTGCAACGTCGCGCCGTGGCCCGAGTTCTCGTGCACGACGACGACCTTGTTCGACAGCGTCGTCGCCGCGACGTCGCCGAAGCTCGGCGGCGTGATCGGATCGAGGCGGCCGCTCGACACCAACGTTCGCACCGACGATGTCACCGGCTGCGCGAGCGACGCTTGCAAGTTGCCCTTCGGCCAGTTCGTGCACGCCGCCTCGAGGCTGTAGAAGCTGCCGCCGAACAAGTTGACGAACGCGGCTGGCACGCCTTGGTTCGCGACGGTAGGCGCGTTCGGATCGGCGGGGTTGTAGAGCTCGCCGCACACGACCGAGTAGTAGAGGCCCATCGAGATGTCACCGCGATCGGCCTGCAGCCACGTCGCCAAGAAATTGTTGACGCGATCGGTGCGGCGGATCGCGAGGTCGTTGATGAGCAGCGGCAGTGACGCGTACGAGCTGCGCGAGTACATCATGCGGAACAGGAGATACGCATACGTGTCTCCATCGACCGGGACCGTCTCGTTCGGCAGCTGGATCGACACCGGGTTGGAGTTGAGTGCGTTGACGCCGGTCGTGAACTTCGTGACCAGGTTGCCGTACGTGGTGCCGCACGCGCCCGCGTTCGCGCACGACGTATTCAGCGACGTGATCGCGCTGTAGAACGACGCCGGAATCGCAGCCGGCCAGTGCGTCTGCGCCGGCACGAGCCCTTCGATCACTGCGGCGCGCACGTGCTGGCCGTGGCGACGCAGCACCTCGAGGCCGAGCCGCGAGCCGTACGAAATGCCGTACACGTTGAGCAGTTGGATGCCGAGCGTGGCGCGCAGATCGTTGACGTCGTCGGCGTTGTACGCGGTGTTGTAAGACGGCAGGTGCGCGATCTGCTCGCACCCTTCTTGCTCGCAGTCTAGGTACGGCACCGAGAGCGCGGTGCCGCGCTGACCGATCACGAGGAAGTCGCCGTCGACGAGCAGGCCGTTGAGGAACGGCGCGCCGAGATACGCGGCGTAATCGAGGATGCCTTGACCATCGCCGCCGGGGCCGCCGTCGAGATAGATCGTCGCGTTGTTGGTGCCCGCGTTGCTCTTGACCCGGATGAAGTGGAGGCGAATGCGCCCGACGTGACCGCCGCGATCCTCCTCGACGACAAGATCGCCGCACGTGTAATTCGCGCCCTCGGTGAGCCCGAGGCTCGAGTGCACCATGAAGCGACACGCCGCCGGCTCGACGCGCGGGACATCGCCGACGTCAGCGTCGGGCATGCGCGCATCGATCCCGCGAGCATCGGGCACCCCGCTGCCACCGTCGTCGCCACACGCCCAGAGGAGGCTGGCGAGCGCCAGCACTGCGAGACGTCGCATCATGGCGCAAGGCTCTCATGGCACCCCGGCACCGAGCGCGTCAAACTGCTGGCAGCTGTTGGTATCGAGCGGTGCACAGTTCGCGCCGCGCTGTGACGTATGCTTGCCGCTGCCATGGCCTGCCCGGATCCGACGGAGCTCGCGTGCTTCGCGCTACGCACGCTCGAGCCGGCGGCCGCGGAACGTGTCCAAGCGCACGTCGACACCTGCGCAACGTGCCGGGCTGCGTCGTCGGCACTGGTCACGGCGTCGCGCGGTGAGGTCGTCGAAGGGGCGGCGTGGACGCGGCCAGAGCTGGCGGTCGGTGCGCAATTAGATCGCTTCGTGATCCTGCACGAGCTCGGCGAAGGCGCCGCGAGTGTCGTCTACGCAGCGTACGACCCCGAGCTCGATCGCAAGGTCGCGCTCAAGGTACTGCGCTCGCGCGGCGCGGCGGTCGACGACAAGCTGCTGCGCGAGGGCCGCGCGCTCGCCAAGCTGAGTCATCCGAACGTCGTCGGGGTCTATGAGGTCGGCAACGCGAACGGTCAGCTGTACATCGCGCTCGAGCTCGTCGAAGGCGTGACCGTGCGGCAGTGGGCGGCGATCGAACGGCGCAGCTGGCGCGCGGTGCGCGATGTCTACGCGGCCGCAGGGCGCGGGCTCGCGGCATTGCATCGCGCCGGGCTCGTGCATCGCGACGTCAAGCCCGACAACATCGTGGTCGCTGCCGATGGTCGCGCGCGACTCGTCGACTTCGGTCTCGTCGGTGCGGGCGCGGGTTCGGGCACGCCGAAATACATGGCGCCCGAAGGCAACGTCGACGCGCGCAGCGATCTGTTCGGCCTCGCCGCCTCGCTCGACGAGACGCTCGGCGCAACGCCGGTGCCGCGCCGCGTGCGTGCCGCGATTGCACGCGCGACGAGCGCCGACCCGAAGGCGCGGTTTGCGTCGGTCGATGCGCTGGTCGCGGAGCTCGCCGATCGGCCGCGCTGGCACTACGCCGTTCCCGCGGCGCTCGCCGCCGGCGCACTCGCCACCGGCGCGGCGTTCTATCTCGCGCGCGACGACCATGCGCCGAGCTGCGACATCGCTGCGCCGTGGACAGCAGACGATCGCGGTGCCGTCGCAGCGGCGATCGACAAGAGCGGCCGCAAGCACGCTGCCTCGACGAGCCAGCGCGTGCTGCCGAAGCTCGACGCATTCGCAAACGCGTGGCGTGCCGAGCGCATCGCGACGTGCAAGGCGCATCACGAGCGTCACGACATCTCGGCTGAACGATTCGACCGCCAGGTCACGTGCCTCGAGCGGCAGCACCGCACGTTCGCTGCGACGGTCACGCGGCTGCGCGACGGCGATGCCGACGTGATCGATCACGCGATCGATCTCGTCGCCGCGTTGCCCGTGCTCGCCGACTGTCGCGACGATGCCGCGCTCGCGCGAGCCGAGCCGCTGCCGAATACGCCCGGCGCGCGCGACGCGATCGCGAAGGTCGAGGAGGAGCTCGCCCGCGCCGAGGTCGCGCACCGCGCCGGCGATCCGAAGACTGCACTCGACAGCGCTCGCCGCGCGCTTGCCGCCGCACGCGAGACCAAGTACGGGCCCGCGATCGCGCGCGCGGCGTATACCACCGCCGACCTGCTCGAGCGCGCCGGAGATGCCGGCGAGAGTCGCAAGCTCGTCGACGAGACGATCGCGACCGCGGCGGCCGCGCGCCTCGACGAGATCGAAGCGAAAGCGTGGGCACTGCAGCTCTACATGATGGGCTTCGCCGGCGAAGCGAAGCAGGCCGAGCTCGACGCAGCACGCCGAGCCGCCGAAGCCGCGGCCGTGCGCGCGCGCAACCAGCTCATCCATGCGCGGCTCGAGAACACGCTCGGCCTCGTCGCAAAACACAGCGGCGACTACGCGGCGTCACGCGAGCACTACAACAAGGCGCTCGCGATCCTGCGCGCGATCGATGCGAGCGGGCCGGAAATCGCTGCGTCGCTCTCGAACCTCTCGGTCGTGCTCGCAATGCTCGGCGAGCTCGACGCCGCCCGCAAAACCGCGGAGCAAGCCGCGCAGCGCGATCGTGAGATGTTCGGCGCGGATCATCCGAGCTACGCCGACTCCCTGGTCTCGCTGTCGGCGCGCGAGACCGAGCTCGGCGACATCGAGGCGGCGGTGAAGCACGGGCGTGAAGCGCTCGCGATCCAGGTCGCGACGTACGGTGAAGACAGCGCACCGACGATGATCAGCCATCACGGGCTCACGCACGCACTCGCGATGGGCGGCAAGCTCGACGAAGCCGAGCAGCACGCGACGCGCGCACTCGCGCTCGCCGAGAAGCTGCTTGGCCCCGAGCATCCCGAGACCGCGAAGGCGCACCTGTCGATCGCAAACATCGCCGCCGAGCGCAAGGACTTCAAGCGCGCCGGAGAGGCCGCGCAGCGTGCGCTCGCGATCGCCACCACGACGTACGGGCCCGACCACCCACTCACGCTGTCGATCCGCGCAAACCTCGGCATCTGGGCACTCGCGCGCCACGACGCGAAGACCGCCGTGGCGGAGCTGCGCCCCGCGCTCGCGGGAATGTTGAAGATGCCCGAGAGCCCGCACGTCGCGGTGATCCGCACCGCGCTCGGCTCCGCGCTGTTCGATCTCGGCAAGCGCGACGAGGCGGTGCGCGAGCTCGAGGCGGCGCTCGCGCTGCGCGAAAAGATCGGCGATGAACCGGTCGCGATCGCCGACACGCAGTTCACGCTCGCCCGCGTGCTGTGGGACGGCAAGCGCACCCGCGCGCTCGAGCTCGCCCGCACTGCGATCGCGACGTTCAAGGCGCATCCCGAACGCGCCGCGCCATACCTGCCGAGCGTACGCGGGTGGATCAAAAAGACGCGCGCGCCGATCGAGGCACCATGAACGACGAGGATCGCGATCGCGAGCTCGTCGCCTCCGCCCTCGCGCGCGACACCCAGGCCATCCGCGAGGTCGAAGCGGCGGTGCGCGCGGCAGCAGCCTCCGCAGCGCGCCGGCTCGGCGGCGACAGCGCGGCCGCCGACGAGATCGCACAGCGCATGGCGGAGAAGCTGTGGCTCGGCCGCAGCAGCGGCGGCGCGCCCGTGCTCGCGTCGTATACCGGCGAGGCGCCGCTCACTGCGTGGTTGCGCGTGATCGCATATCGCGAGGGCGTCGAGCTCCTGCGCGCGCGCGAGGTACCCGACGAAGCCATCGTCGATCGCGTGGTGGCGACCACCGAGCCCGAGCTCGCGATGCTGCGCAGCGCATACCTGATCGCGTTCAAGCGCTGCTTCAAGGCGGCGTTCGCGAACCTGTCAATGCACGAGCGCGACATCATACGGCGCCACCACCTCGACAGCCTCAGCCTCGACGAGCTCGCGAAGCTCTACGGCGCCCACCGCGCGACGGTCGCGCGCTGGCTTGCACGCGTGCGCGAACGCCTCGTCACCGAAACGCGCACGGCGCTGCGCCAGGAGCTATCGGGCAACACCGACCTCGACGACGTGCTCGCGCTGATCGCGAGCCGGCTCGAGGCATCGCTGTCGCGCGAGGGCTAACGCCGCGGCCGCGGTTCGCGAGCGCCCATCGCATCGGAGAAAAACCGCCAAGGCGCCGCGACGCCAAGCACAGAAGTCGGGCGCGCGGACGCATCACGAAGCCCTCTGGCATCGCGCTTGGCATGCTTTGGCGCTCGCGATCGCGAGACCGCGCGCGCGTGCAGTGCGCGCACCGAACCTGACCCTCCGGCCTTGGCGTCTGCGGCGGCTTGGCGGTGATCTTTTGGCCGAGCTACGAGATCGTCGCTGCAGCGGATCACCCCGGATTCGCGAGCTGCGCCTTGATGAACGCGAGCGCGGCTGGGAACCGCGTCATCAGATCGGGCTGCGCGAGCAGCGCTTGCTGGACCACCCCCTCGAGCCGGAAGCTCGTCGCCGCATCGGCATCGGCCGAGGCTTGGCACAGCGTCTTCGCGAGGCCGAGCGCGGTACCGGAGTGCGCTGCGAGTTGCTCGGCGAGTGCGGCCGCGCGCTGCGCGAGCGCGTCACCGTTGCCGGTCACCTCGTGGACAAGGCCATAGCGCTCCGCGGTGCTAGCGCGCACGAGCCGGCCGGTCAACACGAGCTCGCGTGCACGCGGTTCACCGACGGCACGCACGAGCCGCGTGGTGCCGCCGACATCCGGCACGATACCGAACGCGATCTCGGGCAGGCCGAGCACGCAGTCCTCGCTCGCGACGCGAATGTCGGCGGCGAGCGCGAGCTCGAGCGCCATACCGACACATACGCCATGCAGCACGGCGATCACCGGCTGGTGCAGGCGGTTCATACGGTGAAATACGTCCTGCAGCTGATGATGGAGATGCAAGAACGGCGACTGCTGGGTCGCGCCGAACACTTGCGTCAGCAGCGTGTGATCGATGCCGCTCGAGAACACCGGCCCCTTACCGCGCAACACCACGACGCGCACGGCACGGTCGCCGCCTACCGCGTCGAGCGCAGACGCCAGCTCCTTCATCAGATCGGCGTCGAGCGCGTTGCGCTTGTCCGCCCGATCGAGCCATAGCGTCGCAATGGGGCCAGAACGGTCGAGTTGGATGCGCGTCGTCATCGCGGCAGTCTACTCGGAAGCGGTACAAAACAAGGCATGCGGACGTTCGCTCTTGCCCTCCTCCTCGCCGTGCTGGCCACCCACGTCGTTGCCGCCGCACCTCGCAAGCTCACGCTCGACGACGTGATCGCGAAGACGCTCGCCGGGCCCCGCGCACGAATGGCGCGCGGTGAAGCCGACACCGCCGAGGCGCAGCTCGGCGAAGCGAAGGCGCTGCGCTTCCCACGCGTCAAGGCGAGCCTGTTCGGCACGGCGAGCCCGGAGATCAACTGCCTCGACACCGAGTGCACGCAGACCGATCCCTCGAACTTCGCGTTCCGCTACGAAGGCCTCTGGGGCGGCGCGCTGCTCGACGTCACGCAGCCGCTCTATACGTTCGGCAAGGCGAATCACGGCTTCGCGGCGGCGAAGGCCGGCGTCGAGGCGAAGCGCCTGCTCGCCGACGAAGCGGCCGGCGATCTCGCGGTCGATGCCGCGCGTGCCTACTGGGGCGTCAAGCTCGCGCGCGAGCTCGGCTACATGCTCGAGGACGGCATCGAGGAAGTCGGCAAGGCGGTCGAGCGCATGAACGAGCGCACCGGCAAGGACGCACCGACACCACAAGATCGCCAGCGCGTCGCGGTGTTGCTCGCCGAAGCAAAGGTGCAGCGCGCCGAGGCCGCCGCCGCGGAGCGACAAGCGCTCGCCGGGCTGCGCGCACTGACCGGCATCGCCGACGCCGACGTCGACGACGAGCCGCTCACGCCGATCGAGCACAAGCTGCCGGCAGCGAGCGGCGCCGGTCGCCCGCAGGCGCGTGCCGCGAAGCAAGGTGCGATCGCCGCCGACGAGCTCGTCGAGTTCGCGGGCTCCTACTACTTCCCCGATCTGTCGTTGGTCGGCCGCGCATTCATCTCGGGTGCACAGGGCGCCGACGATCCGCCGAGCGCGTACGCATTCGATCTCTACAACCGCTCGGGCGCCGAGCTCGCGCTCGTCCTCAACTGGACCCTCGAGCCGTGGAGCGTGCACGCGCGGGTCGTGCGTGCTCGCGCCGAAGCGCGCAAAGCGCACGCGCTCGACGATCTCGCCGCATCAGGCGCCGGCTACGACGCGCAGACCGCGCTCGCCGAAGCCGAATCGGCGAAGGTCAAGCTCGACGCGGCCGCCGAGGGCGAGAAGGCGGGCCGTGCGTGGGTCGCCGCGATCCTGCAGGCGGATGCGGTCGGCACCGCCGAAGCGAAGGACTTCGCCGACGCGTACATCGCGTGGTTTCGCATGCGCGCGAACTGGCTGCAGTTCGCGTTTCAGTGGAACGTGGGTGTCGTGCGCGTGGGCCGCACGAACGGCAGCTACCGCGCGAAGTTCTGACCTACTGCTCGAAGCAGTACAACCGTCGATGGAACGGCGAGCAGTAGCCGGTCGCGAGGTTGGTCCACGATGCGCTGTTGACGTCGATGTCGCCGACGACGCCGCCGACCTGCGTGCTGTCGATCGTCGAGGTCCAGTCATAACAAGTCACGCTCTGCCGCGAACCGAGGGGCGCGCGATAGCCGCCGAGCGCGGTGCCGGTCCATGCCTCGTAGAACGGATCCGGCATGCCGCCCTGCTCGTCGATCGAGATCGGCACGAGCGGCGTCGTGCCGAGTCGCGCGCGATTTGGAAACGCGAGCTGGCCGTCCATCCGGTACCACGGCCCAGTGCCGACGATGTGATCGATCGCGTGGCGATCCGTTGTCGACAGCCACGCGCGAAACGTGCCGCCGAGATTCACCGCATCCGCGAGCGTCTGGCAGATCCGGTCAGCGCTCGCGCGGCCGGTCGCTTGGCCACCCGCCGTGCGCAGATCCGCCGAGTAGCGCAAGCTCGACACGAACACGCGCAAGCCGGGCGGTCCCGCGTCGGGCGGCACGCTGCCGTCGGGCATGGTCACCTTGCCGTCGGGGTTGGCGACCGCGTCGGTCATCGCCGGGTTGGCCGCGTCGACGCCCGCGGCATCTCCATCGCCGCCGCACGCGGCCGCGAAGATCAGCAGTGCGTGCCTCACAGATCGCCCACGCACTGCATGTAACAGTTGTCGAGCAAGCAATCGCGCAGGCCCTCGTAGGGCACGACGCCCGACGGATACTGCGCTTCGCAATTGGCGCGACAGCTCGGATCGCCATCGCAGTCGACCGCGCAGTCCCAGTAGTTCAAGCACGAGCCCGAGTTGCCACACGCGCTCGCCTCGTTGCAGCACTGATCGCGCATGCACGAGTCACACGCGACCAGCTCGGAACCGAGCCCGCCGCACGTCGGCGGCGTCGTGTTGCCGGGACCACCGCCCGCTTCGCCGGTCCACGCGCCGTGGCCAAAGTACTCGCACGCGCGAGGGCACGCGCTCATCGCGCCCATGCAGAATCCGTTGACGCACAGCGCGCTGTTGACGACGGCGCCGTCCTCGCAGCGGCAGAACCAATAGCCGCAGTCCTCCGCTTTGCCGCACGTCACCGACGTCGCGTCGCTCGGCTTGCCGCTGCCTTGCTGCTCCGGCTCGGGGTCGTAATTCTGCGAACCAGGCCCGATACCATCGCCATCGCCGCCACACCCGGCGAGCGCCACGCAAACCAGAATCGAAATCTTGTGCATGCAGAGGTACGGAGAGCGCGCACCACCGTCGCAAAATTTCATTCAACCACTGGGAATCGCCTACATTGTCGTAGACGTAGAAGGGGCAGCGGCGGGTTAACAGCGGTCGAGATCGCGAGACAGATTGCTCGCGTCGTGATGTGATCGGTGTACGCAAGCTCACCGCTGTTTCATGGAGCCGGAATGATGGGAGACACGTTGGTGGCGACGATCGAGCAGCGCCGAAGTGGAGCGCGGCTGATCAAATTTGTTGGAGCAATCGACGAGCAAAACGAGCTCGCCGAGCTCGTCGAGAAAGTCGGGCCCGGAACCGCGTTGATCAATCTCGCAGGTGTCGAGCGAATCAGCTCGACGGGCGCGCGCGATTGGATCAACTGGCTCGCGACGCTCGAAGCAAAGGGCACGCGCCCCGTCTTGATCGCGTGCTCGCCGGCGGTCGTCGAGCACCTCAACAGCAACAAGAACTTTGCGGGCAGCGCTGTCGTCAAGAGCTTCCACGTGCCGTACGAGTGCACGAGCTGCACGCGCGACAAGCTGCTGCTCGTCCACGTGATCGACATGCCCGACGCGCCGTACTCCGCGCCTCCATGCACGTGCGATGCATGCGGCTCCGAGATGGAGTTCGTCAACGAGTCGGGCACGTACTTCGCGTTCCTTAGTCAGCTGCCGAAACCGAAGCCCGAAACGCGCACCGACTCCCAGCCGGCGATGGCGCGTGGCTCCAATGCCGACGGCACGCTGACGGCCGAGCAGGTTCAACGCATCAGCCAACCTCGACTCACGCCGCGCGGCAGCCGGCAATCGCTGTCGTCGTTTCAGATTCCGTACGAGCGGAAGAGCGCATCAGACATCACGCAACCGCGTCCGCCGATGTCGCCGCCGCACGAGCGGCCCTACATGATCGCGATCATCCTGTTGCTGCTATGTACGGTCGCGGTGCTCGGGTTCTTGCTGCTCGTCTGAACAACGAGCTCAGAACGTGATCAGGCAGCCGCCGTTGCGCTTACCGGTCGGCGGACCCTCGACGTAGACGCGCGCGCAGTCGAGCACGAGAACTACCTAGGTCCCAATGTCGGGTTGTGGCCGCAGGTTCGCGCTGGGTACCATACCCTCGTGGGCGGCACCGATTTGACCGGTCAGGTGCTCGATGACCGTTATCGAGTCATCGAGCAGATCGGCAAAGGCGCGATGGGCAGCGTGTATCGCGGCGAACGACTCAAGCTCGGCCGCATGGTCGCGATCAAGGTCTTGAACGAGAACCTGCCGAACGACGCGACGCGCCGGCGGTTCGAGCGCGAAGCAACGGCGATGGCGAAGCTCGAGCATCCGAACTGCGGCACGGTGCTCGACGTTGGCGTGCACGACGACCGGCCCTACGTCGTCATGGAATTCGTCAGCGGCCAGAACGTCAAGGACGTGCTCAAGGCAGGACCGCTGCCGGTCGCGCGCGCGGTCGAGATCACGCGACAGGTGCTGTCGGGTCTTTCGCATGCGCACGAGCACGGCATCATCCATCGCGACATCAAGCCGGCGAACATCATGCTGTCGCAGAAGTCGGGCGTCGGCGACTACGTCAAGATCCTCGACTTCGGGCTCGCGCGCTCGACGCAGGACACGTCGAATTTGACCGGCGCGATGGTGCTCGGTACGCCGAACTACATGGCGCCCGAGCAGATCCGCGGCGGTCAGATCGATCACCGCGTCGATCTGTATGCGTGCGGCATCATGCTGTTCGAGCTGCTCACCGGCGCCAAACCATTTCACGCCGACGATCCGATGGCCGTGTGCATGCAGCACCTCACGTTCGCGCCACCGAAACTCGCCGAGCACGCGGGCGGCCGCTCGTTCGGCGCGCTCGAGGCCGTTGTCGCGCGCGCGCTCGCGAAAGATCCGGCGCAGCGGTTCGCGTCGGCGGACGAGTTCTCGCGTGCGCTTGTCGACGCAGCGAAGGCGTACCAAGCTGCGAGCACGCCTGCTACGGCGGCACCAGCGGCGCCAGCGAAGAAGAAGATCGCAGCGAAGCAGGTCGCAGCGCCGCCGAAGCGGCCCACGCCGCCGCAGCCATCGCACGTCGCCACGGTTCCAATCGCGCCCGCGCCGGTCGCCTCGCAAGCGAGCCCGCCGACGATCCGTGACCTACCGGCCGCGCGACCGAAGCGACGCATGCTCGCGATCGCGGCGGGCGGCATCGCCGTGGCTGCAATCGCGGTCGTCATCGTCGCGACGCGCTCGGATGCGAAGCCAAAGCCGGCGCAACCCGTGGTCGTCGCGAAGGCGCCGCCGCCGGTCGAGACGCCGCCGCCCGAAGAGTCGGCATCCGATGACCCGATCGGCGACCTCATCAAGACCGCCGCCGAAATGTCCGCAGCAGGTCGGCGCGAGGCCGCGATCGATCTGCTCCAGCGCGCGCGCAAGACGTATCCCAAGGACGCGCGCATCGCCTATCACGCGGCCAAGCTCGTGCTCGAAAAGATGTGGTGGGCCGACGGCCTCAAGCTCGCACGCGCCGCGATCGAGCTCGACCCGGAGTATCGGAACGACGCGGATCTGATCAAGCTCGTGCTCAAGGGCTTCAACACGACCGCGAGCTACGACTGGATGCTCGCGAAGTTCTTGCGCGAGGACATCGGCGCACCGGCGAAGCCGTTCATGGAGGACACGGCGAAATCGCATCCGAACCCGATCGTCCGCAAGCGCGCTGCTGCCGAGCTGAAGCGTTACAAGTAGCGCGTTCACGCTGGGGGGCTGGCCGCGCCGGTCGCCTCCCCAAGTAGGCGCATTGCCAGGCCCGGCAGCGCCAAGTCACCGTCTGCATTGACGCGCTCGTTGGTCCTCGGGGTGCACTAGGAACCGTCCATCATGAAAACAACCGAGAAGACTGCCGCGACGACTGAAGAGACGGTTCCCTCGATCGACACGATCGAGCTCGACGAGGTCACCGGCGGCTGTGCCGCGTGTGGCCAGCCCGGTCATACGCCGACCGCTGGAGCGGGCACGAACAAGACCGGCCAGCTCGGTGGTCTCTTCGGTAACCTCTTCGGGCGTGGCTAAGCGCCGCTCGGCGTTCAGCGCGCCGTCGAATCAGCGCGGCTGAACCACCAACACGAACTCGCCGTCGCTCGCCGTCGTACGTGCGTCGACGACGATATCGATCGCGCCGGGACCTACCGTCGCGGTCGCTCCGCTGTCGCCCGCGGCGATGCAGGTCGAGCCAGCGAGCACGCGCACGTCGACGTCGACGCCCGGTCGGTCGATGACAAACACGTCGATCGATAGCGTGCTCGCAAGGTCGAAGCGATAGATCACCTCGTGACCGCTCGTCGGTGCTCCACACGGAGCAGTCGCGACGAGCGCCTCCCCGGTGATCGTGTCGGCGAGATCGACGACCGGCAGTGAGCCGCGAAATGGATCATTCGCGCGGCCGGTTCCGGATCGCGTCGGCGCCGTTGCGTCGGCCGCTGCGCCTGCGAGGGCCGCATTCAAGCGCGCGAGAGCCTCGAGCGTGATCAGATTTCGAACGTTGTAGCCGTATTGCAGGCCGTCCGCGGTGAGCACGCAGCCACCGCCCGGCGCGACGGACGGATGCAGCCCGTCGCTCGACAGCCCATGATTTGGGAGCGGCGCGAGCTCGCGATGCAGATCGACGAGCGGCACACCCCGTCCTTGAGCGATCGCGCGGATCACGCGGTTGAAGGTCGGGATCCGCGCATCTGCCGCCGGATATCCGACGTTCGCGGGGATCGTGGACAGGATCGGGACGACACCTCGAGCGATCTCGCGATCGACGAGCGTCCACAGCTGCGTGCCGAACGCGTCGAGGCTCCAGTCGTGGCGCGCCTCGTTCGTTCCGAACATCGTGATCGCGATGCGTGGAGCGATGGCATCGAGCTCGCGATCGAGTGGACATGGCGCACCCGCGAGCGCGTCTTGCGCGGTGGTACCGCCCTGCGCGGCGAAGCTGCTGCGGGCAAACGGCGAGCTGCCCGCTGCGTTCCCCGCCATGAAATGAGAGATCGTCGAGCCGAGCCCGCTATGGGCGCCGAGCTCGACGGTGCCGCCGTCGAAGCAGCGCAGGAACGCATCTGCGACGGTGATCGAGTCGCCGACCTTTGCGAACACGCGAGCGTCTTGCACGCTCGTCGCTTGGATTGCCTGCAGCCGCGCCACGATGGTGGGCGTGATCGGCGAATGACGCGAACCTTCGACATACAGCACCGCGGCGTTCGGTTCGGGAACGCTGGCATCGTCGAGTGCGCCATCGGTCGTCGAGCTGCCGTCGTTGCCGGCATCGGTTGCCTGATCATCGCCACCCACAGAACCTGTGCTCGGGTTACACGACGTCAGGACGATCAGGATGCCGATCATCCGCAGGACGCGCGTCACGAACGTCGGTCGGCGCAACAGCGGTTGCCCGCGCGCTGGCGTGGTCGCCACTGCCGCCGCGCTCGGGTGGCGAGCCGACGAGAACCGATCCTTGAGCCGCATGAACGGTTGCTCGATCAGTCGCCACGAGATCGTCGCGAGGGCGACGGCAACGAGAATCTTCACCGGCATCAACCACAGGTGGCGATCGAACCCGACGCGCGCCGCCGCCGCCGAGACGATCGTGTCGGCCGGTCGGTGCAGCAGATAGAGGCCAAAGCACAGCTTGCCGAAGTAGGTGATCGGTGCCCAACGCAGCGGTGCGGTCGAACGATGGCCGCGGGCGAGGACCACGAGTGCGACGACACTCGCGCAGCCCACTGCAACGAGGGAGTAGCCGAACACGCGGTCGAACGGACTCGTACGGTCGAGCCCGCTCGCGACGGCGAGCACGACGACACCCGGCACCGCGCAGAACGCGACTGCCATGGCGCGCGTGCGCCAACGTTCGACATCGACCGCGCGCACGAGCACCGCGAGCAAGCAGCCCACCGCGATCGTATCGATCCGGCACAGCGTGAACAGATATTGGACGCGTTCGTGATCGGGCATCGCGGTCATCGTCGCGATCCGAATCAGCGGTGCGGCAACGATCATCGCGACGAGCGCGATCGTGAGCTTCCGGCGATCGAGGAAGTACACGAGTAACGGAAACGTCAGATAGAACTGCTCCTCGATCGCGAGCGACCACGTCGGTGCGAGCCAGTACGGCACGGGATTGCCGTGCAGACCTTCGGGAACGTTCCCGAGATGGAACAGGTACCAGAGCGGCGAACCAGCGCCCTCGCGGAACGACGGATTGCCGGCGAACGCGACGAACACGCCAATGACAAACAAGTAGTAGAGCGGAAAGATGCGGAGCGCGCGCCGCGCGTAGAAGTTGCGGAAGTAGCCCGCCTCGCCGCGGGTATCGAGCAAGATGCCAGCGATCAAGAAGCCGCTGATCACGAAGAACAGGTCGACGCCGATCCAGCCAGCACCAGCGACGTCAGCCGCGACACCCACGCCGGTGCGCGGCCAGAAGCGGTGGACCATGACGAGCAGGATCGCGAGGCCGCGCAGGCCATCCAGCTCGACAATGAACCCCTTGGCTAGTGAGGGGCGGCTCGAAGACATGTGCGGCGATTGGTGCAGCGACCATGCCCGGATCGGTCGCCGATCAACGAGCATTTCGGCCACGGTTTGACGCGTCTGAGCACGCTGTGCATCAAGCGGGCGCTTGCGCCTCGCTCAATCCTTGCGCGATCGGTTCAGATTCCTCGAGCTGCTGCGACAGACAGGCCAGGATCGTCGCAGCGGAGGCGGGCTTGATGAGGTGCGCATGAAAGCCCGCACTACGCGTTCGGTCCTCGTCGGTGGATTGGCCGTAACCCGTGAGCGCGATCAGTCGTGTCTTGAGGCCCGGGCACTCCTTGCGCAACGCCTCGACGACACCGAAACCGTCGAGCACGGGCAGCCCGATATCGACGAGCGCCACGTGCGGCTGGTGCTCGCGGATCAGCCCGAGCCCGGTCGATCCATCGCGCGCGGTCAGCACCTCGTAGCCCTTGCCGCGAAGCAAATCGGAGAGCAGCTCGCGCGCATCGTCGTTGTCGTCGATCACGACCGTGCGAACGCCTTTCGGATCGCGTGGGTCGTGGCGCAGCGGCGCCATGTCGCGCGTCCGTTTGCGCAGCGGAAGGGCGAGCGGAGAGCCGTAGCGGGGGATGTGGATCTCGAACGTGCTGCCGCGATCGCGCCCCTCGCTGCTGCACGAGATCGCACCGTGATGCATCTCGATCAGCCGCCGAGACAAGGCGAGTCCCAAGCCCAGCCCGCCGGAGCCATCCGAGCGAACCCGCTCCTGCACGAACATCTTGAAGATCGTCGTTTGCAGCTCGCTCGGAATGCCGATGCCATTATCCTGCACGCGCACGAACGCGAGCTGGTCGTCCTCGACGCCTGCGATCACCGCGATGCGACCGCGGGGAGGCGTGTAGCGAGCCGCGTTGTTGAGGAGGTTGCAGATCACCTGCGTGATCCGAACGGCGTCGGCGACGACCATGATGCGGTCGGGTGCCGTGACGGTCACGGTGTGGTGCCGTTCGGCGAGCAGCGGCCGACTCGTGATCAGCGCGGCCTCGACGAGGTCACGCAGGTCCGCGGCCTCGGGGCGAAGCTCGATCTTGTCGGCTTTGATGCGAGATAGATCGAGCAGATCGTCGACGAGGCGAACCAACACAGTCGTCTGGCGCTCGAGTACGTCGATCGCCTTGGCGCTCGAGGCAGGCTGCGCGAAGTCCGCCCGGATGAGATCGATCGACGTGCGAATCGGCGCGAGCGGATTGCGCAGCTCGTGCGCGAGAATCGCCATGAAACTGTCCTTGCGCTTGTCGTACTCGGCGAGCGCCTCGTTGAGGCGCGCCAACTCCTTGTTCGCTGCGAGCTCGCGGTCGCGCTCGCGTCGCAGGGCCAGCGTCTCGTAGTCGCGGCGACGATTCTCGAAGTCGCGCTCCATGCGTTCGGTCGCGAGCGCCTCGGTACGTTCGTGCAGCGTCACGAACACCGATGCTTTCGCTCGCAGCACCTCGGCGACGACGGGCTTGAACAAGAAATCGACCGCGCCGAGCTCGTACGCCCGCAACACCGCCGCGTCGTCGTGATCGTGCGCCGTCATGAAAATGATCGGCAGGTGCTGGGTGCGCTCACGCGAGCGAATCCATCGTGCTGTCTCGTAGCCGTCCATCTCGGGCATGTTCACGTCGAGGATGACGAGCGCAAACTCCTGCTCGAGGAGATATCCGAGCGCGTCCTGTCCCGAGCACGCGGTCACGATCTGTCGCTTCAGCGGCTCGAGTGCCGCTTCGGCCGCGACAAGATTCGCCGGTGTGTCGTCGACAATAAGAATCTTCGCGCCACTCACGACAGGCTGAGTGTCGACATCTTGCAGCTCCACCGGAATCGCGGCGTCGCACTCGAATGACATACGTTGTGTTCAGTCTTCCAGAATGCGGAGACTGTGCTCGCCACTGACGCAACCCTCACGCACGCGCTGGTGTGCGCGTCCGCTCGCGAGCGCGCTTGCCACGGAGCGCGAACCCCGCCGACGAGGTACCCTAGCAAGCCAATGCCTCCGAAGTCCGCGCGAGTAGTCCTTGTCGAGGCCGACGCCCAGCTGCGGGCCACCTGGAGCCGTGAGCTCCGCGCGCGTGGGTGGGATGTCCGTGAGGCGCGCGACATCCACTCGGCGCTCGACGTGATGATCCAGCATCAGCCGCATGCGGTCATCACGGCCACCCAGCCCAGCGACGCAACCGGCTCTCATTTCGTGCGCACGTTCCGAAGCGTCGTCGAGCACGACGTCAAGATCGTCGGCGTCGGGCCCGTTCCGCCTGACGACACCTCGAGCGCAGGGTTCGATCTGATCTGCGAGCTCCCGCTCGACATCGACCAGCTCCATACGGCGCTCGCGACCAGTCACGATTCCGCGGACGACCGCAAGCCGACGACCGAGATCAAGCGTCTCGATTCTTAGTCGCGCAGTCGCAACCCTTCGCGCACGTGCAAGCGCCCTTGCACGCACAGCTCGCGCCGCAGGTACAACGGCTCGGATTCCCGCCACAGCCACAGGTAGTCGTCTGACAGCGGCATTCGGTCTGGTTCGATTTCTTGTCCATGGTGATGCTCCTTCTGCGCGCTCGATTGCGCGCTTTCGAACCACCAGACGCAGCGGCCTCCCGGCCATTACAGTCATTCGACGCTGGTCTTACAGGTGCAGTCGAGGCAGCCGTGGGTCGCGCACGTGCCGCACGCACGAGCCACCTGCTTGCGCAGCGCTTCGCGCGCGCGAAATACCCGCACGCCGGCGTTGTTACTCGAGATACCGGCTTCGTCGGCGTAGTCCTTGACCGATACGCCGTCGACTTCGACTCGACGCAGCGCGGTCGCGTACTCGGGCTTCAGCGTGTCGGCGAGCTGCGCCACGCACCTGCACACGACGCGGTGGAGCTCCTCATCACGCTCCTCGGCCAGCTGCTCCTCGCGCGCATACGCATCGTGGCGGCGAGTCGCCGCCGCATTGCGACGATAGTGATCGATGATCGCATTGCGCAGCACGCGATAGAACCAACCAACCGCGGTGTCGCGGACGCTGTCGAGCTTGTCGATGCTGCGCACGAACGCGTCTTGAACGATCTCTTCCGCGATGGCCGCACTGCCAACGCGCTTTTCGACGAACGCCAGGAACTCGCGGTGATTCGCGACCAACGCCGCGAGGACGTCCTCGGTCGGTGCGGATTCTTCTGGTGCTTGCGTCGCCATACCGACCGCCAGTTTACCGCGTACCCTCGCGACTGGCGCGTCACAGTCGAGTTCGAGTCGTTCGCACGTAGCCCGTCTAATCGCAGGTACGTGTCGCCAAGTAGATCTGCGCAGAGCCGCCCGCCGACTGATTCGAATAATAGAAGCGCAGCCGATCGCGCGACAGCCACCCCGGGTGATCTTCGCCGGGGAAGCTGAGCTCGGCGACGCGGATCGGTGTGTCGAACGCGGACTGGGTGTCCGCACGCGTGGCGACGAAGATGTCGATGTCGCTGCCCGCGAGCGTTTGCGACACGTACAGCTCGAGGCCGTCTGCGGACATCGCGGTGCAATGGTCATTGTACGTCGACGAATTGACGCCGCCGAGCAGCTGCACGTCCGAGAACGCCGCGCCGAGGTTCGCGCGCGTGCTGTACCAGATATCGTGCGTGCCGGTTCCGCCGCTGCGCAACGCCGAGAAGTAGATCGTCAATCCGTCGTGCGATAGCGACAGGAAATAATCGTGATTGGCCGTGTTCAGCGCTGCGATCGACTGCGGCGCCGCGAAGTTCGCCGACGTGCTCAGGCGAGACGCCGTATAGATGTCGAGCGTGCCGGCGCGGTCCGTCGCGAAAAAGAGCTGCAAGCCATCGGGCGTAAGCGCCGGATCGCGATCGCTCGCCGTCGTGTTGACGACCGGCACGATCTCCGGCATCGAGAACGGTTCGTTCAGCCCACCGCGTGTCGCGGTGAAGAGGTCGCGATCGCCCAACCGGTCACTGTAGAAGATCACGCTGAGCTCATCCGGACTCAGTCGTGGCCGTGCGTCGAGTCCTTGCGAGCCCAGCGACGCGATCGCCTGCGGCGGGCTCCACGCGCTGAACACGCAGTCGCCGCCGTCGGTCCGCGTTCGCGAGTCGCTATCGGCGACGCCGTTGCCATTCGCGTCGCCGGCCGCGGTCCCCGGGCTGTACGAGCAGCCCCCGGCGAGCGCGCAAACCAGGATCGTCGACCGGGACAGCACGACTCCAGTATCGTTGCCACCGCACTGCGTAAGCAACCGTGCATTGCAACGCGAGCTGCGGCTTGGCACTTCGGAATCGAAACTCGAGGCGCCCGTGCCCACTACAGCATCGAGGGCGCGACCGGGAGAGCACCGAGCTAGCGTACGCTATGCGTGTGTGGCCGCACCAGCTCGCGACGATCGTGCGCGCAATGCCCGACGTCGATCCGCGCGTCGCCGACGCACTGATCGCGACGCCGCGCCATCGCTTCGTGCATTGGCGCTACGTGCTGCGCGCGTACAAGGACACCGCGCTGCCCACCGGCCCGGGCACGACCATCTCGCAACCGAGTTACATCGCGCGCGTGATCTCGGCGGCCCGCATCGCATCCACCGATCGCGTGCTCGAGATCGGCGCGGGCAGCGGTTGGACCGCCGCGATCTTTGCGAAGCTCGCCGCCGAAGTCGTCACCATCGATCGCATGCCCCAGCTCGTCGCCATCGCGCGCAAGCGTCTCGCACGCCTCCCCAACGTCCGCGTGCTCGAAGGCGACGGTGAGCACGCAGCCGACGGCACGTTCGACGCGATCGTCGTGATGGCCGGTGCGCCCGAAGTGCCCACGGCCTACACCGAGCGGCTTCGCGACGGAGGACGCTTGGTGATTCCGATCGGCCGGCTGCGCAACAAGACCGCCGTCAAGTGTCGGGTCACGCGGGTGACGCGCGCCGCGGGCAAGCTTGTCGAGGAAGATCTGTTCGACGGCGACTGGAACTTGCTGCGTGGCAAGGACGGCTTTGTATGAACGTGTCGTGGCGCGTGACCAAGCTCTCGTTGCGCGTGCAGGACGATCACGCTGCGCCGTCACGCACGTGCGGTCCTGTCATCGACTACGCAGCGCACGCCTGCTGTCGTGCAGGCGCGCACCGGATGGCCGCGTACATCCCGGGCATCGGGATCGACGGCCACAGCACGACCCAAACACGGATGTCTCCACGCCTCCGGCCGGAAACGCCTCGCGCCAACATGCGTAGCACCCGATGCTCGTCGTACTCCTCAAGGAACCGTTGGATTTCCGGGGTCATGGTCGCCGTGACACCTAGAGCAAGGCGCTTGCCGTCCGGCTTCCGGACAATCGACCGTGCGTTGAAGTGACCTGCCCGTGGTCCTCCCGCTTCCGTGCGGCTCGTCGTCACGAGCGGAAGTGCTACGCGCGATGGCGCACGTCGCGCCGCCGTGCTCGGTGCGCCGACATCGCGAGCTGTCATGCAACCTGCCGACAAGCATCTGCTGGGTGTACTCGCGCGCGACATCGAGTGCTCGCTCGTGGGGAGCTCGACGCGCCCTGGATCTGGCCGTCGCCACAACGATCGCGATCCGTCCCATCCTCGTCGAGAGCACGCGCAAGATTTGCGAACGGTCGCGTGCGGACAACCTCACGCTTGGTCGTCGAAGTGCGCCGCTAAACCGCGCGTCTGGCATAGCGATTGGAGTGTGGCGACGCGGGTGTACGTCACCACTGCCTTACTGATCGACGAGGAGCCGACGACGAAGTCCGTCGTGCGAGACGCGCTCGCGAGCATCGGGTGCACCGACGTCAAAGCGGTCGCACTTCGCGACGCGCAGGCCGCTCTCACGGCGGGCCCGATGCCCGACCTGGTCGTCGTCCACATGGTCGAGTCCAACATCACCACGCTGCGGCTGCTCCATCCGTTCACCGTCGATGTACCGCTCCTCGCAATCTGCGATGAGGATGACGTCGACGTCGCGATCCTGGCAGGGGCTGCCGAGTGCGTGGCGCGGCCCGTGCGCGAGCGCGAGCTCGCATGTCGAATCCGCGCCGCCGTGCGAGATCGAGCCGAAGCAAAGCATCGCGCGACGCGCGAGCGCAAGTTGTCGGACGCCATCGCCGCGTTGCAGCGCGAGAAGCACGTGCTCGAGCGGCTCGTATGCGTCGACACGCTGACAGGCGTCGCAAACCGCAGGCACACGCTGGCACTGCTGGCCGCCGAATGGCGCCGCTCGGCGCGCGACGATCTCTCGGTCGCGCTCGTGATGTTAGATCTCGACTGCTATCACACCTACAACGAGACATACGGCCATCTCGGCGGTGACGCCTGCCTGCAGCGCGTCACCGAAGCGATGGTGAAGTGCTTGCGGCGCCCGTCCGACTTTCTCGGTCGCTACGGCGGCGAAGAATTCATCGCCGTCCTACCGAACACGAACGCCGCGGGCGCGAGAATCGTCGCCGAGCGCCTGCGAGGCACGGTCGAAGCGCTCGGGATCCCGCATACGGCGTCGAGTTGCGCACGGGTCGTCACCGTGACCGCCGGCTTCGCGGCAATGAAGCCGACCGCCGCCGTCGCAATGGAGACGGTGATCGCGCTCGCCGACCAAGCCCTGCTCAGAGCGAAAGCGAGGGGTCGCAATTGCATCGGTGGAGAGGCTCCCTCCGTCGTGCCTTCGTGGATGCCCGCCCAACCGTGGCACCGCTACGCGCCCGTCTTCGCCGATCCATGGTTTGCCGATCGAATCCCCCCGTTCCTCGCTTCGATCCACGAGACCGCGTGCGTGGTGCTCGACGGCTCCGCGCCTCAGCAACGCCCGGCGATCGCGAAGCTGTGGCTGCTCAAGACGTGCGCTCACGAGCTCGGCCTGCTCGTCGTCGAAACGCTCCTCGGGGATGTCGGGCGCGCGGCAAGCGCGGGCGAAGTCGCACTCGCACGACGAACCGCCGAGCAGTTGATCGAGTACGTGGAGCACGTCCAGGTCGTGTACCGGCGAGCTGTCGATTCGCCACGCACTGCATGCGAGTCGGCACAAACCGGCTGACGCCGCAGTAGCCTCACAGAGGCCTAGAACACGCGGACCGATCGCCGACACCACGATCTGACGTTGCTGCTGCGCAGACGCCGCAGACGTCACGTCTCTATCGTATGCGAGGCAAAAGTACGCACGACACGCTGCAACACGCGACGAGCTGTCACGGACTCTTGCAATCGAATTGCAGGTAGAAGGCGGCTCGGTTTCGGTGACGAATCACACCTGCTGTCTGCTGCGAGCACGAGGCGTATCGAAACATCGGCCGGATCGAGGGAGCGCTTCGACTACATCGTTCACCATCCGCTCCACATCAGCCGACACGCTGTGTTCGCGTCGATACGGTTCTGAGCACGCGAGTGGTGCTGCGTGCGTGCTGCTCGCGGCTGTCTGAATGCATCTAGCAGGCTGCAGTCTCGCGAATGCACGACATGCGCAAGCCGCGTGGCATCAACGATGAAGAGCGGCGTCGCCATGACGACGAAACGCGTTCCGATGTTCTTCACCGTGGTGGCGGCGTGGCAGCTGGGCGGCTGCATGGTCGGCGAAGACAGTCCTCCACAGACGTCAACGAATCAGGGACCGAGCTGGGAGGAGTTCCGAGCGAGCGTATACCTCGAAGACTTCGAGGGTGGACACTTCATCGTCAACGGCGACATCGCGATCCCCAACGAGAAGCAGCTGTACGAGTTCTGGGAGTCGCTGCAGCAAGGCGCGCTGATCGTCAATCGTCGCGGCGGCGCCGACGACAAGTGGAGCGACAGCCAGAAGCTGAACATCACGTACTGCATCAGCACCAACTTCGGCTCGAACCGTACGCGCATGGTCAACGCGATGAACTTTGCGACCGCGAAGTGGGCCGCGCTCGGCAACGTCAAGTTCGTTCACCTCACGGCGCAGGACTCGAACTGTACGGCGAGTAATACGAACGTCGTGTTCGACGTGCGGCAGGTTTCCGGGCAGTCGTACCTCGCCCGCGCGTTCTTCCCGAGCTCGTCGCGAGCGTCACGCAACGTGCTCGTCGACACCAGCAGCTTCGGCAATACCGGCTGGCCACTCGAGAACATCATCGGCCACGAGCTCGGCCACACGCTCGGTTTCCGTCACGAGCACACGCGGCCCGAAGCAGGCACGTGCTTCGAAGACAACAACTGGCGCCCGCTGACGCCGTACGACTCGGCGTCGATCATGCACTACCCGCAGTGCAACGGAACGTCGAACAACTTGAACTGGTCGGCGCGCGACGGCGTCGGAATCGTGGCGCTCTACGGACAGCCGGGTGGCACGACGCCACCGGATCCGGAACCGGGCACCGAGAAGACCGACACGAAGACCGGCTCGGTCGCGTATCGCGAGATGAAGCAGGTCGCGAGCTACGCGGTGAAGGTCGGTTCGTCGTTCAGCGTCGTGATGACCGGCAGCGGCGATCCCGATGTCTACGTGCGCTGGAACAGTGCGCCGACGCTGACGTCGTGGAATTGTCGGCCGTACATCGACGGCGCCAGCGAGCAGTGCTCGTTGACCGTGCCGTCGGGCGCGACCAACGCGTACGTCGCCGTGCGTGGCTATCTCGCAGGCGCGTACAACCTGACGATCAAATACACGTCGCCGTGACTCACCACGCGAAGTCGCCGCGGCCGTCGTCCGCCACGATCTTGCGCGCGATGAGCTCGAGCTGGGGTGCGAGCACACTGTAGTGATCGAGGTCAGCGGGACGCTGCGTCGTGAGCGGCACACCTGTCGCCGCGGCCGCGCGCTGATAGCTCGGCAACGCGCGCGCATTGCTTGATCGATCGCCTTCGATCACCAGCGTCGGTCGACGAATGTCACGCACGAAGTGAAGCGGCGCGCGCAGCCGCCACTCGCGAGCGGCATCAGCCTTGCGATCGAACGGCGCGACGCGCTCGCCATAACTCTTGGCGCCGGTAACCGGGCCAAACACGAATGCGGCGCGGAACTGATCGGTGAGTGCCGCGGCGAGCAGCACCAACGTGCCGCCCGTACTGTGTCCTCCGAAATAGATCCGCGCAGGATCGACGTAGCTGAGGTTGCGCAGATGATCGGCCGCGGCCAGGTAATCGTCGACTTCGCCGTAGAGCAGCTCGTAGGTGCCGGGGTTGTCGTGCGCGCCGCGGTACGACGGATACATCACGATGATGCCGGCTGCGCGCAGCTGACTCGCTGATTGATCGTTCTTGGCGGGACCCGGTGCGAAGAACTCGGCGCCGATGCTCGGATCGAATCCGCCGGCAGCCCACACGACCGCGGGGTGTCGCTTGGCGTCGCCAGGGTCCTGCGTGACGTATGCCCACATCTCGCCGAGCTTCGTGCGGTACTTGATGCGCGCGAGCTTCGTCGCTGCAGGTGGAACCGGCGGCGGCGGACCGGCGGTCTTGAAGTCGACCGCGATCTGCGTCGCGTGCTCGGCGCGTTCCTTGGCGAGCATGCCGACGAACGTCGAAGCGGCGGGCTCGCCTTGCGGCGCGGGCGCGATCGCGGAGCCGACACCAGGCTGCACCGTCGTCGGTGTCGAACCGCAAGCCGCGAGCAACGTGCACGGGAAAACCAGGAGCCGGCGCAGGATGGAGCAAGAGTAACAGTTGATCACCTGGGTGATGGCTCCCGGTGTGCGCGCCGAGGGCCCGCGCCCTCACCGACGAGCGTTTGAACGACGGTCGCTGCACAACTCGTCGATGCGGTTGCACGTCGCGTGCGGTCGTGTGCAAGGGCGATCGCGACGTCGACTGCGTTCGCATGCACGCGCGCGTGGCCCGGCCGATGCAACCGTCGACGCCATGCGCTCACGATCGTGCTTCTTGTTCATCGTCTTCGTCGGTTGCGCGACCGCAGGCACCTCCTCGATGACAGCCCCGACGGGCCTCGTCGACTGCCAGCAGACGCCGAATGATCCGTCGTGTCAGGGCCCGGCCTGCGCAGCTGCACCGCACAGCTTCAACTGCTTCTGCGAGCAGAACCCAAGCGATCCGCATTGCGCGCCGAATTCATGCACGCAGAACCCGAACGATCCGAGCTGCCAGGGCGGCGGCGGTGATCCGTGCCAGCTCGACCCGCAGGGATTCGAGTGCTACTGCACGCAGAACGCGAGCGACCCGAGCTGCCAGGGCGGCGGCGATCCGTGTCAGGTCGATCCGCAGGGCTTCGAGTGTTACTGCGCGACCTACGGCCAAACCGATCCTGCGTGTCAGTGCGATCCGAACGATCCGACCTGTGGCGGCGGTGATCCGTGCCAGGTCGATCCGCAGGGCTTCGAGTGTTACTGCTCGACCTACGGCCAAAACGATCCTGCGTGTCAGTGCGATCCGAACGATCCGACCTGTGGCGGCGGTGACCCGTGCCAGATCGATCCGTATGGCGACGAGTGCTACTGCCAACAGGTTCCCCAAGACCCGTACTGCCAGTGGCCGTGACCGCGCAGCTTTAGTACCAACCGGCGACCCAGCAACGATCGGGCTCGCACATGAACGCCGTGAATGGACCGCGGCAGTACCTTTCGTCGACGGGGACGAGCGGGTCCGCGCCATCGCTGTCGATGACGAGCTTGACCTCGTTGATGATTCCGCAGCCGAGGACGTACGTGGACTCGAGACGCTTCGGCATGCTCGCAGCCTGCACGCGGATGAAGTGACCGCGCGCTTCATCGTGAGGACGACCATCGACGAACTTGTATCCGTGCGGGGTCCAGTCGATCACGATGACCGGGCGATGGCGTGGAGCGTCGAATAGACCGATCGAGCGAACCATAAAGCGTGCGAGCCCATCGCTGGTCTCGCGGCCGATCTCCGCCGCGAGCATGAATCTGCCGGTCGGCGTCTGCAATTGACGGTAGGTCGGAAGCCGCGCGATCGATCGCGTCGTCGTGTCGCGCGGTGGATCGTAGAGACGGACCGATGCAAGTCGAGGCGCTGGCCAGCGCTGATGCTGATCGACGTCGACGCGAACGAGATCGAACAGCTCACCGCCGACGTAGTCGCCCAACCATGGGTGTTGCGTGAAGTCGTCGCCGAAATGCCAGCGCGAGCGTCGGGCGGGCTCGTGCGACGGTACGACCGCCACGGTACCGGGTCTCGCGTTCTCGAGGATCGCGAGCCGCTCGTCGTTCTCGGTCTTGAACTGCGCGTACGTCTCGACAAATCGCAGCGCGTGAAACCCACACACGAAGATGCATGCCCCGACCACGGACCGCCGTACGATGCGTGCGCCGAACAAATACTGCGCGAGGCACGCGAATGCCGCCACGAGCAGGACTCCTGACGCGTAGAACACGCGGTCGCTAACGGTCGGCGACATGAACAGCGTGACGACGATCGCCCCCGAAGCCGCCGCGAGCAGGCCCGCTTCGAAAACGATTCGCCGCGGAGGTGGCACGAATCGATGGCGACGCACGTAGAGCGTGACGAGGTAGCTCACGACCGCAGCGACGAACAGGACGATCGCGAGTCGCGCCTCGAACGTGAAGTCGCGCAAGATGCCCAGGCAACCGCTGAGCCCGCGATCCGCGAGCAGCTTCGTCGGGGTGTCGCGCGTCGCGACGCCGCCGTAACGAACCGCCTGCCCCGGCGCGAAGAACAGCATCGGGTAGCCGACGTAGAGCCCGACCATGCCGGCGACCATCCACGCGCGAATCCGGTGCAGCCGCCACGCCGCGTAGACGAAGCCCGCCATCGCGACCATCGCGGTTGGCCCCGTGTGCTCGTTACACATGCCGGCCGCCCAGCCGAGCACGAACATGATCGGCACGAGCCACCTGCGCGGCTTCGTCGAGCTCGCGGCGATCGCGAGCCGATACGGCACGAACAGCGCGAGCGTGATCGCAAACGCCCACAGATAATTCGTCGCGAACGGACGATAGAAGTACATGATCCCGGGAACCGGGATCACGAGCCAGATCATCGTCTGAATGAACAGCAGCAGCTGGAGGTCGCGCAGATTCGGTCGCGGCCAGCGCCCGAGCGCGATCACGAATACGATCGGCAACACCGCGAGCTGCACGAGCGGAGTCAGGATCAGATGAACCGCTCGCGAACCGTCGACGACGGCGAGCAAGACTTCGCCGAGCCGCGGGTTGTAGTTGAAGTAGTTGTGGCGCGCATACGCCCAGAGCGAGCCCGGGCCGAAGTCATGATCGCGCCAGTAGCGGAGCTGAAACCAATCGTCGAGCACGACCGGCGTGTTGACTGCTTGCACGAGGAACAGCAGCCACAGCGCGATCGCAGCGGCGACAAAGGCCCTATGTTCTCCGCGTAGCGTCATCGGCAATTACAGCGCCGAGAGCTCACGAGAACGGCGGCGAGTCCGTGATTTCGTCCTTCGCACGGCGCCGGCGGCGCATGGCACTCGCGGGTCCGAGCACGACGACCACACTCGCCGCGATGACCACGAGCTCGAGGTTTCCGTCCCTCGGACTGGGCTCGTACGCGGCCATGTTGCTGCCGCTACCCATCCCGTCGATCGGTGCATCGACCGCGGCGTCGGTCCCGGAGTGCTCGATCGTGTCGAGGCCGCAACCGGCGAAGAACAGCAACAGCAGGAACGCAAGTAACGTGACTCTCATGGCTTGGTCTCCTCACAGCCCAGGCGACGCACGGCGGCGGCGACCTCGGCGGTATAGCGGCCCTGCGGAAAGCGCGCGCGATGTGACTGCCAGTGACGGCAAGCGCGACCTGGATCCGCAAGCTGATGCGATCGGATGTCGCCGAGCTCGTAGCTGAGACGCTCGAGCGTGGCGATCGGTAACTCGGTCTCGAGCGTTTGCTCGAGCAGTGTAGCTGCGTCGGCGAACCGACGGCGTGCGCGCAAGTTCGCGAGCTCGGCGATCACGCGATCGACGTCGAGCTCGGGCGATGGCGCCGGTTGCGATGCGCTCGCTTGCGACGCGCTCGGTTGCGGCGGGCTCGGTTGCGGCGGGCTCGGCTGCGGCGTGCTCGGTTGCGGCGTGCTCGGCTGCGGCGTGCTCGGTTGCGACGCGCTCGGTTGCGACGTGCTCGGTTGCGACGTGCTCGGTTGCGACGCGCTCGGTTGCGACGTGCTCGGTTGCGACGTG
>DATDCH010000523.1:0-6942 GCA_036524455.1 Kofleriaceae bacterium | reverse complement strand
GTCGTCGTGAACGTGTACACGCCATCGGGTGCAGCGCCGCTCGCGCACGTGCCCGTGCTGTCGTTGAACCACGTCGACGTGTTCCCGGTCGCCATGGCCATGCCGCTCGTGAACGTCAGTGGTGACGCGAGCGCGCACGTGTCGCCCTGCGTCGGCATACCGAGCAGCGCGGTCAGCGTGAACGGACCCGCGGTGTTAGCCGCGCCGTCGACCCAAAGATAGTACGTTCCGACCGGCAAGCTGCCGTACTGGAGCGTGCCGGTTCCGCCAGCCGTCGGCGCGATCGCGCATGCGAGCTGGCCGCCGGTGCACGTGGTCGAGCGCAGGTACACGACAGGCTGATAGGTGCTGCTCGTGGTGCTGACGTCGACGCGCAGGTTCTGGACCGTGGACGTCGTGAATGTATAGACCGCGTCGGGCGCCGTGCCGCTCGCGCAAGTTCCGGCCCCGTCGTGGAACAGCGTCGATGTATCGCCGGTTGCCGTCGCCATGCCGTTGGTGAACGTCAGCGGTGTCGCGAGCGCGCACGTATCGCCCATGCCGGGCATCGCGAGCCGCGCGGTGAAGTTGTAGAGACCGGGCGTGGAGCTCACACCGTCGACCCACAAGAAGTGGGGGCCCATCGCGAGGCCGCCCATGCGCAAGAACGCGTTCGCACCCGCGCTCGGCGCTGCTGCACATCCGAGGTCGGAGGCGCCGCAGGTCGTCTGCAGGTAAACAAGCGGCTGCATTCCTGTCGTCCTCGGCGTTGCGGTCACCTCGAAGTTCGAGGCCGCGGCGAGATCGAATCGGAATACGTTGTCGAGCCCGCTCGAGCCGCCGCACGTGGCGCTCTCGTCGTTCGTCGAGCCGACGGTGCTCGCGGCCACGTTCACTTCGGCCGCGGTGAATGCGATCGGAATCGGCCCCGCGCACGAATCACCGGCAGCGACCGTGAGCTGGAGCGAAACGTCGAACTGTCCCGTCGTGCCGTCGGCAGAGTCGATCCATAGATAGTACGTGCCCGCTCCCAGGCCGCGCATGACCTGCAGCATGCCACCGCCTGCGCTGGCGGCCGCAACGCAGCCGCCGAACTCGGTGGCCGCATTGCCGCAATCGCTACGCAGCGACACCACCGCCCGGCCGCTACCCTGCGACGGGCGCACATCGACGAGGAGCGTACCGACCATCGGCGTGGTGAATCGGTACACGACGTCGGGGCCGCCGGTACCACCACACGATGCCGCCGTGTCGTCCGCAGCACCGACGGTGCTCGCCGTCGCGATCGCGAACCCGTTCGCGAACGTCAGCGTCGTCGCGCCGGCGCACGTGTCATGCAGCGTCGGCGCGTCGATCGGCGCGTCGGCACGCGGGCCATCAGGCCCCGGTGCATCGGCCTTCCCATCCGATCCTCCACTACAGCCCGCGATCAGCAGCAACAAGGCTACGCGCGCACGCATGAACATTTAAGGTCCCCTCGACGGCACGACCATTGTCTCACAACGTTCGCCCACGCATGCGGGTCTCGATTAACTCGCGACCTCGCGATCATCCGGTAGAGCTCGGCAGAGCACCGCTCGCTCTTCGATAAATCGAGTGCGCTGATGTGTGCTGCAAACGCATCCAGCGTGAGATCGGCGTCAGCACAGCACGGTGCTGCCACTCTTCGCGGAAAGCATCACAGCGAGAATCGCGCGTTGGCGATCGTTTTCGTTTATCGTGGTGTTCAGGCCGTTCGTCTAGATTACGTGCCGGGGGCATGTTCGAGGAGGCTACGTGGGATCGAGAGTGTTGATCGGGACCGCACTCGTTGCGGCGCTCGCGACCGTTCCTGCGCACGCGCAGCCGGGTCCATTGCCGGCTGCCGATAGCGCCAAACAAGGTATCGATCTCTACAAGGCCGGTGACTACGCCGGCGCCGTTGCGCCGTTGCAGCGCGCCGTCGAGATGGAGCCGAACAACTTCGAGTACCGCTTCATGCTCGCGCAGGCGCTCCGCCAGTCGGGCAAGTGCGGCGACGCGGTTCCTCATTACAAGCAAGCGAGCTCGAGCGCGCCGCCGGAGCGCGCCGAAGAAGTAAAGACCGCGATGGCTGCGTGCCCGAATTCTGGGATCAGCGAGCAGCCGTCCACGCCCGCACCGCCGCCTCCACCGCCGGAGCCGCAGGTGATCTATAGAAGCAGCGGCGGCATGAGCGGTGGAAACGCCGCGCTGCTGTTCGGAGCCGGTGCCGGCTTGGCCGCCGGCGTCAGCTTGTTCCTCGCCGCGCATTGGGACAGCAGCGATGCTGACGCAGCCGCGAGCTACGAGGACTACTCTCGGATCGGATCGCGCGCGGATACCCTGCGCATCGCGTCGCTGGCAAGTGTCGGCGTCGGCGCTGTACTCGGTGTCGTCGCGATCATCCGCCTCAAGAGCTCGAAGGAAGGTACGCAGGTGTCGCTGTCGCCCACGAAGGGTGGCGGGACTTTCGTGCTGGAGAGATCTTGGTGAGCTCACAATTTACCGTCCGTCGTCACGCACAATCGATCGGGGGAGATGCCATGCGTCTAGCTTTTGTTTCCGTGCTTGGTCTGCTTGTCGGTTGTCAGGATGGCTTCAGCATCGATGCGACCGAGAACACGTTCTGCGACGAGTTCGCCGAGGTCGCCTGCCACAACATGTATCAGTGCTGCAGCGAAGCACAGATCGAGGCCGAGCTCGGCGTCAGCGAGCCGCGCACCGAGGCGCAGTGCCGCGAGGACAAGCGGCGCCTGTGCGTGCGCGCGACGGCGTCGCTGCGCGACTCCCAAAATGCCGGTCGCGTGACGTTCAACGGCGACTCGCTCAACACATGTCTCGAAGCGATGGTCACGCCCGACGACGGCACGTGCTCGACGTACGTCGCCGAGCTGCCGTGGACCGAGCCGTGCGATGTGAAGGTGTGGACCGGCACCGTTGCGGTCGGCGGGGCGTGCTTCTTCGACCATGACTGCGCCGGCTCGCCGGAGAGCTCGGAGTGCGGCCTCGATCAGAAGTGCGCGGCGCTGCCGAGCGGCGGTTTCCCTTGCCCGATGGGCGTCTGCGCCGAGGGCTTCTTCTGCGGGACGGGTGCCACCTGCCAGGCGAGGCTCGCCGAAGGCGCGCCGTGTACGTCGAGCGGTCAGTGCCTCGACACGCTGTTCTGCGACACGACGGCGATGCCGATGCCGATCTGTACCTCGCGCAAGCCGGGCGGTGCGATGTGCACGAGCGACCTCGGGTGCATCTCGGGTGACTGCGTCCCCGGCCGCTGTGCGCTGACGAACCAGTTTTGCTTCACCGACCTGCAGTGCGGCGGTCACTGCGCGAACAGCACTGCATCTTGTTCGGTCGGTTTCGACTACACGTGCAACACCACGCCCGGTCACTGCGACGTGCTCACGACCCAAACCTGCTCGGGCTCGACGGGTGATTCGCAGTGCGTGAGCGCGAGCGCGGGCACGCGCTGCATCTTCAACATCTCGTGCGTGCCGGGCGACTGCATGGGTGATCCGGTGTGCACGGCCCCGCTGTTCCTCGCCGACTACTGCTCGGCGGGCCTCGGGCTGACTCCATGAGGTGGGCGATACGAAATCACATACTCGTCGGCGTGCTTGCAGTCGCGAGCGCGTGTGACGGCGGGGGCAGCGCGAAGCAGGACGCAGGCGTCGACGGGTTCGTGTTCCCCGACGCGCCCGATACGCCGCCCACGCTGACGGCGTTCTATCCGACGCCGGCGAGCGTCACGCCGGGTGTGCCGACCGCGATCACCTGGGCATGGAACTACCTCGTCGATCCGCCGGTCCCCGCGCCGACGTGCACGATCGATAACGGCGTCGGCACGGTGACCAATGGCCAGATGACGATGGTCACGCTCAACGCGACGACCACGTACCGGCTCAGCTGTTCGAACCGCGCGGGCATGACCGCACGCGATACGGTCATCTCGATCCCTCCCGCTCCGCCGACGCTCGCGACGTTCACGGCAACGCCGTCGCCGCTGATGCCGAACGCGCCGACGACGGTGACGTTCAACTGGACGTACTCGACAACGCCATCGCCGACGCCGACGTGTACGATCGACGGCGGCATTGGTGCGGCGACGCAGGGCATGACCGCGAGCCTCACGCTGCCGCAAGCGCGCACGTATCGCCTGCGCTGCACGAGCACGCAAGGCTCATCGTTCCGCGACGCGACCGTCGCCGTAAACGAATGCGCCGGCGGAACGCATGACTGCAACGCGAACGCGACGTGCACCGACACGGCCGACAGCTTCACCTGTGCGTGCAACGCCGGCTACACCGGCAACGGCGACGTGTGCAGCGCGCTCGCTAACTGCGGCACCACTCCGACGCTGTGCGATCCGAACGCGACGTGCGTCGGCACCAGCTCGTGCGTGTGCAACGCCGGCTACATCGGCTCGGGCACGACGTGCACGCGTGCGCGGCTGACGTTCGTCACGAACTCCACGGGCAACGGCAACATCTCGACCACCGGCGGCTGGACGCTGGCGGGCACGAGCACCGGGCTCGCGGCGGCAGATGCGATCTGTCAGTCGGAAGCGAGCACGGCGGGTCTGCTGGGAACCTATGTCGCATGGCTGAGCGACGGCACTAGCGACGCCTATTGCCGCGTCCACAACCTGCCCAACACCAAGAAGTCCGCGATGTGCGGGCTCGGGGCGCTACCGGTCGCCGCTGGCCCATGGCTGCGCACCGACGCGGCGCGCACGCCGGCGGCTCCGGCGATCGATCGGCTACTCGCACCAACGCGCCAGACGTTCAACCCGGTGTCGTTCCGTGCGAACGGCACGGACACCGCTGGGACCAGCCCGCAGCTGATTTTCACCGGCACCGACGACACGGGCATGCTGACCGGTACGGCGTGCACCGACTGGACGTCGTCAGCGGGCACGGGCGCGATGGGCGACACGCTCGGCGGCGGCACGTCATGGACCGATCAAGGCACTGATCCGAGCTGTTCAGCAACGGGCCGGCTGCGCTGCGTCGAAGTCGGTGCCGGACCTGCGCTGCCATCGCGGCATCCCGTGGGTGCAAAGCGGATGTTCGTCACGTCGGTGTCGGGCAACGGTTTGCTGAGCACGTGGCCAGACGCGCAGGGCTCGACGGGCATCACGGCGGCGGACGAAATCTGCCGCACGCGAGCTCGGTACGCGGGCTACGCGACCGCGACCTCGTTTAGGGCGTGGGCGTCGTACTCGACAATCTCGGCGAACAGTACGAGCCGCTTCACGTACAACGGCCCGTGGTACCGCCCCGACGGCGTGCTGGTGGCGACGAGTCGAACCGATCTGACCGACACGCGCCTCGCATCACCGATCTACCTGACCGAGACGAACACGTATCTCGGGGGCAACGCGGAGACTGGCTCGGTGTGGACCGGCGCCCTGTCGTCAGGTTCCTACTACACGTCGAGCTACAGCTGTTCGAGTTGGCAGACCTCGTCGGGCAACGGCATCTACGGTCGCCATGACCTCGCGGATTTCCGGTGGAGCAACCAAGGCACGGTTTCGACGCCAACGACCGCACTGTGCTCGGCGCCCGACTACCGGCTCTACTGCCTCGAAGATACGCCGTAGCCCGAAAAAGCGGACTTCGCGCGCTTCTGGTTGTGACAAGTGGCCACCGAGAGTGGCATCACCGTAGGTATGGACAGCGTCACCACCGCGTGGGAGGTCGGCAAGGCAGCCTGGCCCGACGTTGTCCTCACGCGCGATGCGTTTGCAGCGCATATCAGCGCTCTCGATGCTGAAGCGCTCGCGCGGTTTCCCGCCGATCTCTACCTGGCCGCTGCGTGCCTTGCGGGTGATCAAATCGCGATCGCCGCATTCGATCGCGAGCTGATCGGTGGCGCGCGAGGTGCCGTGCAAGCGATCGATTCGAACAAAGCATTCGTCGATGAAGCGGTGCAGCGCCTGCGCGCGAGCTTGTTTGTCGGCGATACCGGCGCGCCTCGCCTCGTGTTGTATGCCGGTCGCGGTCCGTTGCGCGCGTGGGTCGGCGTTGCGGCCGCACGCGTCGCGTTGATGATGCGACGCTCGCAGCAGCGCCAGCGCGAAGTGTCGACAGACGACGACGACTGGACCGGCGCGCTCGCGATGATCTCGACGAACAATCCCGAGCTCGAGCTACTCAAGCGCCAATACGCGTCGGCATTCACGCAGGCGTTTCGCGATGCGGTCGCGTCACTCGAAGCCCGCCAGCGCACCGTGCTGCGGATGAGCTTCGTCGATGCACTGTCGATCGACGAGATCGGTGCCGTCTACGCAGTACATCGAGCGACGGCGGCGCGCTGGATCACACGTGCGTGCGACACGTTGTTCGACCACACGCGCAAGCTGCTCGTCGAGCGGCTGTCATTGTCGTCCACCGAGCTCGATAGAATGACCGCGCTCGTTCGCAGCCAACTCGACGTCAGCTTGTCCCAGCTGCTACCGCCGTCGCTCGAGTAATCACTCGATCTTCGGCTCGGCGATCACGCGGAACTCGATCCGCCGGTTCTTGCGGCGACCTTCGTCCGTCGCGTTGTCGGCGACCGGTATCTGCGCGCCGTGACCCACGGTGAGGATCCGAGCCGGATCGACCCCGCGCTTGACGAGATAGATCTTCACCGCCTCGGCGCGGCGCAATGACAGCTCGAGGTTCTTGTCGGGGTTGCCCTCCGACGAGGTGTGGCCCGAGATCTCGATCGACAGCTTCGGGTTCTTGTCGAGCAACGCGTACGCGCGCTCGAGAATCGGCGCCGAGTACACGTCGATCTTCGAGGAGTCGCGCTCGAAGCCGATGCCGGCGAGCTCTTCGATCACCGGCGGCTTCGGCGGTTCAACAACGACCGGCGGGGGCGGCGGCGGTGGCTTCGGCGCCTCGACGATCTGGATCACCGGGCGCGGCAGCGGTGCGGGCTTGGGTTTTGGTTTGCCGAACCGATCCGTGATACCGAGCG
>DATDCH010000522.1:0-8843 GCA_036524455.1 Kofleriaceae bacterium | reverse complement strand
CTTCGCGGGCGCGCCCGACGACGACGATCGCGAAGGCAGCGCAGAGGTTTTGTGAACGTCGCCGCCATCGCGCGCGAGCTCGGCTTCGTGCGCGCCGCGATCGTGCCGATCGAAGCGCCGCGCCGCCACGCGCTGTACACGAGCTGGCTCGCCGCTGGTCACGCCGGCGAGATGGCGTACCTCGCGCGCGCCGATCACATGCAGCCGCGGGCCGACTTGCGTGCGCTGCTCGACTCGGCGCAATCGCTCGTCGTCGTCGCGCTCGCCTACGATCGTGTCGACCCGATTCCAGTCGAGTCGCTGCTGCGCGGCCGGATCGCCCGCTACGCGCGCGGCGAGGACTATCACCTCGTGATGCGCGACAAGCTCGTGCTGCTCGCCGATCGGATCGCGAGCGAGCTCGGCCGGCCGGTTGCGTCGCGGCCGTGCGTGGATTCTGCACCGGTGCTCGAACGCGAGTGGGCCGAGCGCGCGGGGCTCGGCTTCGTCGCAAAGAACACGATGCTGATCGCGCCCGGCGCGGGCAGTTACATCGTGCTCGGCGAGCTGCTCCTCGACGTCGAGCTCCCGCCGACGGCACCGGCCGAGATTCCGAAGCCGCGTTGCGGCTCGTGTCGCTCGTGCCTCGACGCGTGCCCGACCGGCGCGTTCGTCGATGCGTACGTGCTCGACGCGCGGCGCTGCATCTCGTACCTGACGATCGAGCACCACGGCGTGATCCCGCGCGAGCTGCGCGCGTCGATCGGCACGTGGGTGTTCGGCTGCGATGTCTGCCAGGAGGTGTGCCCGTTCAACGCGGGCGCCGGCGAGCCATACGATCCGCTGCTCACGCCGCGCTCGATCGAGCACGCGCTGCCGAGCCTCGTCGCGCTCGCGTCGGCGCCGACGAATCAGTTGCGCCAGCTCGTCAAGCGCACGGCGCTGCGCCGCGTGCCGCGTGCGGTGCTGCTGCGCAATGTCGCCGTCGCGCTCGGCAACACGCGCTCACCCGACGCGGTGCCGGCGCTCGTCACGTTACTCGCGCATCGCGAGCCGCTCGTGCGCGCGCACGCGGTGTGGGCGCTCGCGAAGCTCGATCCGAGCCACGCAGCGCTCGCGACCCTGCGCGGTGGTGAGACCGATCCGCTCGTGCAGGGCGAGCTATTGGTTCAAGAAGCCAGCTGACGCGACGTACGCGGCGACTGCTTTGATCTGCTCGTCCGTCATCGCGCCTTCGAAGCTCGGCATCAGCTTGTTCTGCGAGCCCTTGCGAATCTGGCCCTCGACGAGCACGGGCGTGATCCGCGCACGCAGCTCTTGCGACGTCAGATCCTTCACGCTCAGCCGCGCGACCATCGCCTCGGTCGGCTTGCCCTTCGGGCCATGACAGGTTGCACACAACGACTGGTACAGCTCGGGACCGTCGGTGCCGCTCGCGCTCGTGCCCTTTTCGCACGCCGCGAGTAACGCGAGCAGGATCCACGGCTTCACGGTCAGCTTCTGCCACGTGCTATCTTTGCCCGCCATGGGACGGCTCTCGGTTCTGCTGCTGCTTATTGTCGCTGGCTGTGGTGGTACTCAAATTCCCCAACACAACGGGTACAAGGGCAAGAAGCCGCAGCCCTGGAAGAAAGCCAAGGCGCTGAAGTTCGACGACAAGCTCGAGGCGAAAGCCGAAGGCGAGCTTGCGTACGGCGAGTACAAGCGTGCGGTCTGGTACGCCGCGGACCTGTCTTCACCGGGTCAGCTCGAGCTGCGGCTCGAGATCACGCCGCCCGGCGACTCCGTCAATGACGAGTTCGACCTCGGCTTCGAGGTGCTCGATCCGGGCTTCCGCGTGATCATGCGCTCGGACTCGCAGGAAGGCGATGACGCCGGCGAGCTCAACAAGTTGAAGACGCTGAAGGACCTCGAGCCCGGCAAGTACCTCATCCATCTCTACTTGCAGCACCGTCTCGACAGCGCGGACTACGTGCTGCGCGCCGCGTTCAAGCCGATGTCGAGCGTCGGCCAGAGTGACTTTCCGGCGCAGGTCGCGTTTACGCCGACGCTCCCGATGGTGCCGCTGCAGGACGACACGCCCAAGACGTACAAGCCGCCGACGACAACCGTCACCGTGCGTAAGCCGAAGGGCCCGAAAGAGCCGAGGCCCGAGCCCAAGCCCAAGGACCCGCCGCCGGCGACGTCGCTGTCGGCGCGCATTATCGGCATGCAGGTTGTCGGTGGTGGTACGCAAATCACCGTTGGACGCGGCACGTCGGGTGGCGCGATCGTCGGAATGAAGGGCAAGATCGTCGGCGTTCCGTCGGGTTCGTTCACGCTCGCGACATGCAACGAACGCACGTGCACCGCCACGGTGCCCGCAACACCTGACCAGATCAAAGGTTCTGGCTCGGTTGTTTTGACGCCCTAGCTCGCGCTAACATCACAGCTATGCTCGGGAAATCGGGGTGCGCAGCCATTGGCTTCGCGATCCTTGTTGGACTGTCGTGCGCCCACAACGTCTCTCAGGACAAGGCGACGGGCCCTGACGGCAAAGTCAAAGGCGCCAAAGCGCTCACGTTCGAGAACAACGAAGCGAGGTCGAACGGCATCGTCACGTATCCCGGCGGCGATCGCGTCGATTGGAAGTTGGTCGAGCTGCCCGAGAAAAAGACCGGCATCCTCGACATCAAGCTGCAGTGGAATCCGCCGCGCCCTGGTCTTCAGCTCGCGTTCGACGTGTTCGACGAATGGAACACGATGGTCCTGCAGTCGAAGAAAGCGAGCAAGAAGAGCAAATCGCGCGTGCGCACCGCCGTGCTCGACAACGCGAAGGGCAAGTACTTCATCCGCGTCTACGCGATGAACCGCGGCGATGCCGGCAAGTACAAGCTGACCGTCGACTTCAAAGAGTCGACCGGTCCGATGTCGATCGACTTGTTGAAGGTCGAGATTCCCGAGCCGCCGAAGCTCGCCGCAGTTCCCGAAACCGAAGCGACCTGCGACGAGTTCACGTTCGACGTGAAGAACCCGGCGTGCCGCACGGTGTGCGGCGCTGGTGCGCCGAAGGGCTGGCCAGGCTGCGCTGGCAAGTGTCCCGATCCGCCGGACCCGACGGTCGAGGCGTGCTGGGACAAAGTGTGCCCATCGCCGCCGACGAGTCGCTCGAAGGCGTGCATGCGCGACGTCAACAAGAACTTCCCGCCTTGCGACAAGTCAAACCCCGACCTGGATAACCCGAAGTGCAACATCAAGGCGGCTCCGGTGACCGGGCGCGTGATCAAGACCGAGGTGCAGGGCAGCGAAGTCGTCGTCACGATCGCAGTCGGTAGCGATCAAGGCGTCGGCAAGGGTTGGACCGGGCGCGTGCTGCGCGGCGATACCGACAGTGCAATCGACGGCGGAGACGTCACGGTGATCCGCGTCGGCAAGCGCGAGACGGTGGGCAAAGTGCGACTGACGATCGATCAGGTCAGCGCGAACCCGAAAGTAAAGTTGAGCCCACCGTGAGCCAAGACCCCTTCGTCGGCAGAGTGATCGACGGCCGCTACGAGATCCAAGCGCGCATTGGCGAGGGCGGAATGGGGGTCGTGTACAAAGCGCGGCAGATTTCGATCGATCGAATCATCGCGCTGAAGATGCTCAACCAGCAGATGGCGCAGGATCAGACGTGGGTGCAGCGCTTCTACAACGAAGCGAAGGCGTGCTCGCGCCTGCAGCATCCGAACACGATCCGCATGTTCGACTTCGGCCAGACGCAAGACGGCCGCCTGTTCATGACGATGGAGTTCCTCGACGGCGTGTCGCTGCGCGATGCGCTGCAGCGCGGGCCGCTCGCTCCGCAGCGCGTGATCAAGGTCTTGATCCAGTGCTGCGCGTCGCTCGCCGAAGCGCACTCGATCGGCATCATTCACCGCGATATCAAGCCCGACAACGTCTTCTTGTTGAACATGGCGGGCTCGCCCGACTTCGTGAAGCTGCTCGACTTCTCGGTCGCGAAGCTGCTCGAAGGCGATCGCATGAAGACGCAAGCCGGCGTGGTGTTCGGCACGCCGCAGTACATGTCTCCCGAGCAAGGTCGCGGGCTGCCGCTCGACGCGCGCAGCGACCTCTACGCACTGGGCATCCTCGCGTTCGAGATGCTGACCAGCAACGTGCCGTACAACGACGACAACCCGATGACGGTGATCCAGATGCACCTGCACGGGCAGGTGCCGCCGATGCCGGACTCGATCCCGTATTCAGTGCAAGCGGTCGTGCGGCGCGCGATGGAGAAGGATCCGGCGCGGCGCTATCAATCGGCCGGCGAGATGATGCAGCACTGCCAGCAGGTATTCGCCGAGCTCAACCAGGGCGGCGTCTCCGTCGGTGGTGGCGGCGTCCCGCGCACGATGATCGCGGGCATGGGCGGCCCCCAAGGCGGTCATCCGCACATGGGCCAGCCGCCGCAACAAGGCTACGGCCAAGGTCCGCCCGGCATGCCACAGCAGGGCTATGGCGCGCCACCCGGCTATCCGCCGCAGCAGCAGCAAAACTTCGCGCAGTCGCCGCAAGCAAAGACGATGATCGCGCAGCAAAGTCCGTTCGCGCAGGGCGGCATGCCTGGCCAGATGCCGCAAGGCATGCCGGGACAAGGCATGCCGGGACAAGGCATGCCGGGACAAGGCATGCCGGGACAAGGTATGCCCCAGCAAGGCATGCCCGGGCAGCAGAACTATCAAGCGCTCGGTTCCGCGCAGAAGACGATCGTCGCCGGCATGGCACCGCCGATGATGGGCGGCCAGATGCCGCCACCGGGAATGCACGGTCACGGTCAGATGCCGCCGCCGGGGATGCACGGTCACGGTCACGGTCAGATGCCCCCGCCGGGGATGCACGGTCATGGTCAAGGTCAGATGCCCGGCATGCCGCAAGGCACGCCCGGCGGCGGTTTCCCGCCGCAACCGTCGGGAGGCCCGAACAAGACCGTCATGTTGCAACCGAGCGAAGGTGTTGTCTCGGTCGCGCAGCGGGGTCACGCGGTGCAACCAGCCGGCGCAGGTCCGATGGTAGAAGGCGCGTCGACGCTCTACTGGATCGTGTGCTTGTTCACGGGCATTGCCGTCGGCGTGCTCGCCTACGTCGTCTATCTACAGGTGTAACGGATGGCCCCCGAAGACGACGACGACCCGAAGGTCAAACAGCTGCTCGATTCTACAACCGGCACTGCAACCGACGCCGATCTCGCGCGCTGGTTCAGCCTGCCATCGTTTCAGCAGATCGCCGAGCAACCCTCGGCCGAGCCGGTCGTCGACGAGGAAATGCAGGCGGTGATCGAACGGCGCGAGCGCGCGCTCGCGAGCGTCGATCCACGCTTTGTCGCCGCGCTCTACGAGCGTAACGAGGACCGGCCGGTGACGCTGCTCAAGTTCAAACCCTCGATCGACGTGCACGTCGACGAGCAGTTCGGCATGCTCGACGAAGCGATGATCGAACGCGCAGCTTCGATCGCGGAGCCGCGCGAGATCGAGATCTCCGACGAGCTGCGCGATGACATGAACGAGTGCACGCCGCAGGCGCTGTTGCGTGACCTGCATCGCGCGGAGCTCGACTTCGACAAACAGTTCGAGATTGTCGACTTCGCAGCCGAGCAGCGGTTCGATATCGTCGCCGAGGTGAAGACCGCGATGGCAACGAGCTGGAAGCTGCCCGAGCTCGGACCGTCGCCGTTTAGCGCGAGCGCAGCGGTGCTCGACGGCGTGCGTGCACAGCGCCGGCAGCGCTGGACCGACGTGTTGCCGGAGATGCGCAACCGGAGGGTGCGCGAATGACCGATCCTCGTCACGTTCCGGTCGAGCGCTTCCTGCTGCGCGCGGTGGGACGCACCGACGTCGGCGCGCAGCGCACGCAGAACGAGGACGCGATGTACTACGACGACTTCCTCGGCGTGTACATCGTGTGCGACGGCATGGGCGGTCACGCATCGGGCCAGGTCGCGTCGGATATCGCGATTCGCACGATCGTGCACTCGCTCAAGACCGGCGATCCAACGCCGCCTCCCGGCGTCGATCCGCTGACGATGGCGATGAAGGCGGCGAACGCTGCGGTGTATCAGCGCTCGCTCGGCGATCCTGTGTGTCACGGCATGGGCACCACGGCGGTCGGCCTGCGCTTCGAAGACAGCGTCGTGCATATCTGCCACTGTGGCGATTCGCGCGCATATCTGCTGCGCCATGGCCAGCTGTCGCCGATCACGCGTGACCACTCGTTGCGCAACCTCTACCAGGATCGTCCCGACCTCGTCGGCACGCTCGGGCCTGCGACGTCGAACGTGATCATCCGCGCGATCGGCCTCGATGCCACCGTCGAGATCGAGCACAACCAGATGCTGCCCGAGCACAACGACATCTTCCTGCTGTGCTGCGACGGTCTGTCCGACCTCGTCGACGACTGGATGATCCGCGAGATCATGACGTCGGGCGACTCGCTCGAGGTCGTCGCCGAGAACCTGATCCGCGCCGCGAACAACAACGGCGGCACCGACAACATCACGGTCGTGCTCGCGCAGACATTCATCGATCCGCTGTGGGTTCCCGCGCACGCGTATCCGCAGCAGATGCAGCGCTACTGACACTCGCGGCTGGCGACGAACAGGTCCCATAGCAGCGTCCCGACCGGCGTGGCCGCGATGTAGACGCGCTTGCCATCGCGTGACATCCAGCGCGCGAAGTCGAGCTTCGGAGTACTGAGCTCGGGCACGTGCGTGAGCGGCGACAGCTCGCTCGCCACGTCCGGCCGCGTCGCGACCCAGACGTCCCAGCTCTGGCTCGGCGTGCGATCCGATTGCACGAACAGCGTGCGCTCGTCCTGGCCCCACCCCATCGCAGCTTCACCGCCGCCGGTGTTGAGCACCGCGACCGCCTCGGGTGAGTCGAAGCCATCGTTCGGCGCACCGCGCCGCGTGCGGTAGATGTCGAGGTCGGAAGCGGCGCCGCGATTCGACGAGAAGTACAGCGTGAGACCGTCGGCCGAGGTGGTCGGGAAGTAATCGGTCGCAGCCGACGACAGGTTCGGGAGGTGCGTGACGTTCGCGCTCTCGAACATGTCGGTCGTCGTCGCGCGCGTGACCATCCACAGGTCCATCGCGCCGAGCGTGCCTGGGCGATCCGACGCGAAGAACATGGTCAGCTGGTCGGCGGTGAGCGACAGGTTGCGCTCGAAGCGGTTCGTGTTGATCTGGGGAAGGATCACCGGTGTGCCGAACGGCAGGTCGATCGACATTCGCGTTGCCGTAAAGATGTCCCAGTCGGTATCGCGGTCACCGACGCGGTCGGTGACGAAGTAGATCGTGAGCTCGTCGTCGGTCAACCACGGCGCGTTATCGACGCCCGGAGCGTTGAGCTCCGTCAGCGGAACCGGCGCGGACCACGGTCCGAAGCTGCACGTCGGTGGGGTATCAGTGCCCGCGTCACCGGCATCGCCGCCCCCGTCCGTCGTTGCGGGCGTGCCGTGCGGGAACGAGCACCCTGCCACGACCACGAGCACGATGTGACGCGCGCCGCCCACCCGACCATCCTATCCGGGTCAGAACTCGCCGCTCAAACTAACGCCCGCGCTCGTGTCGGTCGCGGTCGGCGTGACCTTCGTCCCACCCGGCGCGGTCACCCACAAATACACGCCGACGCCGGCAATCGCCGCCCCACCGAGCACGAACACCGTCGACAGCGTCGCTTTCGAACGCGCCTTGTCGCCGATGTCGTTCGCGCGGTCGACATCCGCCTGGGTCGTGCAGCTCGTACCGCCGCACACGTCCTTGGCTTCCTTCCACTGGCTGCGCGCGAGCGCACCGAACACGATGCCGGTGGCAAACACGGCGCCGCCCGTCGCCATCGCACCGATCGCGTAGAGCCTGCGCCGCGAGCGCGGCGCCTCGTCGGTATTGGCTTTGGCAACACCGGCGGTCTCCGCATTGCTGGCGCCCGGTGCCAGCGTCGCTTCGATCGTGGTCGTCTTCCCTTCCTGGTTGATCTTCACGCGGCTCATGAACGCGCTGTTGCCGCGCGCGCGCACGAGCACGCTGTAATCGGCGAAGTCGACCTCGACCGGCTGGTTCGCCCCGATCTGACGCGGCCCTACCTTGCTATCCAGCTCGACGACCAGCCCGAGCGGCGGCTTGTCGACCTTGACGTAGAGCTTTGGAATGCGCGGCGCGATCTCCTTGAGCCGTTCGGCGGCGGTCGCCTTGCGCTGCTCGTTCGTATCGCGCTCGACGACCTCGCGATATCCCGTTGCTGCGGTCGCGAGCTTGCCGATCTTCTCGCTGCACTGCGAGAGGTTGAACAGCGTGCCGTACGCCGGATCGAGCTTGTGGCTCTTGTCGAACTGCTCGCACGCCTCGGCGAACTTGTCCTGCTTGTAGAGCTCGCGCCCTTGCTTGAACGCCTCGTCGGCGGCCTTCGCATTCGGATTCGGTGACTGCGCGTACGCGGTTGCGGCAAGTGCACCGACCACCACGAGCGCTGCGCGCAGACGGTTAATGACGGCTATCACTGAGATCCCCACCGGGCGTCGTCGTCGTCGTCGTCGTCGTTGATTTGGTCACGCGCTTGCTGCGCCGCTTTTTCGTCGGCTTGGGCGCGGGTTCCTCGGTCTTCGTCTTCGTCGCGACCTCGGCAACCGGCTTGGGCTCCGGCTTCGCAACGGGTGTCGCCGGCGCGGCAGTCGCCGACGCAGCCGCTTTGGCCGGCTGTGCAGCTGGCGTCGCCGCGGCCGGCGCGGGCGCGGGCTCGGCTGCCGGCGCGACCTGCATCTTGCGCGTGGTCGGCTCGGACGGACCACTCTCCGGCGACGCCGTGTTGTCGTCGCTGCGGCCGCGCATCACGAGCAACAGTGCGAGCGCGATA
>DATDCH010000521.1:0-2779 GCA_036524455.1 Kofleriaceae bacterium | reverse complement strand
GGTGATCTCGCGAGCTGGTCCGAGAGGCGTCGTGCGTTGCGTGTTCCCGTTCGTGGGGTCGCGGTGTTCTACGCCGAAGACGGCGCGATGCACGGCACGATCGAAAACCTCTCGAGCAGCGGCGCTCTCGTCTCCGTTGCGGGTGTTCCTTCCGACGAGAATCTCGACGTCGAGCTCAAGCTCGGTCACGAGAGCGGTTGGGTGAGCGCGAAGACGGTCCGCATCGAACGTGCCTCGCAGGCCGGCCAAGAGGCCGGCCTGCTCGGATCTTTGACACGGGGACGACGCTGGCGGATCGCCGTGCAGTTCGATCGAGTCGCCGACAACATGCGCGCTGCGATCGACGGTGCGATCGAGCACGCGCTGCGCGCGGCACAACGCCGCCCGATCATGGTGATCGACGATCGACCTGCGCGGCGCGTGAATCTCGCGACCAGGCTCGCAGCGCGAGGCATGACGCCGCTTGCACCGCGCACACCGCTCGAAGCGATCGACTTGCTCACGCGCACGCAGCTCCACGTCAACGTGTGCTTGCTCGCGCCGAGCTTCGGGCAGAGCGTCGAACAATTGCGCGCGCTCGTCTCCGACAGCTTCCCGTGGGTGACGACCGCCGAAATCTCGGATGACGTCGAGCTCACGGTCGATCGCGCACTCGAAGCGTGGTCGGGCACCGATGTCGCGCGGATCGCAGCCGGCATCGCCTAGTACCTACATGTGGGGCGCAGACAATGCGCGCACGGCATTTCGACCTCGCCATAAAATGGCCGGATGCATGCCCGTAGCTTGTCCCTCCTGACATTCGTGATGGTCGGTTGTGGCGATGACGGTCAGACGATCGAGCCCGACGCCATCGACTACACGCTCGGTGAAGCGCCTGCGCTCGCGATGCCGTGCACCGACTCGCCGTCCGACGTCTACACGTTGCCGACGCTGCCCGCGATGGACGACTCGCGGCGCGGCGACGTGTTCCGCTGCGCGATCACCGAGAAGATCACGGTGCCTGACATCAAGGCGCTGATCGAAGCCGACAATGCGCCTTATCCGAACGCGATCGTCGGTACCGTCAACAGCGGATTCTGGACCTATCGCATCGCGTACCGCTCGACGCGCAACACCGTCGGCACCGCGCGCGCCGAAGGCGACACGGCCGCCGTGCTGCTCGTGCCCGCGAAGCCGATCGCCGGTGCGCCGCTCGTCGTGTGGGGACACGGCTCGACGGGCATCGCGCCGAAGTGCGCTCCGTCGCGCCTCGACCTCACCGCGGCGCCGAGCGATCAGGATTATCCGCCGATGTTGTACCGGCTCGCCGGTTACGGCTACACGGTGATCGCGCCCGACTACAACGGCTTCTCCTACGGCCAAGCGCCGGGCTACTTCAACGCCGAAGACGAGGCACACGCGATCCTCGACGCGACGCGCGCCGCCGCGAAGATCTTGCCGGACGCGCCCGACAAGGTCGTGTTCGTCGGTCACTCGCAAGGCGGCCACGCGGTGTTCGCTGCGCATAGCTACGCAAAGAGTTACGGCATGCAGGGACAGCTGGTCGGCGTCGCCGGGCTCGCGCCGATGTGGATGTCGATGTCGCTATGGGCCGCCGCGACCACCGGCGCCGCGGGCCTCACGACGGCGACCGACGTCAACTCGATCCTCTACGCGATGCAGTACGCGTACGCCGCCGGCGAGCTGCGCGACGGCACCGGCGTCTCCGTGTTCCAGGCCGCGAAGCAAACCGCCGCGAAGGACGCGATCCTCGCCGGCGAATGCTACGACGCACCAAAGCTTCAGGCGCTCGGCGCCACGCCAGCCGATTTCTTCGACATGACCTACGTCGACACCGTCGGCTACACGTGTGCCGCCAATCCGTTCGCGCCCGACTGCACGTCGACCGAAGCGGCGAAGTGGAAGGCGCGCTGGATCGAAGATCGCCCGCCGCTCGATCCGCAGGGCGCGCCGATCATCATGTTCTTCGGCGCGATGGACACGTTCATCACGCCGGGCCGCGCCGAGTGCGCGCGCGCGAAGCTCGCGGCTGATGGCGTGACGCAGGCCCAGACTTGCTACAACGACGTCGCAAATCACCGCGACATCATCCGCGGTCAGGATCCCGAGTACCTCAATCGCTGGATCGCAGCGAAGGCGGGCGCCGGCACCGATCCGGGCGCGTGCGCGGCGTTCCCGGTCGGCCGCCAGTGCGCGACGCCGCCGAACGACTACTAATAGTGTTGCCGGGCCACCACAGAGTGCGGCACGTGCGTCGCTGCACGCGCCGATCGCCCGTGCGACCTCGCGTGGTTGCGCGGGCGTAACCGTTGCAGTTGCAGGCGCGGATGCGCGGGTGGCTGTCCTTGATTGTTGTCGCTGTCACGGCGACCTCGGTGGCCGCGAAGCCGGGCGCGATCTTCATTCCGCCCGCCGAGGTCGACCTCGGAGCGGCCACGCCGATGGGTGACGTCGTCGTCGGCACGTCGACCGAGCTTCGCGCCGGCGCGCACTGGGCATCGCTGTACTGGAAGCCGACGCGCCTCGACATCGGCATCGGCTACGCCGGCTCGTACCGCGACGTCGCGCCCGCCTATGCCGCGCGCTCGTCGGAGTACGACAACCCAACGCTCAAGCTGCACGGCATGTACTTCAGCGCCGCGTACGCGATCGAGTCGCATCGTTACCACCGCACCTGGATCGGCGTGCGCGTCGAAGGCATGAGCGGCAGCTACGGCGGTCAGACGTACAACGTGATCGGTGGCGCGCTGCGCCTCGCGTCCGAGCTGTTCCATACCGG
>DATDCH010000520.1:0-13769 GCA_036524455.1 Kofleriaceae bacterium | reverse complement strand
CGGGCTCAACGTCTGCTGCCCCGGCGACAGCCTGTGCAGCATGATCGAAGGCCAGTTCTGACGCGGCGCTCGCGGTCTCGCTTCGCGAGACTCGCGGCCTTCGGCCGCGCCAGCGCTTCGCGCAGCGCGAGCTTGCGTCAGACCCGCGCGGGGAACGCGCCTGCGGCGCTTCCCGCGGGGTTCTAGTCGTCGTCCTTCGTGCACAGCTTCGCGGCGACCGCCTTCTCGCCCTTCGCGGTGAGTAGCGCGCACGCGTTGTCCTTGTAGTAGCCGCTCGAGCCTTCGAGCTCCTTGATGATCTTCGGCTTGAGCTCGGCGAAGCAGCTGTCGGCGACGGACTTGCCGTCGTTGTAATCGTTGTGGTCGGTCGGCAGGCCGAGCGCGGCGATCGTCGACAACGACAGATCGGAGTCCTTGCACGCGGCCTTCTTTGCCGAGGCGACCGCGCGCTTGAACAGCGGCGACGAGTTGTAAGCGTTCATGCCCTTGCGCGCGATCTTCGCGACGGCGAGTGCGAGCTTGCCGTTGGCCGCGTCGTCGTCGACGAACGCGATCGCGTACGTCCTGCATTGATCGACCCCGTACGAATTGCTGAAGCACGCTTCGAAGCCTTTGGGGCCAAACTCGGTCCGGACCGCGGCGTACTTCGCGTGCTTGACGACCGACGGGTACTGCTCCTCGATGGCGAGCATGTTGCGCAGCTTGTCGAGCGCATCCTTGCCGCTCGCGGCGTAGCCCGCCGCCGCTTGGCCGAGCAGATCCTTCCACTCCGCTTTGCGGTCCGAGGGCTTGATGTCGCCCATGTGCATGAGCGCTTCCTGATAGGACTTGTCGTCGACCAGCGCCTTGAGATCGGCGAGCGAGTACTTCTTGTCCTCGGCGTGGGCCAGCGCAGTCGCGAACGATAACGCCAACACCGCGATCAACATGGGAGCTGTTTGCATGCCGGCTGCTTACAGCAACCGATGTGCCTCCGAGATGATCGGTGGCGCAGCCCCAGTTGTCAGGACCGGCCAGCACCGATTGTCGCCTCGCAAGCGACACGACCGTCGCTCGCGAAGCGCCTGAGGGCGCTACTTTTTCGGCGCGCCGTCTTCGGTCAGGTTCGCCGGCAGTGGCGGCAGCTCGTTGATCGCGGGCAACAGGCCAATCTCGATGCGGCGGTTTTTCTGCCGGCCTTCCGACGTCGAGTTGCTCGCGATCGGATCGTTCGCGCCGACGCCCGCGGGCACGAGGTTCTTCGCATCCATGCCTGCGGTGACGAGCACGCGCGTCACCGTGAGCGCGCGCGCGGTCGACAGCTGCCAGTTATCCGTCGGCACGCAGATCGTGGCCGGATCACCCTTGGGCTTCACGAAGTCTTGGTTGTCGGTGTGACCGACGACGAGAAAGCGGCGCTCCGGGAACCTCTTGAGCACGGCACCGACCTCGACGACCGCGTACTCGCCCTGCTTCGACAGCGTCGAGCTACCGGTCGGGAACAACACCTCCGACGGCAGCGATAGCACGAGCTGACCGCGCCGTGCGGTGACGCGGAGCTGACCGGTGTCGACCATTTTCGCAAACTGCTTGCGAATGTCTTCGATCGCCGCCATCCGTTTGTCGGATTCGGCCTTCTGCAGGCGCAGCTGCGCCAGCTCGTCCTTCGATGCATTCAGGTTCTTCGAGAACTCGTTGTTCTGCTTCTCGAGCTCTGCGCTCTTCTTCGTCAACGCGTCGCGCTCGTCGGTGCACGTCTTGAGCGCCTTCGTGCCGTCACCCGCCGTGCCCTGCAGCGCGCCGAGGTTCTTCGTGCACAGATCGAGATCCGCGCGCGACTTGATCGATTGTCCTCGGTACTGCCACGTGAAGTAACCGCCTGCGCCGGCAGCACCCATCATCAATAGGGCGAACAACCAGAGCCGCCACGGGAATCGGCGCTGATTGTATGGAACACCTGACTCCTGGCGGGGCATCGGGGGTGGTCGCTGCGACATAGCCCCGACGATACCGCCGTTTGGGTGTGGGATACGACCGCCTGCCGCTTACTCGTCTTGCGGCTTACAGCTCAAAAGCGCAGCGGCCAGTGCTGCGCGGCCAGCTCGGGTTTGATGGCTGCGAAACCAGCACGCAGGCGCGTTGCGGTGGGCCGTTTCTTCGGATCACGCGACACGGCTGCACGCAGGAGCTCTGCGAGGGACGCGTTGCGCGCACGCTCGAGCCGTGCAAGCCCGTCGGCCCCGGGCTGCTTCGCGAAGTGTTGCCCCATGACGTCCTTGAGGTTGTCACCGTCCATCAGCACGACGTGAGTGAGCACCTCGAACGCGACGCACGCAGCGGCATAGACGTCGGTCGGGAACGGCTCGAGCTGCGACGGATCGTCGGTCCACACCTCGGCCGCGCCATAGAACGCGCTTCCGCAACCCGCGCGAATGTGGCGGCCGGCCAACCCGAAATCGACGAGCACGGCTTCGCCCGAGCCATCGCGCAGCACGAGGTTCGGTGGCTTGACGTCGAGGTGCGCGATCCGGACCTCGTGCATCGCCTCGAGCCCGGCGAGCAGACCGTCGATGATCGCGAGCGCGCGTTGCATCGTCAGCTCGCTGGCTTCGAGCGCGCGCTCGAGGTTCGTGCCGGGCACGAACTCCATCACGAGGAGCGGCTTGGGCTGCGCGCTCGCGTCGAACGTGATGAAGCGCGCGAGGTTGGGATGCTGCGGCAACGCGAGCAGTGCGCCCGCTTCCTCGCGAAACAGGCGCTCGAACTCCGGCTCGCTCATGCTGCGCGCGGCGTCGCCGGAGTAATCCGGGACCTTGACCGCGACGAGCTCGCGATCGGCACGCGTGCGCTCTTCGCCGCGCACCGACAGCAGCACGGAGCCACCAGCGCCGCGGTCGATCGGGCGTACGACGTAAAAGTTGCCGAGCATGCGCGACAGCGGCACCCAGCCCGGCAGCGCGTCGTCGGAGGCGGCGGGCGCCGACGCTTCGCTGCGCTCGATCGGCCGGCGCGCGAGCCACACGAGCACGCGCTCGATCGCGGCGGCAAGCGCGGGCGGCAGCGCGGCGCGCGATTTGTCGATCGATGCGGCGATCGCTTCGTCGAGCGCGGCGCTCCGCGAGTCTCGATCGCGCGCCGCCAGCACGGTCTCGATCCCGCGCACGGCGGTCTCGAGCTCGGCCGAGCGATCCGTAGCTCCGACACCGAGCCGTTGTCGCGCGCCGAACCCACGCCGCGCGAGCGCGCCGAGCTCGGTCGCGATCGCATCGAGCGTGCCGGCCTCGACCGCTTGCTGGCTCGCCGCCGACGTCAGCCGCGCCAGCTGGTTGCCGAGCCGTGCGAGCGCGAGACGCACGGACTCGACGCGCGGCGACTGCTCGGGCGGCAGCGCGTCGGTCAGCTCGCCGAGCCGCTCGAGCACGGCGCGCAGCGCGTCGGCGTCGTCGGGATCGGCGGCTGCCCACGTCGCTTGCTGCAGCTGCGAGTAGGCGTGGAACGACTGCACGATCTCGGGAACCATCGACGCCTCGCGCACGATCGCGAAATCGTCGTCGGGAAATGCGTCCGTCCACGCAAACAACAGGTCGGTCAGCTCGGCGTGCCCGTCGCGCAACAGGGCATCGCCCGCACGGGTCAGCGCGGCCCACACCGCACGCCGCAGCGGCGAACGATCGCGCTGCGCGCGCGCCATCAGCTGGCGCACGGCGGCGAGTCGTGGCTCGAGGTCGGCGTCGCCGGAGACGCGCACCCCATCGAGCAGCCGCACGAGCGCGCGCAGCCGCGCGAAGCGAAGACCACTGTGCGCGACGGCGCCCGTCTCGGGCTCGCGTTCGTGCGCGAGCAGTGACGCTTCGATCGCGGCGAGTGCGCGCGCGAACTGCACGCGCGCCGGATCCTGCTCGCCGGCGAGCGCGAGCACCGCTTGGAGCACGTTGTCGGCAAGTAGCTCGCGATCGAGCTGGCGCAACAGCCGCATCGAGTGCCGGCGATCGATCGCGTCGTCGTCGCTCGCGCGCTCGAGCCAATCCGCCGCTTCGCCGATTCCCTCGACGGCGACCCGCGCCGCGCCTAGCGCAGCCTGGACATCGCCAGCGTCGAGCGAGCGCCGCGCTTCCGCGATCGGCACGCCGATGCCTTCGGGAACCGGCACGCCGGCGAGCTCGGCCTCGAGCGCGTGGAGCAGCGCCCAGCGACCGTCGTCCTTCCCATCGTCGGCTGTTATCTGCGCGCGTGTCCACGCGAGCGCATCCGCCGCAGCCGCGGGCAACAGCGGCGCCGCCTCCTCGCGGCGGAGATCAGCGAGCGCCTCTGCGCTCTCGAGCGGTGCGCATGCGACGAGCTTCTGCGCGAGGTCGTCGGCCTCCGCCGGCTCCGCGATCGCGAGCCCCGCGAGCCCGAGGATCGCGCCACGCCCGACACCGGGTTCTTTCGTGGCGCGATCGACCAGCATTTCCGTCCACCGCTTCGCCGCGCCGCCGCGTTCGAGTGCGGCCGCAGCCGACGCAGCGCCGCGCCGCACCTCGGTATTCGTCGACGTCGGGCGCAGCTCGCGATCGATCTCGCCGGCGAGATCGGAGTCGACGTGCGCGAGGACGCCGCGCGCGATGCTCGCGAACCGCGACACCAGCGCTTCGCGATCGCCGACCAAGCGAGCGAGCGCAGCACGCACCCCGGGCCGCGCGAGCACGCGTACACCGCCGCGATCGCCGGCGTCATAGCGCCGCACCACTTCTCGTGCACCGTGCGCGAGGATGCGTGCGGCGAGCCGCCGTCCCGGCAAAGAGCCAGTTGCCGGCTCTTCGACCCAGCTGTGTGCAAGCGATGGCTGCGCGAGCAAACCGAGCGCGAGCTCGCCGATCATGCCGGGCGCGGTGAACGGGGCGGCCAGCACCACGCCGAGGCGCGCGTGCAAACCCTCGGCCGCGACGATCTTCGGCGACGTGCGCGCGAGCGCGACGAGCAGACGCACGAATGTCGCGCGATCGGCCTCCCGCAACGACGTCAGCACGCGACGGCCGAGCTCGCGCCGCTCTGCGCCGGCGGGCAGTGCCTGGGCGAGCTCGAACAGCGCGATCGCCGCCGACGCGGGCGACATCCAGTCGAGCGAGGTCAGCACGCCATCGCTCAGTGCGACGCGCACCGCGAGCAGCAGTTGGTCGGCCGCGATGCCTTCGAGCGGTGCCGGTTCGCGCTGCGCGATCTCGGCGAGCATCGCGAGCCCCTGCCGCACGACCTGGCGGCGCTCCTCCGCCGTCGCCAGCGTATGCAACCCGGCAAACGCGGCAAGGTACGACCTGCCTCCCGTCACGGGCCGAATCTTAGCCCCGCTCACGTGGCCGGCGTCAGGTCTAGCGCCGTCAGCTCTTCCTTATAAAACGCGTTGCCGTCGGGGCCGATGCCCGAGAACGTGAGCTTGGCTTCGTCTGCATCGATCACGCCGAAGTTGTAGCGCTCGGCGCGGAACAACACGTTGGGCGACAGCACGCTCGGCACGCGGATGCCACGGCACAGCGGGCCGACCTGGAATTCGCGAATCCCGCGCGCATGGCGATGCGCTGCAAACCAGTGCTGGTCTGCGCTGACGAACAACACGCCCGGCACGCCGGCGAGCGCGTCGAAGATCTGCGTGCGCTCGACCGTAAATCCTGCCCAGTGATCGGCGCCGTCGCCGTAATCGAGCGGGACGCTCGTGAACACGACCTTGAACGTCGCGGTCGATCGTTTCACACCGTCGATCAGCCACGCGCGCTGGACGTCGCCGAGCATGGTCTTCGTCGCGTCGTCGGCCGCAGCGTTCGCGCTGCGAAACCGCCGGCAATCGAGCAGGAAACACTCGAGGTTCGCACCCCATCTCCAGCTGCGATAGCGCACCTCGGCCGCCGCACCTGGGATCGGAAAGAACTCGTCCCAGACCTGCATCGCGGCGGCATAGCGCGTGGGTTCGACGATGCGAAACATGGCGTCCCAGTCGTTGCGAAACTCGTGATCGTCGTAGATCGCACGCACGCCCATCGCCTGCAGCCACGCGCGCAGCTTCGGCGTCGTGAGCGTCTCGGCGTAGCGCGCGCGATACGCGTCGACCGTCATCGCGAGGTCGGGTCCATTGTCGGCATAGGGAAAATCGCCGAGCGACACGAACAGCTCGGGGCTCGCGGCCGCAAGGTGCGTGAGGATCTGGCTATCGAAGTCGGGATGCGGATCGACATCCGCCGACACTGCGATGCGCACGGCTCGGCGATCATCGGCGCGCGGCGCGGTGCGCACGAGATGCGGTCCGAGTTGCGCACCGCTGTCGCAGACGATCGTGACCTGATAACTCTGCCCGGCTTCGAGCCCCGTGATCGGAACCGCCCGAGCGCCGGCGAGCTCGACGACGGTCGAGTACACGATGGCATCACCTGACTGCACTTCGAGCGCAGCCGCGCGGGCTACCGACGACCACAACACCACGATGAACGAATCTTCATTTGGCTCGACGACGAACGCCGCGTGACTATTACCGGGATCCCGGCCCCCCTCGTTGTCGCCGCAGCCGACGACACTTGTCACCGCACCGATGCCGGCGATTCGCAGCACGTCGCGGCGGGTGAGGCCCCTCGAATTCATGGTGACAGGGCAGCGTAGCCGTCGTTTAATCCGACCGCCATGATGAGGGCACTGGTAGGTCTCACGATCTGCTTGGCGGGCTGCATGTTCGACCACGGCACCGCCGAGGATGACGGCATGGGCTCCGGCTCGGGCTCGGGCTCGGGCTCCGGCTCCGGCTCGGGCGCAGACACGGACGGCGATGGCGTCGCCGATCTCACCGACAATTGCCTCAACGTCGGCAACGTCGATCAACGCGATCACGACGGCGACGGTCTCGGCGACACCTGCGACGTGTGCCCGCACGTGATCGATGTGGGTAAGGACACCGATCTCGATGGTGTCGGCGACAAGTGCGATCCGCGGCCGAGCACCGCCGGTGATCGGTTGGCGTTTTTCGAAGGTTTCTACGATCCGGTCACGTGGGATCCGGTGATCGGAGCCAACACGTGGCAGCTCGGCAATGGCGCGGTCCGCCAGGCGAGCCTGACCAGCGAGCATCAGCTCGTGCGCGATGACGAGCCGAACCTCGGTCGGGTGTTCGTCGACGCGCGCGTGCGCATCGACGCAGTGTCGACAAATGCCTCGACGCGGCGCTCGACCGGCATCGTGCTCGGCTTCCGCGACAACCAGCACTACATGTTCTGCGGGCTCGCCGCCGGCGCCGCGCCGCAGACGGCCGAGGTCAACGCGGGCCAAGTCTCGACCGATTTTCTCGGCTTCGAGCACTACAACTATGCACCCGGAGCGTTCCCGGCGCAGATGGCAGGCGATTGGCTGACGCTGCAGGCGCGCACGATGCCCGCCGACTGGGGCAACACGCGCGTCGAGTGCGTGGGCCACCGAGCGGGCGCGACTGGCACGGCGTCGTACGAAGGCGATGCGGACCTCGAAGGCGACATCGGCATCCGCACCAACGGCACGGATGCGAGCTTCGACTACGTCTTCGTCGTCGCCGTAGGTGCGTAGTCTTCGTACGCGCGCGGCTCGGCACGCGGCGTGCTCCGTATAGGAGCATGGCCACGCACAAACAATCCGTACGCCGTAACGGTGCCAAGCGCGCGATGCGGGAAGCGAGCGAGCTGCCGCAGCCCTCTATCGTCGATCTCGATCCGGAGGATCCAGCGCAGCTCCTCGACGACGTCGGCCAGTACGGCATCGTCGACCTCGAAGTCGAAGCGCAGCCCTCGGTCGAAGCGCGAGACGAGCTCGACGCCGCGGGCATGATCGCGAGTGCCGACGAAGAAGAGGAAGAGCAAGCCAGCGAAGTCGACGACGACGCCCGCGAGCTCGACACGCCGGAGGCGACGACCGCCGACGCGTACGCCGAAGCCGCCGATGACACCGGCGATCTCTACGGCGTGCACACGCAGAAGGCGACCGATCGCGGTCTCGACAAGACGCAGGAACAGGACGAGTACATCGATGCCGAAGCCGGTGAGAACTGGCTCGAGACGCTTGGCAAGAAGGCCGCCGAGTACGGCGCCGAAGTCGAGCAAGAGATCGAGGTCATCGACGACTCCGACGAACACCGCGAACACCGCGGCCACTCCTCGAGCGATCGCCGCGACCGTCCCGTTGCCGACAAAGGGTCGGGCGGCGACGGCGGCCTCTAGCGTCCGCGCGCGCGACATGTGAAGGTCCGCGCGTGAAGATCGAACGCATCGACATCGCCGGCCTCACCACCCGCATCGTCGGTCCGGCAGACGCCAAGCACACCGTCGTGCTGCTGCATGGCTTCGGCGCGCCGGGCGACGATCTCGTCGCGCTCGCGCAGTTCATCCGCGCGCCGGTGCGCTTCGCGTTCCCGGAGGCACCACTCGAGCTCGGCGGCCTGTATGGCGACTCGCGCGCGTGGTGGCTGCTCGATCTCGCGCGCCTCGAGGAAGAGCTACGCAGCGGCAAGCTGCGCGATCGCCGCAACGAAGTCCCAGAAGGCCTCGAGACCGCACGCACGCAGCTGCTGCGCTTCCTCGAGCAACTGCAAGCGCGCTACGCGATCGGCGATCAGAACCTCGTGCTCGGTGGCTTCTCGCAAGGCGCGATGCTGTCGCTCGACGTCGCGCTCCACCGCCCTAGCCCACCCGCCGCGCTGATCTTGATGTCGGGCACGCTGCTCGCCGAATCGGTATGGAAGCCGCGCATGCCGAAGCTCGCGGGCGTACCGGTGTTCCAGTCACACGGCATCCATGATCAGCTGCTGCCGTACTCGATCGCCGAGCATCTGCGCGACGAGCTGCGAGCCGCCGGCGCGAACCTCACGTGGGTCGACTTCCACGGCGGCCACGAGATTCCGCCGAGCGTGCTCGACGGCGTGACGAAGCTGCTCTCGTCCCTCTAGTTAGTTCGTCAAGTTGCGCTCGGCATGCGCCATCACGGCGACAAGATGCTCGAGCAGCTCGCCGGCGCCCGGCTGTGAGTACGTACGCGCAACGATCTCCTTGCCGAGCAGCGCGACCATGTAGCGCAGCCGGGCTCGACTGCTCCCCAGCGCAACGTAGTCTTCGTGCCCAGCGTTCACCTGCCACACCTCGCCAGCCATCCGACTTCGCCATGTCGCGCCTGGTGCGTCGACCAGCTCGGGCCTCGGAATCCCAAGCCCAGCCGTTTCGGCCCCCCTCGCCTCGACGACCGCGACGTTCGCGCTCGCACGCATCGTCACGCCGCCGGCCTGCACTTCGACGGTGAGGGTTGCCATCGAGCCGGGCAACACGTCGCCAGTCACCGCGATCGCTGGTCGCGGACCATCGGCGCCGATCAACGTGAACCCGGCTTCCTCGACGGTCCACTGAATGCCGAGGCCTTCGACGAGCTCGACGTCACGAGCGTCGAACGCGCGCACTCGGACGCGTCGCTCGTGCCCCGGCTCGATCCGGACCAGCGACGGCGCGATCTCGATTCGCGCAAGCGGCCCCGGCGGAAACAGGTCGGCCTGCGGCTTCGCCGAGCTGGGAGGCAAATCATCTTCCGGTGTCGCACTCTCTGGCGGCGGCAACGGTTTGCCAGGAGGCATGTCGCCTCTTCCTTCGTGACCACGATCGACCGCTGGGAGCTCGTAGTGCGGCATGCGCTGCCTCAAACCACGCAACGCCTTGCGCAGGTCGTCGACGAGATGACGATCGGCGGCTGCACGACGCTGCTGGTCGAGGCGATCGAGCTCGCGCGAAACTGCACCCTCGACCCGCGCGAGTGCGTGTGCGAAGGCGACCGCGGCGGCATTCGGCACCACACCGCGGCGAGTTCCTGGAGGCACTTGAAACCCTGGAAAGTCGATGATGCCGGTCAGGTCACGTCCGACCCACGGCGGTTCGCCAAATCCGAGCACGTCGACGTCGGCGAGATTCTCGGCCACCAACGTTCCCGCACAGGCCAACTGGATCGCCGGCCGTTCCGCACCTCGCGACAAGTAGAGCTCGACTCGAATCGCTGGGTGACGTTCCACCGGAATTTCCGCTGGAACCTCGAGCCGAACGCCATCGAAACGGCGAGGCGTTACTGCGAAACGCTTCTGCGCGAGACCGCGCGCCATGTGGTCGTGAATCTCGATCGCGACGCCGGTCTGCAAGATCGGTCCTCGCAGCTCGGCGGCGAGGTAATCCGCAAGGCGCCGCCCGGACAACGGGCGCTGGCTGGCCTCGTGGAGATCGAAGATGACAAGCTCGGTATACGTGGGCGCGGCGTCGAGCGCGTGCGGAATACGAGAGAGCCGCGCCGTCGCTCGCTCCTCTTCGAGCGAAAGGACGTGCACCTCGGAGCCGCCCACCCTCGATCGCACGTCCAACCGCGCACCGATCGCCCAGAAGCCGAGCAGTCCGACACCGTACTGACCAGCGATCACGCGCGCGTGTCGTTCCGTCGCCGACAGCCCGAGCTTGTGCGAGTGGCCGATATGCGTTCCGAGGTAGCGCAGCGCGTCCTCGCGTGGTCGGTGTGGTAGCACGCCTTCACCGTCGTCGTAGATCACGAGTGCCGGTGCGCCGCGCAACCGGCGACGATCGATCCGGATCGTGCGCGCGTTCGCGTCGATCGAGTTCTGTACGAGCTCGGCGACTGCTTTGCGCGGATCACTCTGGGTGCGCGCAAGCCAGCGGATCAGATCGAACGGATCCGCCGGTTGCAGCTTGAACTTGGTGCCGGCTTCGCCACGTGGCATCGCGAGACAATCGCACACCGGTCTGATCGCAATCGTCGACGAGTCCGGAGTGGAATCGTCCGGCCGGCAGCGTCCGCTTGTCGAGCGAGCTCGTCCGACAATCGGACAACCGCATGCGAATCACCGCGAAACAACTACGCACCGTCGTGGCGCGACGACTGCAATGCGGCCGCGCATGGAGGTTCTGCTAGCATGGAGAACATGGAGCGAGACACGCCACCGATCCCGTTCGAATGGGACGACGCCGCCGGTCGCGATCAAGTCGTCGTGTTGCGTGGCATCACGTGGCAGCAGTACGTCGCGATCAACAACGCAATTGGAGAGACCCCGCGTCCGCGGATGGCGTACCTCGACGGCGAGCTCGAAGTCATGACGATGTCTCGCCGGCACGAGCTCGTCAAGATCATGCTCGGGCGTCTCGTCGAAGCCTTCGCCGAGGAGATGGACATCCCGCTCGACGGCTATGGCAACACGACCTGGCAGAAGGAAGCCGAGCTCGCCGGGCTCGAACCGGACGAGTGCTATTCGATCGGTGAGCTGGGCGAGTTTCCAGATCTCGCAATCGAGGTCGTGCACACGAGCGGCGGCATCAACAAGCTCGAGATCTATCGCCGGCTCAGCGTGAGCGAGGTGTGGTTCTGGATCAACGGCCGCGTCTACGTCTACCGGCTCGCCGGCAAGTACAAGCTCGTCGCCAACAGCGTGGCGCTACCCGGCATCGACCTCGATGCGATCGCTCACATCATCGCCACGACCCGCAGCGGCGGACAAACGGCCGCCGTGCGTGCGTTCCGCAAAACACTGCACAAGCCTACTGGCAGTACGTGACGGTCAGCGCGAACGAATCGAAGAAGAAGTTCGTCACGTCCGTGATGTCGTTCGTCGACGTCATGCGCAGCCGCACGGTCTGACCCGACAGCGCGGCCGGATTCGCGAACGTCCTGTCGATCGCCGTCCAGGCAGTCGTCGGCGTCAGGTTCGTGAGCGACAGCACGACCTCGATCGGCGTGCCGTTGGTTTGCACGAGCGCGAGCTGACCGGTGTCGTACGCGATCGCGGCGGTCTCCGCCGTGCCGACCGCGTATTGCCCCGTGAGGCGCAGCATCGTGGTGCCGGCGGGAATCGCGATGTCCTGGTGCAGCTGATCGCTGACGCTCGGCACGCCCTTGTCGAGCCCCGTCCAGCCGCCGAGCCATGCTTTGTACGGCGCGGTGTGCGCAGCAAACCCGTCGCTCGTGATGATCGGATACGCGTTGTCGATGTTCTGCTGTACCCAGCCCGTCCCGTTCGCGTCGAGATCAAGCACCGGGTTCACCAGCAGCTGCCGACTCATCACCGTGCACTGGTAGGCGTCGGGCATCGTGATCGGCGGCGCATCGGGCGGCGGCGGCGGCGCGTCGGGTGGCGGCGGCGGCGCGTCGATCAGCTTGGCGTCGATCGGCCGTGCATCGATCGCGGCATCGACTGGATGTTCGATCGTGCCATCGAGCGGCGCGAGGTCCGCATCCGTGGTGACCGACGCGCGTCCCCCTTGAGCACATCCAGCGAGTAGCGCGAGCCCGGCCAATACCCTCATTTGATGAACAGCGGCATATCCCGAGACCGAATGGCTTTCAATGCACAATTTGTGTCCTGGCCAACCCCGCGATACCTGACCCGGGGACACCCCTGATTCGGGTGCCCCGCGGGCCAGGGTTTGGCGGAGAGATCACACTGCCGTTCCCGCCATCGCACGCCGCGCTGCCGCCGCTGCCGGCCGCCAACCACCGCGGAGCACCCGGTACCAGAACACCGCCGCGCCGAGGAAGATCTCGGCCGCGAGGCCGATCCATCCACCGAGCACACCGAGTCCGAGGTACATGCCGAGCAGCCAGGTGATCGGCGGTGTCGTGATCCACGCGGTCGCGATACCTACGACGGCCGCGTAGCGCACGTCACTCGTGCCACGCAGCACACCTCGGGCAATCACGTTCGCAGCGTCTGCGATCAGGAACGCGATTCCGACGTAGAGCAGCAACGTGGACCGCTCGGCGAGCGCGGTATCACCGGAGGCCATCGCGGTCGCGATCGTGCCGCCGAGGATCATGTACGCGATCGATACGACCGTCGCGTAGCCCGCACCGATCGCGAGCGCTCGCCGAGCGACCCGCGGGACGAGGCCGTCTTTACCGGCACCGACCGCTTGCCCGACGAGAACCGCCGCTGCTTCGGCAAGCGCATGCGCCGGCAAGAACGACACGTTCACCAGGTGGAGCACCAACTGATGAGCCGCGGCGTCGATCGCCGACATCCGCGCGACGAGCACGGTGAGGATCAAGAACGAGCCGACCTCCATGATGAACTGCAGGCCGTTCGGCACGCCTTGCGCCCACACGTCGCGTGCCGCCGTGCGAGACCAGCCGAGCTTCTTCAGCTGAGCGCGCATCGGCCACGCCAGCACGGCGAGCTCGGTCGCGTTGCCCGCGATCGTGGCGGCGGCGGCACCGGCGACGCCCCAGTCGAGCCCGAGGATCAGGACGACGTCGAGCGCGATGTTGACGATGTTGCCGGCGACCGAGGCGCGCATCGGTGCGCGGCTGTTGCCCTCGCCGTAACTCGCCTCGCGGAGCGCGGCGTAGAGCAGGACGAGCGGCGCGCCGAGCGAGCGCACGGCGAGGTACTCGGCCGCGAACGCACCGGCGCGCGGTGACGCCGAGAGCGAGACGAGGAACGGTGCGAGCAGCTGACCCGCGACCAGCGCGAGGAAGCCGAGGCAGAGCGCGATCACGATCGCGGAGCCGACGAGCGCCGGGATCTTCTCGCGGCGGTCGGCACCGACGGCCTGCGAGACCAGCGTCTTCGCACCGCGCAAGAGGCCGATGCCGAAGCACAGCAGCGAGAACCCGATCACGGCGCCGAGGCCGACGCCGGCGAGCTCGTCGGAGCCGATGTACGCGACGAACGCGGTCGACGCGAGCGTCATCGTGGAGAACGAGACCATCGAGACCGTGATCGGCCACGCGAGCTTGAGCAATTCTCGACCAGGTCTGTCGGACCAATCCAATGTTGCAGA
>DATDCH010000519.1:0-8386 GCA_036524455.1 Kofleriaceae bacterium | reverse complement strand
GATGCGAAATGCGAGCGCGGTCGTCGCGCCGTGCGGATGCTCGCGCGCGCTGATCGTCAGACCCTCGGCCTCGAACGCGTTGCCGCATACGACCGCGGCGACGTCGAACGTCGACGAGAAATTCTTGAGCGTTTGCAGCGGCGAGAAGTTGGGATCCATCTGGCCCTCGAGGATGTCCTCGAGCATCTTCGACGAGCCGCCCGGTCCCCACACCTTGAACTGGTTGCCGGCGATGAACACCGGCGGGAAAAAGCCGAGGCCTTGGATGTGATCCCAGTGCGTGTGCGAGACCAGGATCGTCGCGCGGCCTTGGCCTTTGCCAAACGCGCCCGCCATCAGCGCGTTGCCCAGATGCATGAGCCCGGTGCCCATGTCGATGATGACGAGCCCGCCGCTCGCGGTCGTGATCGACACGCACGACGTGTTGCCGCCGTAGCGATTCGTCTCCGGTCCTGGCGCCGGAATCGAGCCGCGCACGCCCCAGAACTTGATCTTCACGCGTCGTCTCCCAGCGGGATCTCGAGTCCTTCGTACGCGCTGACCAGGTCGAACGAATCGGCCTGCGTCACTTCACGGTACGCGGCGAGGATCTTGTCGTTGTCGTCATCGGTGCGCATCGGCGCGTGATGGAACAAGCACAACGTCTTCACCTTCGCGGCGCGCGCGATCTCGATCGCGTCGTCGGGCCGCGAGTGTCCCCAGTGCGGGCGCGACTTGTACTCCTCGGGCGTGAACTGCGTGTCGTAGATCAGCAGATCGGCGTTCTTCGCGAGCGCAACCACGCCAGCCCGCATCGCATCGAGCTCGTCTTGCACCCCCGGTGGCAGCGTGCCGAAGCTCGGCCGCTCGATGAAGTCGCGCCCGAGCAACATGTCGGTGAACGGCGCGGTGTCGGAGCAGTACACGACCGACGCGCGGTCGACGTCGACGCGATACGCGATCGCGACCCACGGATGGTTGAGTCGCGCGCACGTGATCTTCGCGGCGCCGATGTCGAACTGCGCACCCTCGATCAGCTCGTGAAAGCTCATCTCCGCCTGCATCGCGTTGAGCGGCACCGGGAAGTACGGCGCGTTGTGCTGCTGGCTGAATACCGCCTCGAGGTGCATGTCGCGCTGGCGCGCGAAGATCTGGATCTTGTTGCCGGCGCGATACAGCGGCGAGAAGAACGGCAGCCCCTGCACGTGATCCCAATGCGTGTGGCTGATCAGGATCGAGGCCGCGCCCTTGCCATCGCGGAAGGCTTCCTCCATCAGCGACTTGCCGAGCCGCCTGATGCCGGTGCCCGCATCGATGATGATCGGCGCAGCGCGACGCGGCCGAACCTCCACGCACGACGTGTTACCGCCGTAGCGATTCGTTGCACGCCCGGGCGAAGGGATAGAGCCACGGACTCCCCAGAACCTGACCTTCATCGGGCGCCAGCACTGACCCTAACGCGCGCGGATGGCTAACCGCTAGAACAGCTTGCGTGAATCTAGAAGGATCGTGACTGGGCCGTCGTTGACCAGCTCGACCTTCATGTCCGCAGCGAATTCTCCTGCAGCAACTTGCGGCACCCCAGCCGCCCGAATTGCAACGAGAGCTTGTTCGTAGAGCGCTTTGGCGGCGACGGGCTCGAGCGCGCCGGTGAAGGCAGGGCGGCGGCCCTGGCGCGCGTCGCCGTAGAGCGTGAATTGCGAGACGACGAGCACGCCACCGCCGACGTCGAGCACCGAGCGATTCATCTTGCCCGCGTCGTCGGGAAAGATTCGTAGGTTGACCACCTTGTCGACGACGTACGCCAGGTCGGACGGGCCATCTCCCGCTCCCGCCCCGAGCAGAACGCAAAGTCCGCGCTCGATCGCGCCGGTTACCCGGGTGTCGACCATCACGCTTGCACGGGAAACCCGCTGAACTACAGCGCGCATGGCCACCTTATACAGGCAACTCGGCCGCCTTGCCGGCGGTCCAACCGGCCGCTAGGATGCGCCCGCTCATGAGGTTTGCCGTCGTCGTCGCTGTCTCGACACTCGCTTTCGGTGCCCTTGGCTGCGGCAAGGAAATCGGCGACGCCTGCATCGCCAGCTCGGACTGCAGCCCCAACGGCGACCGGCAATGCGACCTATCGCAGCACGAGGGCTACTGCACGGTCGAGGGCTGCGACTACGCGACCTGCCCCGAAGAGGCCGCGTGCATCCGGTTCTTCACCGGTCAGTTCGACAATCGCGCCTGCCAGTCGAACGTCGACTGCTCGCTCGACGAGCTGTGCAATCTGACCCAGCACTGCGTGCCGCGTAACGCCGAAGAGCGCTACTGCATGAAGACGTGCGAATCCGACGACGATTGCCGCGACGGCTACGAGTGCCGCGACCTCGCCAAGATGAAGCTGCACGGCGGTGAGCCGGTGCTCGAGCCCGGCGTGCCGATCGACGAGAACGCACCGAAGTTCTGCGCCGCCGCGCCTTAGGGTACCGTCGCCGCAGTGTCGATCGGCTCGTTCCTGCTCCGGCGCCTCGGCTCTGGTGCGCTCGCGATCCTGGGCGTGTCGATCCTCGTGTTCGCGTTCCTGCACCTGGTGCCGGGCGATCCGGTCGATCACCTGCTCGGCGGCGAGGCGACCGCCGATCAGCGCAAGAAGATGGAAGCGTGCATGGGCCTCGACCTGCCCGCGCACGAGCAGTTCATCCGGTTCCTCGGCCACGTCGCCGATGGCTCGCTCGGCGTGCAGTGCCCCGACCCGAAGGGCAAGCCGACGGTCGCGGCGCGCATCGCCGAGGTGTTCCCGTACACGATCCAGCTCGCGTTCGCAGGCATGCTCGTCGCGATCGTGCTCGCGTTACCGCTCGGCGTGATCGCCGCGGTCCGGCGCGGCACGTGGGTCGACACGCTCGCGACCGCGACGTCGCTCTCCGTGATCGGCATGCCGATGATGCTGCTCGCACCGGTGCTGCTGCTCGTGTTCTTCATCTGGCTCGGCTGGTCGCCGGGTCCGACCGAAACCGGTCTCGGCGCACTCGTGCTGCCCGCGATCGCGGTCGGCGTGCATCTGATGGCGATGCTCGCGCGCATGACGCGATCGTCGATGATCGAGGTGCTGAGCGAGGACTACGTGCGCACTGCGCGCGCGAAGGGGCTGCCCGAAGGCCGCGTGCTGATCGGGCACGCTCTGCGCAACGCGCTGCTCCCCGTGATCACCGTCGCCGGCCTACAGTTCGGCTCGCTGCTGTCGGGCGCGATCGTGATCGAGAAGGTGTTCGCGCGACCCGGCCTCGGCCTCACGCTGCTCGAGGCGATCAACGAGCGCAACTACTCCGTCGTGCAAGGCACGGTGCTCGTCATCGCGGTGATCTACGTCGCCGTCAACACGCTGGTCGATCTGGCCTATGGCCTCGCCGACCCGAGGATCAGGCGCGGATGAAGGCGGGCATCAAGCTCTCGCTGTCGGGCCGCATCGGCGGCGTCATGGTCGGCGTGTTCATCCTGATCGGGATCATCGGGCCGTGGATCGCGCCGTACGATCCCGAGCTCGTCAATCTCGAAGCGCGGTTCCTGCCGCCGTCGAGCGAGCACTGGCTCGGCACCGACGTCAACGGCATCGACACGCTGTCACAGCTGCTCTGGGGTGCGCGCTCCGCACTGACGATCAGCCTCACCGTCGTCTCGGTCACGTCGGTGATCGGCGTATCGGTCGGCACGATCGCGGGCTGGTTCCGCGGCGCGACCGACGAAGTGCTGATGCGCATCGTCGACGTGTTGATGGCGTTCCCGGGCATTCTGCTCAACATCGCGGTGGTCGCCACCGTCGCGCAGCCCGGCCTCGGCGTGATGATCGCGGCGCTGTGCGCGAACGGCTGGGTCAGCTACGCGCGCGTCGCACGCGGCGAGGTGCTCGCATTGCGCGAGCGCGAGTACATCCATGCGGCGGTCGCGATCGGCGCGTCGCACGTGCGGATCATGGCGCGCCACCTCGTGCCGAATATTCTCGGCCCGGCGTTCGTGCAGATGGCGTTCGCGTTCGGCGCCGTGATCATGATCGAGGCCACGCTGTCGTTCCTCGGCCTGGGTCCGCACCTCAGCTACACGTGGGGCGCGATGCTCGATCAGGGCACCACGTTCTTGTGGCGCCCCGGCTTCATGCACTACACGCTGCTGCCCGGCCTCGCGATCATGTGGGTCGTGCTCGGCGCGAATCTGCTCTCCGACGGTCTGCGCGATCGCTTCGATCCGCGCCACCGCGGGAGGCAATGATGGCGCTGCGCGTGAAGGTGTGCTCGCTCTCCGACATCGTCGACGGCGAGATGCGCGCGTTCCAGGTCAAAGGCGTGACGTGGCCGGTGATCGTGACGCGCGTCGACGGCGAGCTGCTCGCGTGCCCCGGCGTGTGCCCACACGAAGACGTCGCGCTGTGGAACGGCGATCTCACCGGCACCGTGATCCGCTGCCCCGGGCACTCGTACGAGTTCGACATGCGCACCGGCGCCTGCAAGCACGATCGCGAGCTCGAGCTGCGCCGCTATCCGATCACGCTCGTCGGCGACGAGATCTGGGTCGATCTCGTCTAGTCGAACGAGTCGACGTCGGAATCGCCGCCGCAGTAGAACCAACGCATCGGATCGAGGAAACGCCGGTCGCCGGTCTTCGGAATCACGGCGAGGAACGGCTTGCTGTCGCGCTCGACGAAACCGGCGCGCCACATGTGTCGGCGGCGGCCATCCAGCGCGAATAGCTTGATGTCGACGTGACGCGCGGCCGTGCGATCGGCAGCGTGCGCAGTGATCGCCGCAAGGCAGCGATGCCACGCGCCGGGAATCGCGATCAACTCGACGATACGCAGCGACTCGCCCTCGTTCATCAGCTCGAGCGCGCACGCACCGATCGGCCGGCCACGCTCGACGATCACGAACGCGGGCTGCTTCTGCGCCGGCGCGCTGAGAAACCGCCACGTGTAGAACGTCGAGTCGCGGATCGCCGCGAGCGCGACCGTCGGCGCGAACGCACGCCACACTTCGTCGACGCGGTCATCGCCCGGCGCCATCGGCTCGAGCCGCGGCGCGAACCGCGGTCGGATCAGCTCGCGCACGAGCCGGTCGAGCGGCGGCTGACGCAGGCCGAGCGCCGCGCCACGCAGCGGCCGTGCCCAGCGCGCGACGTGGCCGACCTCGCGCGAGCCGCCGTGCTTGAGCGGGGTCAGGTTCATCGCGCCGGGTGCGCCGTACATGCACCCGATGCTCGCGGCTTGCATGCCATCGCGTGCAGCATCGTGGAGCAGCGCGCCGAGCCCGCGGCGGCGGAACTTCGGTCGCACGTAGCCGTCACCGCCGAGCGCGCATCGCACCGGGGTGCCGTCGAGCTGTAGCCGCCACGGGAAGTACGAGGTGCAGCCCGCAACCTCGCCGCCCTCGCTCGCGATCCAGGTCAGTGCGCGGCCCGCTGGGTTCTTGTCATACATCCACTCGAGCCGCGCGTCGGCAGCGACGCCGGGAATCATCTCCCGGATCAGTTGTGCGACGTCGTCGGTATCGCGGTCGGTCGCGGCGCGCACTTCAAACGCCATGCGCCGACCATAGTCCGGAGCACGCGTTCCGGCGATACGGTGGGACCCGTGGTCGATCGCGGCGCGGACTCGCGCCCGATCGGCTCACTCCTTGTAGTCGGGCTCGATCAGCTTGATGTCCTTGATCCCGGCGTCCGCAAACGCCTTCGAGACCGAAGGACGATCGCCGAGCAGCACGATGATCTCGTTCGCCGGATCGAGCTCCTTCGCGAGCAGCGCGCGGACCTGTGCCATCGACACGGCCGCCACTTGCTGAAGGAGCGTGTTGTGGAACGAGAAGTCGAGACCGTAGCGCGAGATCTCGCCGAGCTGCGACGCGAGCTGCGACGTCACCGTCGACTCGGCGAGCAGATCCTTGAGCACCTTGCGCCGCGCTCTCGCGAACGCCGCCTCGAAGTCCTCGCCTTGGCGCAGCGAATCGATACCGCCACGCATGGCCTTGAGCGACTCGCCCGCGCGTGGCGCGTCGACCGCACCGCCGAGGTCGTAGCTCGAAGGACCCACGCGCACGTCACGCCGCGAGTACGTGCCGTACGTCGAGCCGAGCTTGCTGCGAATCTCCCAGATCTTGTCGTTGAGCATCTCGTTGAGCACGCGACGCGCGCCTTCTTGGCCGTCGATGCCCGCCGGCGCAGGGTAGGTGATTGACACGTCGACCTGCGGATCCTCGTCGCTGAGCACGCCGACGAACGCCGGCCCGACGCGCTTGAACGGGTCGCGCGCGATCGGCTTGTCTTTGTGGCCCTTGCCCCACGAACCGAAGTTCTCGCGGATGATCTCTTCGGCGCGCTTTGGATCGAACTGGCCGACCACGACGAGCGTCGCGTTCGCAGCGCTGTAGTGCTTGTTGCGGAAGCTGCTCAGCGCGTCGCGGCCGACCTTGCCGACCGCATCGGGCGTCGTCAACGCCGTGCGCGTGTACGGATGGTCGGGACCGAACAGCGCGACGAGCTGTTGGCGGAAGTACTCGGTGCGCTGCTGCGGGCGGCGTAGCTTGTAGGCGATCTTCGTCGACTTCTGCCAGTTCTCGATGCCCTTCTGGTTGTACTCGCCGGCCTTGATCAAGCGCTCGAGGCCTTTGATCACGACGTCGAGGTAGATGCTCATACCGCGCGACGTGCAGATCGTGTGATCGGGCGTCGTGCCGCAGCGCATCGACACGCCGGCGCGCGCCTGAGCTTGCGCGTCCATCGGCAGCTGCAAGAAATTGGCAGACGCCGCCGCGAGCCGCGGGTTGTCGGGCGTGTGCGCTTCGCCGACGTCGAAGATCAGCTGCGCGGACACGACCGGGAATCCCTCGATGGGGAACATCACCACGCGCATGCCGTTAGACAGCTCGAGGCGCTGCGCGCCCTTCATACCCTTGAGCTCCGACGCAACCTTGAGCGGCCGGCGGGCCTCGGCCGGATCGACCTCGGGCTCTTCGCGCGTGGTGTGCGACTTCGACTCGAACTTCACCTTCGAGCGGCGATCGCCTTTCATGCCCTGCTTGTTCGGCTTGAGCACGACGATGCGCGCGCGGTCCGGATCGAGCAGGCCCTTCATGACCTTGCCGACGCGCTCCTGGTCGAACTTTCCGATCTTGTCGAGCTCGTGGAAGATGTAGATCTCCTGCGAGTCGAAGTCGAAGTCGCGGCTGAACTGCACCATGTTCCCGATTTGGACCGTGCGGCTCGTCAGCGGCTCAAGCTGTGAAATCAGGCTCGCTTTGCGGCGGTTCTTCTGTTCCTCGAGCTGCTCCCACGTGCCGTAGTCCCAGCCGCGATGTGCTTTCTTCGCCGCCTTCCAGACGAAGTCGAGACACTCGTCGAGGCGGCCCATGTCTTTGAGCTCCATCGCGATCGTGAACACCGGCGCATACTGGCCGCCAAACGTGGCGGGCTGCGTCTGCGTGGCGCACTCGTATTCCTCGGCCTTGACCGCCGTGTCGAAGAACGCGCTCCAGATCCCGAACTGCGCCATCTCGCCCTCGGGCGTGGTCGCGTCGGGCAGCGCCCACGACACCGTCACCCACGGCCGTTCGAGGTCGACGTCGTAGACCTTCTTGTCGCGCGCAACCTTGATCGGATCGACGTTGCGGCGCGGTCCGGCCGTGCGCTTTTCGAGCTTGCCGAACCACTTCTGGATCGACTCGATCGCCTTGTCAGGGTCGACGCCGCCGGCGACAATCACCGTTGCGCGTTCGGGCACGTAGTACTTCTTCAAGAAGTCGCACGCGTCTTTGAGCGAGATGTTCGTCAGCTGCTCGTCGTCACCGCCGACGGACTCGGAGTACGCATGACCGGCGGGATAGATCGCCTTGAGCGTCAACGGCTCGATCAAACCCTCTGCGGTGCGACGACGGCCGCGGATCTCGTTGCGCACGACATCGCGCTCGCGGAGGAATTCCTCCTCGGTGATCGTCTCGCAACCGTAGTGCATGCGCAGCGCTTCGACCTTGATGACGTCGTCGAGCTGGTCCGCGCGCGCGTTGACCATGTAGTGCGTCTCGTCGAAGTTCGTGTACGCGTTGACGAACACCGACGTCTGCAGCAGGTAGTTGAACAGCGGCTTCGTGTTCGGGCCGTCTGGCTTCTGCTGGAACATCAGGTGCTCGGCGAGGTGTGCGAGACCCGCTTTGCCCTGTGGATCTTCGCGCGAGCCGACTTCGTAACGAACGTCGACTTCGAGCAGCTGCGTCTTCGAGTCCGGCATCACGACGAAGCGCAGTCCGTTTGAGGTCAAACGGCCGCGTTTCTCGGCATGCGTGAACGAAAACTTTGGCGTGGTCGGATTACAGGACAGCGCGTTCGCGGCGACCAATACCGTCGCCATCACCCGGGTCATCATGCGCGCGATCTTTGCCAAATC
>DATDCH010000518.1:0-2214 GCA_036524455.1 Kofleriaceae bacterium | reverse complement strand
GCCGTTGCCATCGGCGAGCGCGCGAGCGCGCTGTACGTACTCCGCCTCGTCGAGAATCGGCTGATCGAACAACACGTCCGAGCGTTGCGACAACACGTACCCGAGCCGCAACGCGAACGCGACCACGAGGATTGCCCCCAGGATCAGGCCGACCCTCCTGCGGTCCATCACGCCAAGTGTATCGCGTATACTGGGCCAACGAAGCGGTCGACCACCTTCGCGTTTCTCGGCGCCGTGCTCGTGTTGGTCGGCGGATTCGTCGCCGCGCAGCTCGTGCGCTCGTCGGAGCCGCTCGGCCTCGACCAAGGACTATTCGCCTGCTTCGGGCGCTGGCTGCGCGATGGCTGGCTGCCGTATCGCGACATCTTCGACAGCAAGCCGCCGCTCCACCTCTACACGTGGATGCTCGCCTGGGCCGGTGGCTCGCCGGCATCGGCCTGGTGGTTCGAAGCCGTGTGGCTCGCCGCGACGATGGCGATGGGCTTCGTCGTCGCGCGGCGCTGGTTCGGCTCGTGGGCCGGGCTCGCCGCTGCAGCGCTGTTGTTCGTCGGGCTGTGGGCGCCTGGCCTCGGCGGGTACTGGTCGCGGCTACAAGCCGAAGAGCTGCTCGTGCTGCCCGAGCTCGGAGCCGCTTGGTTCGCGATCCGCGCGATCGACAACCCGCGTGCGGCGATCGCGTGCGGTGCGCTCACCGGTGTCGTCGGTCTCTACAAGATCCCGGCGCTCGCGATCGGCGCCGCGTGGCTCGCGCTGTGGCTCGCGAGCGTGCCGCGCCGGGAGGCGCTGACCCGCGCCGGGTGGTTCGCCGCCGGCGTCGCCGCGCCGTGGCTCGTCGCGAGCGTGTGGTTCGCGCTGCATGGCGCCTTCACCACGTTCATCGACGCGACGCTGTTCTACCAGCGGCACTGGATCAAGATGATCGATCCGCCGCTCGGTGATGTGCTCGATCAGTTCGTTTCGATCGCGCTGCGCGAGCTCGCGCCGCTGTGGCTCGGTGCCGCCGCCGGCATCGCGCTCGCGTGGCGCCGCGACCGTGCACGCGCGATCTGCCTCGTCACGTGGATCGTGGTGTCGGCGCTCGCAGTCGTGCTCCAGCGCCAGCTCGCCGGCTATCACTTCTTGCTGCTCGTGCCTGGCCTGGCGCTCGCGTGCTCGTATCTCGCGCGAGATATCCGAGGCGGCGTCGCGCTCGTGGTGTTGCTCGCGGTCGCGCTGCGCGGCTGGCCGAGCGCGTACGGCGGCGACGACTTCACGCTCGGCACGTTCTCACCGGCAGACGAGGAAGCGGTCGCGCGCCACATCGCTGCCCGCACGAAACCGAGCGACGGCATCCTGGTGTGGGCGCTCGCGCCGGGCATCTACGCGCTCGCCGATCGCCACCCGGTCACCCGATTCCCGTTTCACCGCTTACTGCTCACCGAGGCGCGACTCGCGCACGAGGTTCCCGGCCGCGACGCCCGCCGCGCCGCACTGCTCGAGCGCATGCGCCGCGCTCCGCCCGCCTACATCGTCGTCGGGATCAAGGATGCCAATCCGTTCGAGCCCGACTCGTTCACGAGCCTGATCGCGTTTCGCGAGCTGTATCAGATCGTGCAGCGCGACTACCACGACGAAACGACGCTCGGCCCGTTCGTCGTCTTCGCACGAAATAGATGAACACGAGCCACAGCGGTGCGTGCGAGCCGCTCGAGCAGCTGCCGCAGTCGGCGGGCTTGGCGAAGCAGTACTGCAACGCGCCCGTGTGCCGGCACTCGAAGTCGGCCGGGCACACGGTGGCATCGACCTGGCAGCTGATCGTGCACACCGCTTCGCGGCACATGTCGCTCTCGCACTCCTCGTCGCGCGCGCACACGTGACCGAGCGCGCCCGGTGACGGCACTCGATAGCGGCAGCCGTCGCTCGCGCACTCCATCGCGGCGGGGCAATCGCCGTCGCCATCGCAAGGCTGCGAGCAGAACCACAGCAGCGGATCGTCCTTCGTCTGCAGGCACGGGCCTTCCACGCAGTGGCCTTCGTAGAAGCACGCATCACCAGTGTGCACGCTGGCCGGCGCGGTATCGACAAAGTACGGATTGACGAGCGCGGCGCGCGCGGTGTCGATGCGCGTGTACGTCACGTGATCGGAGCACGCACCGTCGCCGCGGCTGACCACGCCCGCGATCGCGTTCGCACCGAGGAACGCGGGCCCGCCCGAGTCGCCGCGGCACGGCTGTG
>DATDCH010000517.1:0-16015 GCA_036524455.1 Kofleriaceae bacterium | reverse complement strand
CTTCTCTTTGAGCAGCTTCTCACTCGCAGTCGCGGCGGCAACGCTGACTTCCTTCTGCAGTGCCTTGCGCGCGTACTCGATCTCGGCGGCGATGCGCAGCTCGGCGTCTCGCTTCATCTGCGCGGCCTGCGCGGTGGCAGCTTCGAGGATCCGCTTCTTGTCGGCCTCGGCGTCGGCGCGAATACCGTCGACGAGCTTCTTCACTTCGCTGTCGACGTCCTTGATCCGCGTCTCGTACTCGGCGAGCTTCTCGGCGGCTTGCGCACGCAGCTTCGCGGCGTCGTCGAGTGCGGTCTTGATCTGATCGTGGCGCTCCGCCGCGAGCTTGCGCGCAGCGGGCCCGCCGTACTTCGCGAGGATGAGCAGCAGGATCGCGAAGTTCAGCAGCGCGAACACGAACGGCGGCGACATCGGCTCTTCTTCGGCCGCTGCGCCCGTGTGCGGATCGACGACCTGCTTACCCGTGTGCGGGTCGATCATCTTGCCGTCGCCGAGCTTGCCGCCGTAGACGTCCTTGCTCTTGTACGAGAACCAGTTGTCGGCCCAGTTGAAGTGCGTCGTCGGATCGCCGGCTTTGCCGTGCGGGAGATCGTGCGCGGTACCGGCCGGCGTCTCGTTGGCGTTTGTATTCGCCTCCACTGGCGGATGCTCGGCGTCCTGTGCGAACGCGACTGCGCCGGGCGTCGTCGCGACCAGCGCTGCGATGAGGAGCTTGTTCAACATCACGAGACCTCCCGACCGAGCAGCTTGCTCGCGATCTGGCGGGCCATCTGGTTGGCCTGCGGCAGCAGCTGCAGCCGGGCCGCATCGGTCTCCTGCCGCATCTTTGCGGTGGCCGCGTCGATCGCCTGCTGTGCGGCCGCGCGCGCCTTCTCGGTGACGTCCTTCTCGTTGGCGGCGGCTTCCGCGCGAACTTTGCGCCCCTCTTCGTTGGCGCGGGTCCGCGCCGAGCCCAGCTGCTTCTCGTAATCGGCGAGCTTGGCGTCGGCCGAGGCCGTCATCCGGTCCGCCTCCGCCCGGGCACCTTCGATGCCCTCTTTGCGCCGCTCGCGCAGCCGCAAATAGGGCTGGAAGAGCAACTTGTTACTGACGACGAGGAGGAGCAGGAACAACCCGAACTGAACGAGGACCGTCCAGTCGATGTCGATGAGCGGGTGTCCTGATGCGAGTGAAACGAGTGCCTGATCCATGGACAACCTAGCGAGAATCCTGGCGTTGGGGCGGGCTGCTTATAGTCTTGCGTGCCCAACGTGTCAACGATGGGATGCCCCATGTTTCTCGACGGTGCTGCGACATTGCGCCGCGATCGATCGGGCTCCCGATTCGGTCCGGAGAAACCGGGTCCGACCCCATTTTCCGAGCCGCAAGAAACGGGGTCCGACCCCATTTCCTCTTCCCCGGCACCGGCCCGATCGGGGTCCCGACCCGTCCGTCTGGGGGTCCCGATCCCGGCCCAAAGCGGCGAAGTGCGCTCGTTGCTGCTATCAACCAAGGCGCATGAAGTGCATTCGCTGTGAGTGAATTCCGTAAAAGACACCCATACCGATGTGCAAGGTCTTGCATATAGTCATGGCGATGAGGGCCCTACGGGTTTTGTTCCCGTTCGCGTTGGCGGCGTGCGCCTTTGGTGGGGACACCGATTCGTCGCTGGAACAGGCCCTGGGCGGCACATCCAACGTCAAGCTCAAGCGCTCGTCCGCGCACATGAAGCTGACCGACGTGACGAGCTGGACCCTCGACAAGCAGGGCACGGTCAACCCGGCGACGCAGACCGCGAGCTGGACGATCACCGCGACGCAGGGCGCGACGACCACCGGCGTGCTGATCGTCTACGGCACGTTCACCGTCAAGAACGACGGTAACGGCGGCGCGCCGATCGGCAACGTCGTCGTCAATCTCCAGACCCGATCGGGCAACACGTGGGTGACGAAGTCCTCGGACATCGCCGACGCGACCCAAGACGACGCGGCGACCTCGGCGAACGTCGTGTCGTGGGCGAGCTCTGAAGGCAAGAGCATGTTCACCGAGAACGCGGCGTCGGGCGCGCTGTCGTTCATGGACGCGAAAACGAACACCGCGTTCGCGCTCGTCCCGCAGGTCACGATCCCGCCGCACTCGACGAAGACGCTGCTGTTTTCCGCGACGTTCAACAACAACGTGCTGAACCTGCCGCCTGGCAAGTCAACGCGCGTGGAAGTGATCGTGTCTTTCGGCAACGCCAACAGCGGCAGCTCGACCAAGCCAAACATCGACATCAACGGCAACGGCATCGTCGATCCCGAAGAGTCGCGCGTGCGCAGCGTGGCGACGCGGCTCGGTCTCACCGTGCCGCACCACAAGCCGAGCAACCCGACGGTCGTGCTGAGCGACGCGCTCTCCGACATCACGACGACCGGCACGGTCACGTTCTCGAATCCGCAGATCGTCCTCGGTACGACGACCGGCACGGTGACCGTGCGCTACGACGGCGGCACGAGCGGCGGCACGATCACGAACTGCGCGCACCTGCGCAGCCAGACCGAGAACACCCACTGCGGTGGTCACACCTTCATCACGCCGGGCATCGACCTCACCGATTGCGACACGCTCGTGATCGGCGCGCACTCGTGCACGCCCGGCACCGTCGGCTGCGGTTGGGAACAAGGCGACGTCGTCACGCACACGCAGGTCGCGTGGGGCACGCCCGCGAGCCCGGCGGCGACGCTGCTGTCGAGCCAGTTCTTCAACGTGTTCCCCGCGGGATTCGTCGAGATCGGGCTCGCCGGTGCCGCCGGGTTCTCCGCGATCTTCACCGCGCCGTCGTCGATCATCACGTACCTGCCGGCGTCGGGCACGCTCGGTCCACTCACCGCCGATCTGATCGATCCGAGCTCGACCTCGTCGGGTGCGTTCGGTGGTGAGGTGCTCGGGCTCGCGCTCAACGTCGCGTTCTCGTCGTTGACCGGCGGGACCTCGGGCGTGCAATTCGGCAGCCTCACGCTGTGCGGCGTCACACCGGCGTCGCTGAACGGCACGTCGGTGAACGCGTTGCTCGCGTCCGCCAACACGCTGCTCGGCGGCGGCACGAACGCATTCACGATCAATGACCTCGCGCCGATCGCGGCCGAGCTCAACAACGCGTTCTCCGGTGGTGCGCCGAGCACGTGGGCGCAGGACCACTTGTTCAACGGCGCGTGCCCGCCTTAGTCGGTGTAGCGCCAGATCCCGCCGTTGCTGCCGACGACGAAGATGTTGCTCGTGCTCGTGCCGCCGATCGCGCGCAGCACGTTGGTGCCGAGGTTCGGTGACGCGTCGATCCAATCAGCGCCGTTCGTCGATTGAATGATCTTGCCGGCGTCACCGACGGCGTAGAAGCGATCGCCCGCGCCCCACACCGCGTAGAGATGCAAGCCGACGGGCACGGTCGCATCGAAGGCCACCGGCTGCCAGGTCGATCCCGAGAGCCGTAACAGCGTGCGCGATTCGCCGGTGATGAACGCCTCGGTCTCGCTCGCCCATACGTCGGTCAGCACCGGCGGCGTGCTCACCGTGCTGGTCATCCACTGCGTGCCTTCGAGCCGTGCGATTGCCCCCGAAGTCCCGATCGCGAACGCGCGCGTCTCGCTCGCACCGCTCAGCTTCGCCAGGGTCTGCCCGCCGGAGCTGACCTGCTTCCAGCCCGCGCCGTCGAACTGGCGAATCATGCCCAGGAAGCCCGCCACGTACACGTTGTCCACGCCGGTGCCCCACACCGCTTTCATGCCATCGCTGCCGACCATCTCGTACGCGAGCGTCGTGCGGTTCGTGATGTGGAGGACGTTGCGCTCGTTCGCATGGGTCGAGGTCACGTAGAAGTCATCGCCGCTGCTGCCCCAGATCGACTCCAGATCGATGTCGGTAGCGATGGGCGGTGAGGTCAAGACCGCGCTCCATCGGGTGCCGTCGTAGTGGAGCAGCACGCCGCCGTCCCCAACGGCGTAGGCATCGGCGCGATCGACGACCCACACCGCGTTCAGCTCGGCGGTCGTCGGCACCGACATCGCGCGCCAACCCGTGCCGCAGCCTTCCCGATCGGCGGTGCAGGCCTCGCAGACGCCAAACCGACACGAGCCGGGCGTGATGTCGGTAAACGCGCAGGTGTCCCACGGCTGCTTCGCCTCGCATTTCTCGACCTGAGCGGGGTCGCCGCAATGGCCCGGAGCGGCGCACGCTTGGTCGGCAGGGCACAGATGCCCGCCGCCGCAATCCACGGTTCTCCTCTCGAAGCAACCGCCGAGCGTGGCGATGCCGGCGAGCATCGCGATCCAACGCATGTCGTCATTATCGCCCAGCCGCGCGGACCGAGCATGCGCAGTGATAAAATTTCGTTGGCGTGATCGGTACGATCCTCCACGATCGCTGGCGCATCTTGGCCGAGCTCGGCCGCGGCGGCATGGGCGAGGTCTACCTCGCCGAGCACATCACGCTCGGTCGCAAAGAGGCCATCAAGATCCTGATGCCGTCGCTCGCGGCCGATCCGCACTTCGTGTCGCGGTTTCGCCGCGAGGCGCGCGCGGTCAATCGGCTGCGCCATCCGAACATCATCGCGATCTACGACTTCGGCCAGCTCGTCGACAGTCGCTTCTACTTGTCGATGGAGTATGCGGACGGCGAGTCGGTGTACCGGTTACTCAAGCTCGCCGGCCGGTTCGACATCCCGCGCGCGCTGCACGTGCTCGGACAGCTCGCGTACGCAGTGCACCATGCGCACTCGCGCGGCGTCGTGCATCGCGATCTCAAGCCCGACAACCTGATCCTCGTCGGTGACGACGAGACGCTCAAGGTGCTCGACTTCGGCGTCGCCAAGATCGTCGCGACCGATCACCAAGACAGCGTGGCGCTATCGTCGAGCAATCTGATCTGGGGCTCGCCGCGTTACATGTCTCCCGAACGAGCGCGCGGCATCGGTAATGATCCGCGCAGCGACCTCTACGCGATCGGCGTGATGGCGTGGGAGCTGATCGTCGGGCTGCCGCCGTTCATGGGTGGACCCGACGAAGTAATCCGCGCGCACCTCAAAGAGAAGCCAATTCCCCCGAGCGCCCAGCGTGCACTCGGCGACGTGCCGCCGGAGCTCGACGCGCTGATCCTCAAGTGCATGGCGAAGAAACCCGAGGAGCGGTTTCAGTCGGCAGCGGACGTCTACGCGGCGATGACGAAGGTCGCCGGTTATCCGAGCGCGAAGACGGAAACCCGGCGGCGGTTCGTGCCGATCACGAGGCGGCCCGCGGTGCTCGACAGCGACACGACGCCGCTGGGCTTCGACAACGTTCGCGGCGCGCTGCGGAGTGTGGCGGAAGCGCTCATCGATTACGGTGTCGACGAGACGCGGCTGGTCGGCGGCGTCGCACAGCTGCGTGATCGCGAGCAGGAGCTCGCCGGCGTCGAGGCCACGCAGGACGCGCTCGAGCACGAAGCGGCGGCGCTGCGCGAGACGCTCGGCGATCGAGAAACCTCGCTGCGCTTCGCGATCGGCGAGCTGCGTTACACCGCGAAGCTGCCGGATGCGCCGCCCGAGCTGAAGACACAGATCCGCGAGCTCGAGGCCCGGCTCGAGACCGTGACGGCGAACCGCGAGCGCCTCCGTCAGGTCGAGGGCGACATCGCTGCGACCGCCGCCAAGCGCGGCACCGCCCTCGAGCAGGTGGTCGCGGCCTACGACGTGCTCGAGCGTGCCGTCGAGGACATCCTCCCCGCGCACGTTGGTAATCCGGCTCTCGCTCCGCTGGCTCAACGTCTCGCCCTCGTCAAACGACGCAGGCCTACCAGGCCTCAGGCCTCAGGCCCCAGGCCTCCGGAAGACCCAGAATCGGAGCCTTGAACGACCTGGGGCCTGATGCCCACCCGAGGTCTGAGGTCTGAGGCCCGAGGCCTGACGACCGGTGCTACGATCGTCGTCGAGGGATGATCGGCGAGGTCCTCGACGGCCACGAGATTCTGCGTCCATTGGGCGCCGGCGGCATGGGCGAGGTCTACTTGGCTCGCGCGACGTCAGGTGAGCTGCGCGCGCTCAAGGTCGTGCGCGCCGATCGCCAAACCGCACAACAAGCGGGCGCACGGTTCAAACGTGAAGTGCTCGCGCTCGGCAAGCTGCGCCATCCCGCCATCGTGCACATCGTCGACGCGGGTCGGTTGCCGACCGGCTCGCTGTATCTGTCGATGGAGTACGTCGCCGGGCCCGATCTGCAGTCCGCGGTCGGCTGGGACGGTGCGTTTCCGGTCGGCGACGCGCTCAAGATCTTGGTGCAGCTCGCAGCCGCGCTCGCGTACGCGCACGACGCCGGCATCGTGCATCGCGATCTCAAGCCGGCGAACGTGATCCTCGAGGACGGTGATCCGGCGCGCGCGAAGATCATCGACTTCGGGCTCGCGAAGATCGCCGAAGACCAAGGGCTCACCCGCCTCACCGAGGACAAGCAGGCGGTCGGCTCGCCGCTGTTCTGGGCTCCCGAGCAGAGCACGAACGCTGACGTCGGCCCGGCCGCTGATGTCTACGCGCTCGGCGGCATCGCGTACTTCGTGCTGACCGGCGAGCCGCTGTTCAAGCCGCGCCCGGCGGTCGCGATGGTCTACGCGCATCAGCACGAAGCGCCCGAGTCGCTCGCGACACGCTGCCGGGATGTCACGCTGCCGGCGGGCCTCGAAGACCTCGTCCACCGATGTGTCGCGAAGCATCCGGCGGAGCGCCCGCGCGCAGCCGACCTCGTCGTCGCGCTCGATCACATGCTCGCGCTCACGCCGAGCTCGGGCGGCGCACGCCGCGCACAGCGCCTGTTCACGAGCACGGGCCTGTCCAACATGGCGCAGGCGCTGACGAGCCAGATCCGGCAAGTCCTGCTCGACCTCGCAGCGGTGCTCGAGCGTTCGACCGACGACATCGAGCGCATCCAACACGAGCTATCGGAGCTCGAGCTCGATCTCGCGATGCTCGAGTCCGATGTCGAGGCCGCGATCGATGCCGAGGTCGAACAGCGCCGCGATGCAGTCGCGACGTTGGTCGCCCAGCTACACAGCGGCCTCGCCGACTCATTCCGCGCGCTGTTCGACGCGGTCAATGTGATGCGCAAGACTGCACCAGCCGATGCCGAGCCGCTCTACGCGGAGCTCGACGCGCTCGTCGATCAATACAACAGCCACCTATGAGCACCACCGACGTCAAGGAAGGTTCGCGCCGCGGAGTCCCGATGGACCGCACGCTGATCGACCACCAACCTGCGGGCGGCGAAGAACCAACATCGGTCGATCAGATCAAGCTCGAAGCCGGCCTACGCATCGAGCAGTACGAGCTGATCCGCGAGCTCGGCCGCGGCGGCATGGGCCAGGTCTTCCTCGCGCGCGACACCAAGCTCGGTCGGCGCGTCGCGATCAAGTTCCTCGCCGCGAGGTCCAAGCGGTTCACCGAGCGATTCCTCGTCGAGGCGAAGGTCACCGCGCGCGTGTCGCACGAGAACATCGTCGCGATCTACGGCGTCGACGAATTCCTCGGCCTACCGTACATGGTGCTCGAGTACGTCGAGGGCACCACGATCGGCACGCTGATCGAAAACAAGCGCCTGCCGCTCGCGCGCTCCGTCGAGCTGATCGTGCCGGTCGTGCGCGCACTCGCCCGCGCGCACGAATCGAACATCATCCATCGCGACCTCAAGCCCGACAACATCATCGTCACCGCGGCGGGCACGGTCAAAGTCCTCGACTTCGGCGTTGCAAAGCTGTTCACGTCGAGCCGCGAAACCCCGCCGTCGGGCGTGCCGCGCGCGCGTCCACCAACGCCGAGCAACCCCGCTGATCTCACCAACACGAAGGCGGGCTCGATCGTCGGCACGCTGCCGTACATGTCTCCCGAGCAGCTCGGCACCGAAGACGTCGACCACCGCAGCGACCTGTGGGCCGTCGGCATCATTCTCTACGAGATGCTCGCCGGCAAACACCCGCTCGAGCCGGTCACGCAAGGCCGCCTGTTCGGTGCCGCCGCCGCGCTCGACGAGCCGATGCCGTCGCTCGGCAGCGACATGCCGGGTCTCCCCGATCGAATGGTGCAGATCGTCGCGCGCTGTCTCGCGAAGCGCAAAGCCGATCGCTACGCGACCGCCGCCGATCTGCTCGCCGATCTCGAACCACTCCTGCCGAGCCGCAGCGGCCGCTCGCTCGCCGGCGACGAGAGCCCGTACCCCGGCCTCACCGCATTCCAGGAATCCGACGCGAACCGATTCTTCGGCCGCAAACCCGACATCGCCGCGGCCGTCGCGAAGCTGCGCGACACGCCGCTCGTCGGTGTCGTCGGTCCTTCAGGCGTCGGCAAGTCGTCGTTCGTGCGCGCCGGCGTCGTGCCTGCACTCAAGAGCTCGGGCGAAGCGTGGGAAGTCCTCATCGTCCGCCCAGGCCGCTACCCGCTCTCCGCGCTCGCCTCCACAGTCGAACAACTCCGCGACAGCCGCGACAGCGATCCACTCCTGGGCGACGACGTCACGTTCTTGCTCCGCAACGAGCCCGGCACGTTCGGCGCCCGCCTGCGCGCGCGCGCCCGCAAGCGCCGCACACAGATCATCGTGTTCGTCGATCAGCACGAGGAGCTCTACACGCTCGTGCCCGACGCCGGCGAGCGCCTCGCGTTCACCGCGTGCCTCGCGGGCGCATCCGACGATCCCTCGGGCCCGGTCCGCGTCGTCGTCGCGATTCGCTCCGACTTCCTCGATCGCGCGGCCGAAGACCGCCGCTTCGTCGAGGAGCTCGCGCGCGGCCTCGTGTTCCTCCAGCCGCCAAACCGCGCCGGCCTCGAGGCCGCCCTGACCCAGCCGCTCGAGATGGTCGGCTACAGCTTCGAGTCGGGTGTCGTGCACGCGATGCTCGAGACACTCGAAGCGACGCAAGGCGCGCTTCCACTCCTGCAATTCACCGCCGCAAAACTGTGGGACGCGCGCGACAAGCAGCGCCGCGTGCTGACGCGCGAAACCTATCTCGCGATGGGCGGTGTCGCCGGCGCGCTCGCCACCCACGCCGACGAGGTGCTCGCCGCGTTCTCGCAACCCGATCAGCGCACGGTGCGCGCGATCTTCCAGCGCCTCGTCACACCCGAACGCACGCGCGCGATCGTCGATCAGGACGAGCTGCGCGAGCTAGCCCCGGCGGCCGGAGTGAATCCGGCCGCCTCCATCTCGGGGCCCGACGTCGATCGGGTGATCCATCGTCTCGTCGGTGCCCGCCTGCTCGTCGTGCAAACGCGCGGCGAGGGCGCCGGCGCCGTCGAGCTCGTCCACGAATCGCTGATCAAGTCGTGGCCCACGCTCCAGCGCTGGCTCGACGAGAACCAGGAAGACGCCGCCTACCTCGCGCAGCTGCGCGCCGCCTCCAAGCAATGGGACACCAAAGGCCGCCCCGAAGGCCTGCTCTGGCGCGGCGAAGCCATGGAAGAAGCGCGCCTCTGGCGCTCGCGCTACCAAGGCGATCTCCCGCAACGCGAGTCCGACTTCCTCAACGCCGTGCTCGAGCTCGCCACCCGCGCGACCCGCCGGCGCCGCCGCGCGGTCGTCGCCGCATTCGTATTCCTGTGCGCGCTCGTCGCCGCCGCAGGCGCCGCATTGATCGTGATCCGCCAGAACGCAGCCGCCGCGCGCCGCGCCGAACAAACCGCACGCGACGAAGCAGCCGCCGCGCACTCGGCGAAGCAGAAGGCCGAGCAGGCCGAAGCGCAACTCAAGATCAAGGTCGACGAGCTAACCGCAGCACAAGACGCCCGCGACGCGGCAGATGCTGCCGCAAAGCTCGCCGACGCCGATCGCGTGCGCACGCACAAGGAGAAGGAAGTCGTCGTCCAGAAGCTCGCGACGACCGCGAAGACCGCCGAGCAAGCAAAACGCCAGGCCAAGGACGCCACGAAGCTCGCCGCCGAGGATGCGCGCAAGAAGCGCGAGGCCGAGGAAAAAGCGAAGCGCGACGCGCAACGCAAGAAGATCGAGACCGGCGATCTGAAGTGATGCGACTGCGAGCGAAGATTCGACGTGCCACGAGTGTTGCGCGGCACCTCGTCCACGGCCAGAGCGTCGACGTCGCACTTCAGATCGCATCGCTCGAAATCGAGCGGTTATCGGAGGGTGGCTGCCTGCTGCTGTATCTCGACGCGGGCGGCGATTGCCTGGCCGACACCTGGCACGAGACCGAGGACCAAGCGAAAGAGCAGGCGCGATTCGAGTACGAAATCGAGCCGCGCGATTGGGTGGCGGCGTCGTAGCTGTACGGCGAAAGACCGCGCGCCCGAAAGCCCTTCCTTGGCGTGCGGACTACGGCGCGATAGGCGCGGCGGCCGCGCCGGTGAGCGCCATCGTGTGAATCGGCTTGCGCGTACCACCGACGACTTCGAGGATCGCCTTCCAGAATGCGCCCGGCGAAGCGTTGTCGGGCGCGTCGTAGTTGTGACGATAGACCTGCGTCCACTCGACGACGAATCCGATCAATCCGCCGTCTGGAAGCATCGACCGCTCCATGCCGAAGATCCGTAGCTCGAGCGGCCCGGTTGGATCCGGCACCCACAACGCGCCCTTGTCATCGAGCGTCGCCGGTTTCGGGAACACGCACAGAAACCAGGCCTCGTTCGGACGCTCGGCGGGCGGCAGCGTGATCATCACGACGGGGCGCTCTGCATCGCCGACGTTCTGCGCGCCGAGACCGGTATCGACACAGCGTTCGGCCTCCGGTTGCTCGGCCCCGATCTCGTTCCACAGCGCGAGCAAACCGCCTTGGCTCGTGCACAGCTCGATCAGCTCCTGCGCATGCTGCAACGCGCGTTGGACGAGCGCATACTTGAAGCGCAGGTGATGCGGGCGCGGCGGCGGTCGCTCGACGGTCACGCGGCGAGCATCGCTCAAAGTGGCCGGTTCGGTTACGCGCGTTGCCCAAAAGTGTCGTTGATCCCGTACGCGCGAGTGCTACTGCGAATCTGTGCGCACCGCGATCTTGCCGCTCGTCGTCTGCACCGCCTGTATACAGGCCGCACCAGCATCGCGACACGCGACCGTGCCGGCGACGTCACCGGCGCCGCCAGCCACATCACCGTCGCCCAGCGCGCCCGCGCCCGCGGAGCCGCCGTCACTCGCGTCGATCCTGGCGATGGCTGACTTTCAGGCGCTCACGCTGTTTCACGACCTGGACTTCGACGCCGACACCGAGTCACTCGTGTTGTCCGCACAGCTCGACGACGGCAGCGGCGCCAGCTGCATCAAACAGACGGCAGAGCTGCGCTGCGTGGAGTTCGCCGGCTACACGCCGCACCACCTCGTCGCAGCGCTACGCAAAGGCGATCGCCCGGCCATTGCGACGCCCGCGTGGGCGGAGCGCGTGGCGCGGATGGCGGAGGCGAAAGAGGTGAGCGACGTCGAGATCGACGTGTTCCTCGGCGAAGGCGGGCCCGTGCTGATGATTCGCGAGCTCGACGGCGTGGTGTTCGCGGTGCGGCGCGATCGGCGCTGGCGCGTGTCGACGGTGCCGAAGTCCGGCGGCAAGTCGATCACGCCGGCCTATTTCGGCTCGGTGGACCTGTCGCGTGCGACCGGTGGCTCGTCGATCGGCGTGATCATCAGCTCGTACTCGAAGGAGAGCTGCGTGCGCAGCGAGACCGTCGAGCTGGTCGTGATGCAGATCGAGGATGACGAGCTGGCCGAGCTCGGCAGCGTCATCGTCGGGATCGGGGAGTGGATCTATACCGACGGCCGTCATGCGCCGTTCGATCCGAAGGATCCGAACCATTATCGGATCCAGCTGCGTCCGCGGGTACAGCACGACGGTCGCGTGCGGCTCGAGATCGAATCGCGGCATACGCCGAAAGCGCTCGCGAAGCGCCGGCACGTGTGCGGCCTCGAGCTGACGTTCGGAGATATCGATCAGCTGACCGGGCTGATCGGCCACCACCGACTTGGCGATCTGTATCGCAAGGACGAGTGGGACGATGAGTCGCTACCAGCGCCCGACGACTGACAGCGACGCGTGATCGCGACCGACCTGTGGCGTGACCGTCGCACCGACGAGCCGCGGCTGATTGAGCAGCACGAGGGCAAAACCGACGCCGAGGCCGACCGCACCCACCGCCATCGCGGTGTACGCGAACGTCGCCGAGCGCGAGCGTGTACTTTCAAGCTCGTCGAGCCGCGCGCGCTGCGTTTGGTCGAGCGAGGCCGGATCGCAGCCGCCCGGGCAGTACGCGCGGAATTGCTCGTCCCACGCATCGCGATCGGAGCGCGCCGCGAGCGACAGCGGGACTGCCGCGACACCGAACGCTGCGCCGGTCGCGAGCACGGTAATCGGCAGCCAGCGCGGCCAGCGCCGCTCGAGCCGACCGCGGCTGCCGACGACCTTGAGCTCGAGCACGAGCGTGGTCTTCTTGCCGGCTGCGAGCTCGATCGCGCGACTCTCGGTTTCGTAGCCTGGCTTCTGCGCGACGACCTGGTGACGGCCCGGCTTGAGCTTGCGCGCTTGCGCGCCCGGGCAGTCGAGCAAGTCTTTGCCGTCGAGCTGCACCTTCGCGTTCGGTTCCTTGCACTGGACTTCGAGCTCGGCGAGCTGACCGGCGAGCAGCGACTCGTAGGTGCGGGCTTGGCGCTGCAGCTCCGCCGAGAGCGGGGCACCGTCGAAGCGCAGGGCCGCCATCAAGTTCTCGTAGGCCTCCTCGGCGCGACCGAGGTTGATCAGGCAAACGGCTGCGTTGTAGCGAATCGACGGGTGATCCCACGAGCGCAGCGCGACCTCGTATTTGGCGAGCGCTTCGAGGTAGCGCGCTTGTTCGAACATCTCGTTGCCCTGGCGATAGAGCTCGAGCGCGGCGCTCTGAGCGTCGGCGGGAACGCCCTCGGCCCACGGCTTGTCTTCGGCGTACGCTGCATCGAGACCGCAAACGAGCGCGATCAGGACGGCGACGGCCCTCATGCCGTAACGATACTACTTAACCGGGACTGGCTTCGCGGGCTGTGGCTGCTGGACGCCGGTCGGGCCTTGCACCTGCCCCGCCGCCGCCGGGCGCTGCTGGGTAGAGGTCGCCGCTTCCATAAAGGCGCGGCCCTCGAAGATGACGCCCTTGTCGATCTGCAGCGTCGGGCAGTGCAGATCGCCCTTCACGCGACCGGGCGCGTGGATCTCGATCGTGCGCTTCGCGGTGATGTTGCCGACGACGGTGCCCTGGATGATCACCTCGCCGACATCGAGCGACGCCTCGACGTGCGCGCCTTCGCCGATCACGAGCGTGTCGTCGGTGAAAACTTCACCCTTGAAGCGACCATCGATTCGGACCGTGCCTTCGAACGTGAGCTTGCCCTCGAACGTCGCTCCGCGTCCGAGCAGGGTCGTGATCTCACCGGCCGCCGCCTGTCTCGCTGCTGCTTGCACCATGGGAGGGGCAGCCTAACAGCGATCGCATGCCGAGATCGAGCGGGCGTCAGAAGATCACGCCGGATCAAAAGAGCGTGCCGACGCAGGACGCGATGTCGAAGAACATGAACGCCAGCGCCTTCTCCTGCGGCGTCAGCGGGCCCATGTTGCAACCACCTGGATAGGGCGTGCCCGGCGATGACGTCGAGCCCGACGATACGTGCATGTCGGAAAACACGACCTTGCCGCAGCGCTGATCGGATGGCAGCTCGTTCGGCGTCGTGAACTGGAAGTTCTGCGGGAACGTTTGGTTCGCTGCGTTGACCCAATAGACCCAACGCTCGGCCTTCGCCGGATCGACGGCGGTCGCGGTTTGCTTGCCGTTCGTGATCGGAATCTGGCCGCGCACCGTCGAGCCCATCACATTCATCATCCACGTCGCGAATGCCATGCCTTTGGGATTCGAGACCTCGTCGATAAAGTCCGGACCGTCGGTGCCGACCGGCGGGCTGTTGAAGGTCGTGCCGCTGTTGTTCCACGTCGCGACGCTCACCCACTCGGGTGGCGCTTCCGCACCGACGCCGCCTTCGATCCAGATGTTGTGCCAGTGCGATGCGAATACGCGGCCGCCGAGATCGGCGTACGCCTTCATTGCATTGAGCGACGTCGTCGGTTTCGACGCGGGATACTGGTTGCCTTCGCACGACAGCATCACGATGTCGTACGCCTTGAGGTTGTTCTCGGTCGACCACAACATCTGTGCGTTACCGAACGCGCCGACGCCGCCGGGCCATCCCGCCTGGAACGTATTCGCACCCTGCCCGCCGACGGCATTCGCGAACAGCTGGATGCGGCCACCCGCCGCTGGCGTCGTGATTTCGGTGCGCGCGATACCGAGCTTGAGCGGCAAGCACTCGAGCGCGTCGGCGAGGCCCGTGGTGATCGCGATCAGCGGCATGTCGCCTTCGCTGCGATCCTTCGGTAGTCGCGTATCGGTCATCGGCAGCGGCAGGTCTTCACATGCCGCGACGTTTGGGATGACGAGCTGACGGCGCCACTTGCCGGTCTGGATCACGAGCGGCACGTTCGTCGTGGCCGGCACGTTCTCGAGCTTGAAGTTGCCGGCTTCGTCGGTGCGCGTCTGCGCGAACGATCCGCCGAGCAAGCCTTGATCGCAGCGCGCGCACTGCGCACCGTCGGGAAGCGGGCCCGGATCGCTGCGCGGCACGTAGACGTCGACACCGTAGAGCGGCAACGTGCCGTTCGGCGCGTAGACCGTTCCTGAGATCGAGGTCGGCGGCGCGCCTTTCTTGCTGCAGTCGAACTGAAAGCACTCGAGGCCGACGCACGCATCGGGGTCGTAGCCCGCATCGATCGCTGCGTCGTGACCACCACCGCCGAAGTTCCCGCACGCGCCCGTGGCGACGAGCGCGAACACCACCGCACGGCGAGCTGCCATGGACTCCATGTTACAGCCTAGCGCAGCAGCTTTTGATTGATATCGATCTTGCCGTTGTCAGGCCATTGCAGCGCTTGGACGTGCGGCTGGTAGTCCTTGAGCCGGAGCTCGAGCTGCTTCGCAGATGACATGTCGATGTCTGTAATCGTCATCGGTGCGCGGCCGCGTAGCTTGCCGTCGACCCAGATCTCTGCGCCGTCGGGATCCGTAATCACGGTTAGCTTTCCCGTGATCGGTGTGAGGAACGCTTTGACCGGTACCTCCCCGCCGCGCTTCGGGATATCGACGGTTTCGACGTACGGCTTGTGCCGCGCGAGCTCGACCTTGATCTCGTGACGCGTGCCCACCGGCACACTGTCGATGTTCATCGGGGTCACACCGGCTAGACGCGTGTTGTCAAACGTCACCTCGGCACCGGGCGGCACCGACTCGACGCGAATCGTGCCGACTTCCGGAGGCGTGTCCTGTGTCGATTTGATGATGAAGAACGTGACACCGGCCGCAACCGAGATTGCGAGGATGCCCGCGATCACGAGCTTGACCCAGCGGCCACCTCCACCCGAGACCTTGTACTTGTCGGGGATTTCGTCGGCCTCGAACAATCGGATCTGCCCGGTCAGCGACATCGGCGACGGCGGCGGCGCGCCGTGCGGCTGCAGCTGGTACAGCGCGCCCGGTGTCACCTGCGGCGGCTGATAGCCGGGATAGCCTTGCTGCGGATAGCCCGGGTAGCCCGGCTGCGGATAGCCCTGCTGTGGCGGATAGCCCGGGTAGGGCTGGTGCTGGTACGGCGGCCCGTAGTTCTGTGCGACGGGCACGCCTTGCGGTGGCGTCATCGGCAGCCCCGACGCATCGGCGGCGTAGCCGGAAAAGGCTTGCGGCGGCGTGCCGGGATGCGGCGGCTGGCCTTGTGGCGTCCCGTACGGCCCTGGATGCGGCATGCCGTGCTGCGGTGGTGGCCCACCATGCGTCGACGGCATCGGCGGTGGCCCGGTACCGCGCGGCGGAATCGGCGAGGGTTGCTGCGGAATGGTCTGCGCGCCCGAGTCTTCGCTGCGTCCCGACTCCGGCGGTGTCTCGGCGCGCGGCGGTCGCGGCGCCGGCATCGGCTCGGCCGGCTTCGCACCGACGATCGCCTGCAGCACGTTCTGTTGCACACCGCCTTGCGGCGTCTTGCGCGACGCGCGCGGC
>DATDCH010000516.1:0-4794 GCA_036524455.1 Kofleriaceae bacterium | reverse complement strand
GGTCGCCGAGGCGATCGGTGCGATGCGCGAGCGGATCGAGCGCGAGCTGGGCGGTGGCTTCCACAAGCGTCAGGGCGGCGACCTCAAGTTCGACGCCGGCGGTGTGATCGATGTCGAGTTCGCGACCCAGTACCTCCAGCTCGTCCACGGCCACGCGCACCCCGAGCTGCGCACGACGAGCACCACGCAGGCGCTTCACGCCGCAGCCGCACTGGGGATCGCTCCGCCCAGCGTGCTCGAGCTGCTCGACCAGGGCTATCGCTTCCTGCGCGGGATCGAACATCGCCTGCGTGTCGTGCACGACCAGCCGATCCATCGTTTGCCCGAATCGCGCGACGAGCTCGAACGGCTCGCGCGGCGCTCGGGTTTTCCCGACGGTGCCACACTGCTCGAGCACGTCGAACGCTGGCAGCGTGAGATCCGCGGAGCCTACCTCAGTCTCCTCGGTGCGTAGGTAAGTACGCAGCCGCAGCGCGTTAACGGTGTGTCGGAAGATCCTTGATGCACTGTGCCTTGTGATCTGTCATGGGCGTGCGATACGAAGCCTTTATGGGCATCAAGAAGGTCGACACGATCTGGGTGGATGGGTCCCTGATCCCGTGGGACTCCGCGACCGATCACATGCTCTCGCACACGATGCACTACGGCGTCGGTGCGTTCGAAGGCATTCGGGCGTATCAGCGCACCGATGGCAAGACGCACATCTTCCGGCTGCGCGAGCACGTGGAGCGCCTGATCGACTCGGCGTCGATCTGCACGATGGATAGCCCGTACACGCGCGACCAGCTGATGCAAGCGTGCGTCGAGCTCGTGAAGGCCAACAAGATGACGGCCTGCTACCTGCGCCCGCTGATGTATCTCGGCTACGGCGCGCTCGGCCTCGGCTCGCTCGAGTCACCGGTTCGCACGATGATCGCCTGCTACGAGTGGGGCGCGTACCTCGGTGATGACGGCCTCAAGAAGGGGATCAAATGCATGATCTCCGGCTTCTCGCGTGCGAACGGCAACGCGGTGATGAACAAAGGCAAGATCTGCGGCCAGTACGTGACGAGCGTGCTCGCGAAGCGGATGGCGAACAAGAGCGGCTTCGATGAAGCGCTGATGCTCGACCCCCAGGGCTACGTCGCCGAAGGCACCGGCGAGAACATCTTCGTGATCAAGAACGGTGTCGTGCGCACGCCGCCGACATCCTCGGCGATCCTCGCCGGCATCACGCGCGACACCGCGATTACACTCCTGCAAGAGCAAGGCGTCGAGGTGCGTGAAGCGCAGGTCGCGCGCGACGAGCTCTACACGGCAGACGAAGTGTTCCTTACCGGCACGGCCGCGGAGATCACGCCGGTGCGCGATATCGATCATCGCAAGGTCGGCCGCGGCGAGGCCGGCCCGGTCACGCGCCGCCTGCAGGAGTCGTTCTTCTCGGTGGTCAAGGGCAACGATACCAAGCACGACCACTGGCTAACTTTCGTATAGGCCCCGCCTATTTGTCGTAGAGACGATCTGATTTGGGGCCCGGCAAACGCTGCTACAATTGGGCGTCGTGCAAGGGCCGCAACCCGGGGAGATTCTGCTCGGCAAGTACCGAGTGGAAGAAGTGATCGGCATCGGCGGAATGGGGCGCGTCGTCAAGGCGAGCCACATGTACCTGCAGCAGCCGGTCGCGATCAAAATCCTGCTGCCCGAGATGGCCGAGAGTCAGTCGACCGTCGCGCGGTTTCTGCGCGAAGCCCAGGCGACGGTCCGGCTGCGCAGTGAGCACATCGCCCGCGTGATGGACGTCGGCACCATGCCCGATGGCTGTCCGTTCATGGTGATGGAGTTCCTCGATGGGCACGATCTCAATCAGATCCTGCGCCATCACGGACCGCAGCTAGCGCAGGCAGTCGTCGATCTGATCTTGCAGGCGTGCGAAGGCATGGCCGAGGCGCACGCGATGGGCATCATCCATCGCGACATCAAGCCGTCGAACTTCTTCATCACGCGCCGCCCCGACGGATCGAATCTGCTCAAGATCCTCGACTTCGGTATCTCGAAGACGCCGGCCGAGGTCTCCGAGCTGACCGGCACGCAGACCGTGATCGGTACGCCGACGTACATGGCACCCGAGCAGATGGTGTCGGCACGCTCGACCGATCCGCGGAGCGATCTGTGGTCGATCGGCGTCGTCATGTATCAGCTCCTCGCGGGTCGCCCGCCGTTCGAGGCCGAGACCTACGCGCAGCTCGTGCTCAAGGTCGGCACCGCGCCGCCGTCGCCGATGCACGTCACGCTGCCGCCGGGGCTGCAGGACATCGTGTTCCGCTGCCTCGAGAAGGATCCGAATCGCCGCATCCAATCGGTCGGCGAGCTCGCGCGCATGCTCGCGCCGTACGCATCCGATCCGATGTCCGCTGCGCAAGCCGCGGATCGCGCATCGCGCATCCTCACCACACCGCGCGGTTCGCAGCCCGGCTTTCCGCTCGCCGGCTCGGGCGCCGGCATCACGATGACACCGCCGGCGCTGACGCCGAAGAGCTGGGGTCAGACGAACAACTCGAGCCTGTCGGGCGGCGCCGGTCAGATGGGCACGAAGGTGCTGCGCGGCTCGCGCAGCATGGTGATCGCAGGCGTCGCGACGCTCGTCGTGCTCGCCGGTGTCGGCGGCTTTTTTATCGCGGGTGCGATGAAGAGCGAGAAGAAGATGGAAGCGAGCGTCGAGGAGCCTGCCGACATCAAGCAGGAGATGAAGGTGATGCCGGCCGCCGCGCCGGCAGTGGATCCAGCGAAGACGGTGCCGGTGAAAACCGACGCGAAGACCGCGGTGAAGACCGATGCAAAGTCTGACGCGAAGAGCGATACCAAGAAGGACTCGAAGTCGGCGAAGACGGACTCGAAGTCCACGAAGACCGACGCGGCCAAGACCGAGACGGCGAAGACCGACGCGGCGAAGACCGACGCGGCGAAAACCGACGACAAGACCGAGGTCGCAAAGAGCGACAAGAAGAAGCGCAAGTCGAGCCGCACGAAGTCCACGAAGACGACGCCGACGACCGACAAGACCGACGGCGACTTGTTCGACGATCGCAAGTAGCACGCGGTTCAGGGCGTGCAGTCTTGCCGGCGCTTGAATGAAGTTGCGCCAGTGATGGCCCGACCGAAGTCCACGCGCGCTATGTTCGTGCGCATGGCTGAGCTGAGTGCTCACCTTCACGCGACCGAGCGGGCGAGCATGTTCGATGCATTCGAACGAGCCGCGACGCGCGTCGGGCTCGCGCTATTCGTCGTGCATGTCGATGCAGCGCAGCCGACGGTCGTCTACGCGAGTAACTTGCTCGCCGAGCTCGTCGGCCGGCCCGTGCAGGACCTCATCGGTCGCCCACCGTGGGAGCTCGTCACCCCCGAGCAACGAGCGCGGGTGCGTGAGACCATCGCGAGCCGTGGTCCGGGAGCGCCGCCGCTGACGCTGGAGTGCGTGATCGAGCGACCGGACGGAACGCGGCGCGAGGTCGAGGTCGGCGTCGCGCGCATCACTACGCCGACTGCCGAGCTCGCGGTCTGTTACTTCCGAGATACAACCGAGCAGCGCCACGCCATCGAGGCATTGCGGCGCTCCGAAGCGCGATTTCGATCACTGATCGAGCATGCGCCCGATGGCGTTGTCATCGTCCAGGATGGGCGGATCAGCCTTGCGAATCCGGTCGCCGTCAAGATGTTCGGCGCGACAGGCCTCGAGCAGGTGCGCGGCCGCCTGCTCAGCGAATATCTCCCCGCCGAAGATGCGGCTCGGGCGAGCGACCGCATCAAGAAGATCAGCACAGGCGCCTCGTTCGGATCGTCGGAGTATCACGTGATTCCGACGAACCTGACCGTCGAGGTGCTGTCGGTCCCCTACGAATACGAGAACCGATCTGCGGTGCTCGCATTCGTGCGAGACGTAACCGAGCGCAAACGGATGCAGGAGCAGCTGTTTCGTGCCGATCGGCTCGGCGCGATGGGAACGATGGCCGCGACCGTCGCACACGAGGTGAACAATCCGTTGACCTATCTCCAGCTCAGCCTGCAGCGGCTGCAGCTCGAGGTCGATCGCGAACCCGATCCAGCACGAGCCGCCGTACTCCGCGAGTATGTCACCAGCGCCCTTCACGGCGCTCAGCGCGTCGCGACGATCGTTCGCGACCTCGGCACCTATACACGCGACCCCGCCGCCGAGCCCGAGGGTCCTGTCGACGTCGTCGCGGTGGTCGAGCGCGCATTGAAGATGATCGACAATGACCTTCGCCATCGCGCGAGCCTCGTACGCCACTACGCGACGCAGCCCGTCATCATCGACGCGGTCGCCGGCCGGCTCGAGCAAGTCGTGCTCAACATCCTCGTCAATGCGGTTCACGCGATCGAAGGAAGCGACCCCGACAACAATCGCGTCACCGTCGCGATAAAGCGCGATCACGAAGTGACCATCACGATCACCGATACCGGTGTGGGCACGACCGAACACGACCGCGTGTTCGAACCGTTTTTCACGACGAAGCCGATCGGTGCGGGCATCGGGCTCGGGCTCGCCGTGTGCAAGCAGATCATCGAGACCATGCGAGGCCGCATCGAGTTCGAGAGCAGCGTGGGCAGCGGCACCAAGGTAGCAATCACGTTTCCGCTCCCAACCTCGCAGCTGCCAAGGCCAGCCGCACCCGAACCGGAGCCTCCCGGGGTCCGCCTGCGCCTGCTCATCATCGATGATGAGGAGCTCGTGCGCCGCACGATGAGCGCACTGCTCGCCGACGAGCACGACGTCGACGACGTTGCCGGCGGCGAATCCGC
>DATDCH010000515.1:0-11472 GCA_036524455.1 Kofleriaceae bacterium | reverse complement strand
TACGTGTCTTTGCCGCCCGCGTCGGTTGCAGTTCCTCTGCGGCTGCTTGCTCGGCCGGTGCCTGCGGATCGACGAGGCGATGGCCGTCGCGAGCGAACACCAGATCGTTGGGCGCGCGTCCGGTGATCGAGACGATGCCGTCGTGCAGCAGCTTGTGGTGCCCGTCGCACAGTACGAGCAAGTTCGTCGGGTCGTGATCGCCGCCGTGCGCTCGATGCACGAGATGATGAATGGCAAGGTTGCGCGTCGCGCGACAGCCGGGGAACCGGCAGCGTCCGTGATCGCGCCTCCACACCATGTCGCGCGTCTTCGCGGGAATCGTGAGTGTCGGCGCAGGGCGTCGCTTGCCATTCGCTTGCGCGGCGACGATTTCCGCTTCGCGAACGATCGCTGCATCGCACTCGGCTTGCGCGAAGTCCTCGGCGCGCAACGGGATGACCTGACCGCGCGCCTCCTGTGACGCCTGCTCGCAGGTATCACACCTGCGATAGACGATCTGATGCATCGGTTGCGGAGCCTTGCCCGGATGCGCCTCGGTTGCCGCTGAAGCGCCCGCGAGGAATCGCATGCACATCGCTTCGAACAGCTCGGTATCCTCGACGTAGTCCCCGCGCTCCTGTTGGTAGGCCGCGCGCACTTGCTCGAACAGCGCTTGGCGCCGCGCGTCGAGCGTGAACACCAGATCACGTGTGAGCAGCGCCGGGTCCTTCGGATCGTCGGGCGTGTCGCCCTTCTTGTGCCCCGCAACAAGCGCCGCAATGTCTCGCACGTTTCTGCCGCGAGCTCGCGCCAGCCACTGCGCCTCGGTCGCTCGCGTCATCACGCGCGTCAGCTCGCGCGCGGCGGAATACGGTAGCGCGCCGTTGCGCAGCTCCTCCTCGAGGCCCGGTAGCTCGCCAAGCTCCTTCGCAACGCGCAAGCGATCCTTCGCCGTGCGCGGCGCGTGGCCGAACACGTCCTCGAGGTACTCGAGTGCGGTCGAGAACCCGAGCTTGCGCCACACGCGATGCCGCTCCGCCTCGCGCAACCAGCGCGCTTGCTCCACGTCGAGCACCGTCATCTGCTTCGCGATCGCCCGAAGCTGCCGATCGATTTCGCGATGCCGTTCGATCTTCGCGTCATGGTCTTGTGCCCACGTGGGCACAACGTCAGCGCACTCATCCCTCAACATGCGACGAGTTCTACCACTCGGTTTTTTGAGCTCGTGATTCGCGACGTCCAGCACAAATCGCGCTTTCTCGTCGAGAACCGACACCGACTCGATCTGACGCTCGCAGGCGCGCAACCATCGCGTCTCGCGATCGATCACGTGCGGATACGCAACTCGCGCTCGCCGCTGCCAGAAATTCCGTCAAGCGAAATCGTCATCGAATTGGTTTTTGCGAGATCTTCGCGCCCACGTGAGCACGACCGCGCGACGATCCTCGTGCCCACGTGAGCACGACCGCGCGACGATCTTCGTGCCACTTGGCACGCCGGCGTTCACATCGCGCGCCGTAGCCACCGAGCCTGCAGATGCGCAACGACTGCGAGACTGTGAACCCAAGGAATGAACCCCGGGCTCCGGGCTGCCGAGGAGGGTCGCGCTCACGCCCGTCGCGCGCCGGCGCGCAGGCGGGGTGACAAGCGAATTCCGATCATACGGCTCGGTGCGTCGCTTGGCGCTCCGCGTGCGCGCAACGGCGCGCAGGGCGAGCGCGACCCGACGAGGCCGAGGCGGTCAGTGCGCACAATGTTCCTTGGGCAGACGACGTGCACGAGGGATACCCGCCCGCCGACGCACTGAACGCCTCTGGCCATCGCGATACATGTGCGATCTGCGCGCGACTCTCGTAGACGCGTGCGCCAGCTCGACCCGACGCAGTAAGCTCGCTCGGTGTCCACCGCAGCGTTCGCGGCGATCAAGCCGCTGCTCGTTCCTTACGCACAGCACTTCAAGGTGAGCGAGGACACCGGCGAGCGCTACGTGCTCGACGAAGACTTCAAGTACTCGCGCACGATGTTCGGCTATCTCAATACGAGCCGCGGCGGCGCACGGCTCGTGTTCTACCCGCTCCACGTGTTTCCGGAGCTGCACGTCGGGCTGCCCGCGTCGCTCGCGAACCAGATCACCGGCAAGTGCGTCCTGTCGTTCAAGACCGTCACCGCCGCCGAGAAGAAGGCGCTCGCGAAGCTGTTCGCTGCGGGCTGGCAGCTCATCCTCGCCAAGCGCAAGCTGCTCGGCCCCGATCGCGGCTACTACCGGAAGATCGACGCCGACGCGACGTTCGTGCTCGTCAGCACGCTGCTCGCGAATCACACCGATGTCGCGACGGCGACGAAACACGCCAAACACGTCACGATCTCTGTCGCGCCCGGAATCAAGGTGCCCGCGGCGCTCACGACGCTGCAGAAGAAGAAGCCGGGCGTGCTGCACCTGAAGACGATTACGCCCGCGCAGTACGACGCACTGGAGACGCTCGTCACGAAACGCCTGCGCAAGTAGCGCAGCGAGCGGGGCAACGCGTGCCACGCGTTACCGGTCTACCCGCCTGTAAACCAGCTGTGGCGTGAAGATCGCGTGACGTGGTACCAGCGCGACCGCGCACGCCACTAGCGTTCGCTCGCAACCACAAGGACGAACCCATGCGAACGACCCTCCTCCTCTGCTCCTGTCTCGCTCTCGTTGCGTGCACGACCGACGACAACACCGCACCGACGATCTCGAACCTGGCGTACTCGCCGATGACGATGCCCGTCGGCACGCAAACGACGATCACCGGCTCGCTAAATTTCAGCGATCCCGACGGCGATCTCGATCAGCTCGCGGTCGAGATCACGCTGCCGGATGCGTCAAAGCAGACGCTGCCGATGACGGATCTGCAGAACGTCGGCTCGATGACGGAAGGCACGATCGCGTGGGCGCTGATCGTGGTGCCACCCGCGGCCGGCCGTTACGACATGAAGATCTGGATCACCGATATCGAGGGCGAGCCGTCGAACCAGCTGATGGGCAGCGCGATGGCGCAGTGACCGGCGCTTTGGCAGAAGGCGGCAGGTTCGTGGCGAGCGCCTGAACTCTGCTGTGCGCTTTGCAGGCGCCGGTATCGTGGGCGTATGCGGTCCGCGGTACTCGCGCTCGCGGTCGTCGGCTGCTCGGACGAGCTCTCACCGCCGACGGGCGAGCAGGTGAAGTATGTGCTCAGCGGCCTCACGCTCCCGCAGTCGAACACGACCGCCCGCCAGCTCGGGCTCGATCTCAACGGCGACGGCACGATCGACAACCAGCTCGGGACCGCAATGGGCAGCCTCACGAACGAAGGTGCCGATCCGAGCGTTCGGGTCTTCGTGCGGATCGCTCACGGTGACGTACTGTCCCTTGCGACGTTGCAGTATGCGCAAGCGTCAGATCCCGATGACTCGATCGCATTTACGTTGTTCGAGGGTTCGAACCCGGTTCCCGCACCTTGCACCGCCAAGCTCGATACGACTTGCCGCCACCATTTACAGGGCGATGGTCAGTTCGTCGCCTTGCCCGCCCTCAACCAACCGCTGCTAGGCGAGCGAATGCCGGGACGTTTCATCGGCGGTCCCGGTCGGCTCGCGGTCTCCATCCCGCTCTACGATGCCGTGGTCTACGTAGAGCTCCTGGGCGCACGCGTGCGCATCTACCGCCTTGACGACACGAGTCTCGTAGGTCTGATCGGTGGCGGGCTGACAGCGTCCGACGTCCATCACAAGCTGGTGCCGGCCTTTCAGTCCCACCTCGAGCAACGAATCGCGGCCGAGTGCTCGATGCGTAACCAACCGCCGAGCTGTGGCTGCGTCACGAATGAGGAGAAGACCGACGCGCTGACCTGGATCCATATGCTCGACACGAACCCGAAGGACTGCATGATCACGAACGACGAGATCAGCAACAACTCGCTCGTCGGACAGCTCATTGCCCCCGATATCGAGATCGACGGTGTTCGCCTGACGTCGCTGGGCTTTGGGTTCGAAGCCGTCCGCGCTTCGTTCTAGAACATTCCGGTCAGCGCGAGACCCGGTGCGTTGCGGATCGACGTTGGCGTGATCGCCGTCGTGGTCTGCGCGCGGCGGAACCGGAAGTCGGGAGCCATGTCGCGGGTCAAGTGCGTACCGAGCGCGAAACCGCCCCACAGACCGGCGAGCGTGATCGCGGCCGCCGCACGCAGCGTGTTGTCGTCCCCGGATTCTGCGAACAGCAGGAGCGAGGTCCCGCCACCTGCGAGACCGCCGAGGAACGCGCTGAGCTCGACGTAACGCGAGCGCGCGTGCGACCAGTCGAGCTTGCCGCCGAAGGCAGCGCCCGCGGCGAGACCGCCGTCGAGCCCGGCCGCCGTGATCGTGAGGAACGTGTTGCCCGAAACGTCGTCGGGTTGGACGATCGCGAGCGACAGCAGCGTCGACGCGATACCCATCAGACCGAACGTCTCGACGACGGTGACTTGGCCGCGCGTCGGGCGAATGCTGTCCGCGATCAGCAGGCCTGCGGTGGCGGCGCCCCAGCCGGAGGCGAGCACGAACGTGTTCACCTTCTCGCTCGAGTTCGTTTCGGCGTCGAACAGGCCGATCGGTCCGGACAGCAGGAGCGCGTTGCCGACACCGGCGAACAAGCCGAGCCGCCATGCGTCGGCCATGCCGCCCGTCATCGTGCGACCGCGCGTGCCGTAGAGCGAGCCGACCACGCCGCCTGCGGTCGATGCCATCACGACGAGCGTGCCCGTGCGAAGGTCGTCGGTGTCGAGGAGATCGAGGAGCACGAAGCCGCTGTAGAACGACGCCATCGTCGTGGTGATCACGAAGCTGGCGCGGCCGCCGTCGACCGCATCGTCCTCGGAGACCGGGACGACGTCAGCCGAGGGTGCGAGCGGTGCGGCCGGTGCGCCCGGTGCGCCGGCGTACGTGAGCCTGCCGCCGCGCACGAGCAGCTCGTCGGCGAGTCGCGCGAGATCCGCCGACGAGGCGCGACGCTCCGGCGATGCGGCCGTACCGGCGAGCTGCTTGAACCCGTTCGACGCGGCCGCGAAGTCGCCGCGCAGCATCGCGTCGAACGCGGCGTCGAACTGGGATTGCTCGTCGACGGGCGGCGGCGCTTCCTGCGCTGAGCTGCTGCCGACCATCGCCACCACGAACATCCACGCGAGTGAGAACCGCCCCATTCGAGCAGTGTATGTCAGAGCAGGCGGCCCAGTCGCGGATTCGCGCGCCGGCGCCATAGGAAACCGTCGAGGAAATAGTGGGTAAGCTGTGGCACGGCGAGCAGCGGCGCGAGGATCACGGCACCGGTGCCGATCTCGAGCCCGGAGCCGAATAGCCATTCGCGGTCGTGCCACAGCGCGCGATCCCAGAGCAGCTCCTCGACGTAGGCGATCACCCAGAGCGTCGAGAGGAACAAGACGATGCCGCGGCCCTTCGTGAACAGGCGCGCGTTGGCGCCGTGCTTGGCTTCGGGCTCGCGCGCGGCGTTGCGCGCATAGATGTAGACGAGCGCCATGTACGGCACGCCGTGGATCAGCACGTTCGTGATCGTGAACGTGTAGTCGGTGTTCGTGGCGACGATGCCGACGTACCAACATGCGGCGGTCGTGACAACGACGAGGTGCTTGCCCCACGAGACGGGCTCGCGGCGAACGAGCTGCGCGATCGCGCGGCCGACGTAGATCGCGAGTAGCGCGAGGTACACGAGGCCCGTCGCATCGGCGAGCCATATCGGCAGCCCGGTGAGGAAGTCGCCGCTGCGCATCCACGCGAAGTCGCGCGGCAGGTGCGCGTGCCACCACACGAGCGGGTAGATCGTCGCGAAGTAGATCGTCGCGCCGTCGAGCCCGCGACCGAGCCGATCGCGTTCGCCGTTGCGGCCGCGGTACATCATCACCCAGCCGTATTGCTGGCGGATGAAGTGGTAGACCGCGAGATACGCGATCGCGCGCCAGAACGGACCTGGGCCCCACGAGTAGAGCGCGACGCCGACGCCGAAGGCCGCGACCGGCGTGAGCGCGTAGAGCAGCGGGCGCCGCTTCCACTCGACCGGATCGAGGTAGACGACGAAGGTCGTCGACCATACGTGCGCGACATCGACGAGCAGCACGCCGACGATCCACGACCACTCGGGGGCGTCGCGACCGATGCCGAGCGCCGGCGCGAGCACGACGAGCACGAGGGCGACAACCGCCGTGCCGCCGAACACCGCGAGGTCGATCGGCGCGGAGAACAGCCAGCGGCCGCTCCGTGTCATCGATCCGGCGGGGCCGGCCTCCGGTCCGGCGCTGCCCCGTGTCATCGATCCGGCGGGGCCGGACTCCGGTCTGGCGCCGTCGGTCTTCACGCCGGCATGCCTTCCGCGACTTCGCGCGCCGCGCGCAGTCCGTGATCGAATGCTTCCTCGAAGATCGCGAAGCCCGACAGATCGGTGTTCGCGAAGTGAATGCGGCCGATCGGCTTGGCGCGCGCTGCGAGCGCATCGTTCCAGATGGCGCCGACGCGCGGGCGCACCATGCCGTGGCCCCAGAACGCGACCTCGATATGATCGACGTGGTCGCGGACATCAGGGTGCGCGCGGGCGAGATCGGCGAGCACGGTGTCTGCCCACTCCGCGTAGCCCGCACCTGCGAGCTTCTTGCGCACGGAAGCGGTGTCCTCGTCGGTGAATGGGTAGTACCAGGTCCACACCGTCGCGCCCCGATCGCGGCCGCGCTGGTGCGTGGCGCTGACGTAGCCGAGGCTCGGGCTGTCGCGGAACACGTTGTCCCATGCCGGCGGCGCGCCGCGCCCGCGCTCGATCGGCCGCGCGCGCAGATGGACGTTCGCAACCGCCCATGCGCCGTACTCGCCGGCAGGTTGGCCTCGCCGCGCGCGCACGATGCGGTTCGCGACGAACGTCGGCGTCGCGACGATCACGGCGTCTGCACGAATGCCGAGCGGACCTTGCGGGCCGACCGCCGTCACCGCGACGCCGTCGGCGCTCTCGGTAATATCGAGCACGGCGACACCGCGTTCGATCGTCGTCGAGGCGGCGAGGTGACGCACGAGCGCGCCGTTACCGTCGGGCCACGTCACCACCGACTGCGCCTCGGCACCGGGCTCGCTTTGGCGCGCTGCGAAGTAGAACAAGCCGGCCCACGCGCTCGTTTGCGCCGCGGTCAGTGCGTAGTCGTCGCGGCACGCGTAATCGCAGACCCAGCGTAGGCGCGGCGAGGTCAGGTTGCGCTCGTCGAGCCAGGCGGCGAACGAGATCCGATCGAGCGCGCGGACCTCGGGCGCGTCGCTACCGAGCGAGCGTGGGATCGTGAACGCGCGCCTGCCCTGTGCGTCGCGCCATGCGGACCAGCGATCGACTTCGGCGTTGAACGCGGCGAGCTGCTGCTTGTCGGCGGCGTTCGAGCCCGCGTCGAGATACAGACCGTCCCACCACTTACCCAGGTACCAGACGCGCTCCTCGGGTTCGCGGCAGCGCAACAGCTCGTCGACGATCGGCGTGCCGTTCGCTTCGACGCCTTCGATCGCGTTCATCTCGCGAAGCAGATCGATGAGCGCAACCTGCTCGCGCTGCGGCGCGACGATGTAGTGCGCACCCCACGGATATGCGGTGACCGGTGACGTGCCGCTGCGCGACGTGCCACCGATCGCATCGTCGAGCTCGAGCACGACGACGTCGCGAATGCCGCGCCGGCGCAGCTCCCACGCGGCGGTGAGGCCCGCGATGCCGCTGCCGACGATTACGACGCGATGGCGTCGCCACTGCGTGATCTGCGGCGGGCTGCCGTCGCGCACTGCGGCGTGTGCGCGAGCCATGCCGGTGTCGATGATCGAGCCGGGCGGCAACCGGCGTGGAGCTTCGCCGCGACACGCGATCGCGAGCGGCGTGCCGAGCAGCATCGCGATGAAATCGCGCCGCGTGCTCATTCGTACTTTTTCCACTCGCGCTCGTAGTAGCGAACGAGCGTCTGGTTATCGAGCTGGTTGATCTCGACCGGCACCGCCGTCATGTCCGCAGGGATCTCGAACATCGCGCGCAGCGCGCTCGCGTTGAGGTAGCGCAGCGCGACGCGCGGTGGCTCGGTGGGCGGTTCGAACGGGAGCCGGCGCGCGAGCGCGTAGCCCCACACGCCAAACGACGGCACGGTGACCTGGTACGGCTTCACCACGAAGCCGGCGGCGCGCATCGTCTCGATGATGCACCAGTACGACCGGCGCGCGAACAGCGGCGACGTCGCCTGCACGCTGACCGCACCACCCGGCGAGAGCCGCGCGGCCAACCGGCGGTAGAACGCCTTCGTGTACAGCTTGCCGAGCTGGAACGTATTCGGGTCCGGGAAATCGACGACGATCGCGTCCCACAGCTCGGGGTGCTCGTCGATCCATACCGATGCATCGTCGTTGACGATCGTGACGCGTCGATCGGAGAACGCCGCGCGGTTGAGCACCGCGAGCGCCGGGAACTTCTTCGCGAGCCCGGTCATCGCCGGATCGAGATCGACGAGCGTCACGTGCTCGACCGACGGGTGCGCGAGCACCTCGCGAAGCGCGAGACCGTCGCCTCCGCCGAGCACGAGCACGCGCTTGGGCGGCGCATCGGCCGCGATCATTGCCGGGTGCACGAGCGCCTCGTGGTAGCGGTACTCGTCCGCCGACGAGAACTGGAGGTTGCCGTTCAAGAACAGCTGGAAGCCGGCGCGGTTCTGGGTGACGACGATCCGCTGGTAGGACGACGTGTCGCTGAACACGATCGGATCGGCGTACATCTCGTCTTCGGCCCACGTGGTGAACACGTCGGCCATCGCGAGCGCCACGATCAAGCCGATCAGCACGAGCATCGCGCGCACGCGCACGCTGACGAGCGCCTTCTTGCCGAGCCGCGGCGCGAGCAGCCAGGTGCCCCACAGCGCGACGGCGGCGTTCGCGACGCCCATCGCGAGCGACGACCGCACGAGCCCGAGATGCGGCACCAGCACGAGCGGAAACATCAGCGCGGCGGCGAGCGCGCCGATGTAATCGAACGTCAACACGCGCGACACGATGTCCTTGAACGCGAGCTGACCTTCGAGCAAGCGCATCAGCAGCGGCAGCTCGAGCCCGACGAGCATGCCGATCACGAACACGAAGCCGAGCAGCACGAGCTGGAAGTTCTCGACCGAGCCGAACGCGATGAACAACACCGGCGCCGACAACCCGCCGACGATCGCGACCGCGAGCTCGATCTCGAGGAATCGCTTCGCGAGGTCGTTGTCGAGGCGGCGCGACAGCCACGCGCCGACGCCCATCGCCGACAGGTAAAGACCGATGACGAGTGAGAACTGGGTGACCGAGTCGCCGAGCAGGTAGCTGCCCATCGTCCCGGCGAGCAGCTCGTAAACGAGGCCGCAGATCGCCACCACGAACACGTTGATGTACAACGCGCTCGCGCGAACGACGGGCGCCGGCGGGTTAGGCGCCGCCGACGGCGGAGGAGATGATGAGGCTGACACCGATAATCACCCCGGCCATGATGACGGCCAGCGCGGTGTTGTGGTCTTCCTCGATCTCCTTTTTGATCGAGAACGGCGACAGCTTGTTCATGATCCAGAATGCGAGTCCGAACACGATCAGGCCGATGCCTGCGAAAACGGCTGACGAGACAGCTGCCTCGCCCAGATTCTCGAGTTTCATCACTTCCCTCCGTGGTAGCCCGTGTGCCAGAAGCTGTAGGACCGGTAACCGCCCGGCGATGACCGCACGCTTGCCGGAATCTCGTCGCGTTGCTCTTTGCGCAGCTCGCGCTGGGTGACGGCAACTGCGCTGTAACCGCCGAGCACGAGCACCGCGAAGCCGAACGCGAACGCGGTGAGCAGCGAGCGCTTCGGGCGCGGCACCGATGGACGATCGGGTGCTCGTAGTGGTTGCGTTGGTTCAGTCATCGCTGCTGGACTCCGCGATCGCTTTGAGAATGACGACGATGCCGGTGAGCAGCAGCACGATGCCACCGATCACGATCACGAGCGGGGTCTTCGGCATGCCGGATGTACCCTGCGTGCTGTTCGACCAGCGTCGCCGCTCGGTCGAGTACGAGGCGATGCCGAGGATGAGGAACGGCAGTCCGAGCAGGCCGATCGCGTAGCCGAGGTAGATGCCGCGGAACACGCCTTGCCGCACGCGGATGGTGAGCGGCACCTCGCCGCTCGCTGCCCCGTGCGACATCTCGAGCCGCAGCACGTACTCGCCGGCTGGCACGGGCCCGACGACCTCGGCGTCGTGCTCTTTGCCCTCCGACCACGAGTCGCCGTCTTCGACACCCGAGTAGTACTCCATGGTCGCGTCGACGCTGATCACGTCTCCACTCGCGACGTTGACGAGCGACGCGACGACAAACGCCCAGTTGTTGGACAGGCTCGCGCGAAACCCGAGCTCGACGTTCTTGCCGCTATCGAGCGTGAACGGCTCGGAGAAGAAGATGTTCGGCGGGTTCTCGTCGGGCACGGCGGCACCCTCGAGCGGTGGCGTGAACGTGCCGGCCGGGATCTGGGCGACGTGGGTGTACTTTTCGGTCGCCGGCGCGATCGAAGCGAACAGGATGCCGAGAAACACGAGGCCGAGGAACGCGAGCGTGAGTGGGATCGCCGCCCTGCCCGCTTTGTCGGGTTGGTTCGGCGCGACGCCGGTGCCGCTGCCGAACTGGAATTCCAGCTTGTCACCGAGCGCAGCCGCGAGCTCCTTCGGTGTGAGGTAGCTCGACAGCGACCAGTTCTCCTCGCTGCCGGATGTCTCCTTCGACAGCATTGCGGGCGGCGCGATGAAGTCCTCGCCCCATACCTGCTCGTCTGCTTTGACCTGCCAGTAGAATTCGCCGACGACGGTATCGACCCGCAGCTGCGCGCCCTGGAACAGGCGGAACTTGACGCCGTCGTAGCTGGTCTTCGTGCCGACGTACTCGACCGCACCCACTGCGACCGGTTGCACGTAGCTCCAGTGGCCGTCGGAATTGACGAGCCAGCGAAACCCGACGGCTGGCGCGTACAACAAGTACTCCTCGAACGAGTACCAGTCGCCTTCGACTTGCGCGCTGCGCTCGACGAAGCCGATGATCGTCATCTCGCCTTCGGCGAACGTCGCCTTCGTGCCGAGTGGAATGCGCGGCGAGGCTTTGCGCAGCTTCTCGAGCACGCGCAGCGTGCCCGCTTGCACGTCGAGCAAGTGGCTGCAGTACCCGCACGCGGCGCGCAGGATGTCGGGCGAGTGCAGCTCGATCGGCGCGTTGCAGTTCGGGCATGCGAGCCGCGTGGAGCTGATCGTCGCGTCGCGCGGCGGGCCAACCTCGCCGCCCGAGATGTGCAGATCGGCGAGTGTCAGTTGCTGGCCGGTGTACAGCTTCGGCGGATCGCCCTCGTCGCCGTAATCGATCGTCGCGAAGTTACCTTCGCCATCCGACAGATCGACGAAGCGATAGCTGCCCTCGGGAACCAGCCTGAATGGCAGCTCGCCGTTCGCAGCGACATA
>DATDCH010000514.1:0-4959 GCA_036524455.1 Kofleriaceae bacterium | reverse complement strand
GGCACCGTCGACGAGCCGCAGGAACAGCACGCCGTTCGCAGACGTCGGCGTGACGCCGAATCCCGTTGCGAGCGAGGCGAGGAAGTCTTCGCTGACGGTTTTCACCACGAGGCCATCGAGGTCGTCGCTGATCACCTCGATCATCTGGCTGTACGTCGGTCGGTGCGTGCCCGGCACGCTGGCGAGCACCTGAAACGCGGAGTTTTCGGGCACGCCCTCGATCGTGAACGAGGCCCCTTGGATCGTGACCCTCGCCGACAGGAGCCCGGCCGTCGAAACGGTTGCCGCTCCGGCCTGCACCTGCGCGCCGGTTTGGAAATCATGGACCGTTCCGGTGACGGTCAACGATCCGCCGAGCGCGGTAGGGCCCTCCTCTTCGGAGCAGGCGCTCAGTACGAGTGCGAAAGCGAGAGCGAGGCATGCAGGGCGTCCGTTCATCCAGTCCTCCTCCCAGCCCCACTACAGTGGGCGTGGTACCTGACATGGTCGCAGTTTTTTCAAGCTCCCGCGTAGGTGGCTGATTTTTCGTGCACCATAGGCACGTGGACGGCGGCGACACGGGTAGCGACACGATCGACGTGGACGAGGACGCTACCCGGCTCAACACGCGCGATCCGGCCGACAAGATCCGCGCCAGCTACGACATCGTGGCCGAGCGTTATGCACTCGAGCTCGCCGACGAGATGGTCGCGCGGCCGTTCGAGCGCGGCATGCTGCTCGCGTTCTCCGAGCTCGTGCGGATGGTCGGGCCTGGCGTCGTCGGCGATGTCGGTTGCGGACCGGGTCACATCGGCAAGCACCTCGCGTCGCTCGGCGTTGCGACGACCGGCATCGACATCTCGGTCGCGATGATCGAACAAGCGAAGAGCAAGTTTCCCGAAGGCGACTTTCGCGTCGCATCGATGTTTCGGTTGCCCGTCGAGAGTGGCTCGTGGATCGGCGCGGTCGCGCGCTACGCGACACTGCACTGCAACACCGACGAGCGCATGCAGACGTTCGCCGAGCTCGCGCGCTGCGTGCAAGCGGGCGGCTATCTCACGCACTCGTTCTACGAGTCTGCGCCGGATCAACCCGTCGGCAGCGTGTATCACCTGAAGAGCTGGTTCGGCATGAAGGTCGATCTGTACACGTACTTCGTGTCGATCGAAGACGCGGCCAGCGAGCTCGATCGAGCGGGCTTCGAAGTCGTCGCTGCGCTCGTGCGCGAGCCGATGTTCTCGAACGAGCTGCCGGCGCGACGCTGCACGATCGTCGGCAAGCGTCGCTAGGCGCACGCTGCGGCGCGGGCGCACTGGAATGCCGCTTGCTGTATTGCACCGTATGCGGCTGGTCGCGCTCGCTCTCGTGCTCGCAAGCACCTCTGCTCGCGCGGATGGCTTCTATTATTCGCAGGCCTACGGGCTGTCGAGCGCGCGGGGCGACGGCGCACCACCGCTCGGCGAGTCATTGCAGCTGCGCATCGCGATGGGCTGGCGGTTCGGCGCATTCACCGTCGGGCCGTGGATCGGCCTCAACATGGCGGTCGAGCGCGACAACGCGTACTTCGGCTTCGTCGGCGGCGATCCGACGATGGGCGACTCCGACCTCAAGAACTACGGCATCGACGGCCGCTATCACGCGACGCTGCACGAGAACCTCGTGATGTACGTGCGCGGCGGTCCGCGCTACGCGAGCGGCCTCGGCGCGCTCGATGGCTACTCGGGCTTCGGCGTCGGCGCTGCGACGGGCCTGCAGCTCACCGGCCGCGTGCGCGCGCTCGGCTTCTTGTTCGTGCCGATGTTCTTCATGAACAAGGGCCCGAAAATCACCGCGAGCGTGTTTATCGATCAGAACGTCGATTGGTATCGGCTACGCGCGAGTGACATGCCGGCCATTTCGATGCCGCTCATCGGTACGAGCATCGGCATCGCGGCCGGCAGTCACTTCTAGTACGTGGGCTGTCCAGCTTGCGGGACGTTTGCCTGCATGCCCGGCTCGTCCTTCGACAGCAGGCCCTTCGCGTAGTGGCCGAGCTGCACCATCGCTGCTTCACGCACGATACGGAAGCCGATCGTGCTGAGCAGCGCCATCATCGCACCCGACACGCGCCCACGTTGCGGCATCGGACGCGCGAGACCGATCAGCGCGCCAACGCCGGCCGCGACACCAACGGCCGCGAACGGGTGATCGGCGATCGTCGAACGCAGATCGATCCGCTTGATGCGGCGTCCGATGTTGCCGAGTTTTTTCTTGATGCCTGAAACTTCCGGCTCGATCGTTTCGAACCGACTGTCGGTTGCGGGCGTCTTGTTCTCGAAGGTCTCCATGGTGGTCCCTTACTTCCTCATCATGCGAATGGCGACATAGCCAACGCCCAACGCGATGCCCAGCGCCACGAACGGGTGCTCCTTGATGAGCGCGCCGACGCGGTTGAGTGCAGCACCGCCGCTTTCGACGAGCGTGTCCTTCGCTCCGAGCGCGCGATCCTTGAGCTGGCCGGCCTTTTCTCCGCCTGCATCGACAAGATTCTTAACGCTCTCCTTGAGTGAGTCGATACGCGCTTCGATTGCCGACGCCGATCCGTTCTTTTGCATCGTGGTCTCTCCGGGGTGGTTGATCAGTTGGAACGTGAGCAACACGCGTGCCCTGCGTCGTCGAGCCCAGCGTCCTGATGTGCGGCGCGGGAGCTGTTTATCCCCGTGCGGATCGGACGCTGCGCGCGGTTTCGGCTGTGCCCGACCAAGCGAATCGGCGTGCGGTCACGCCACGCTGTGCAAAGCCGCGCGTTCGGCCTGCTCGATCGCGCTGGCTCGATTCCGTATGCTGCATCGCGCGCTCTAGCGGCGCTTGTTCGACGCGATCTCGCCTGCAACCTGGTCACGCACGCCCTTCGGCGTGATCGCGGCACGGGCCGGCTCGCGCGCCTCGGGCGACGGCGCAAGGCCGATCTCCGGCGTCCAGCGCGGCTTGCGAATCGTCGGCACCATCTCGGTGACACCGAACTCCAGTGCGTCTGGATCGACCACGAGCGCGTCCTCGGTCGCTCGATCCACGAGCGCGACGTGGCGGCGCGGTCGCACCGCAGTCTTGGGCAGGCGCGGCTGGTCGGCACCGACGAGCTCGAAGCTCTCGTACGCGGTCGACAGCTCGAGGGCGAGCGAGCGCGCCAGCTGACGAACCTCGATCGCGCCGGGACGCAGCGACGGATCTTTGTCGAGCATGCGATGCGCGAGCCCGCACAGCTCCATCGGCGCGCGACACAGCTCGTCGAGCGGCGCCGGCTCGCTGGTCAGGTGCATCGAGACGACTTCGGCGAGCGTGCGGCCGTCGAACGGCGGGCGGCCGGTCAGCGCTTCGTACGCGATGACACCGAGCGAGTACATGTCACAAGGCGCGGCGATGTTGCGACCGGTCGCTTGCTCGGGCGACATGTAAATCGGCGTTCCCGGCGTCAGGCCGTCGAGCGTGAGTCGACCGAGCGGGCCGAGGCGCGCGACGCCCCAGTCGATCACGCGCAGTGGGAACTCGCGATTCGTCGGGGTGAGAATCAGGTTGTCGGGCTTGAGGTCGCGGTGAATCACGCCGCGTGCGTGCACGGCTGCGAGCACGTCAGAGACTTCGGCGAGCAGCGTCGCGACTTCGTACGGCGCGAGGCTACCTTCGTGCAGCACGCGATTTGCGAGCGTCTCGCCTTCGACGAGCTCCATCGCGATCCACGGCCGGTGATCCGGAAGCAAATTGCAATCGAACACGCGAACGACGCCGGGGTGACGAACCTCTTCGAGGATCGCCGCCTCTTGCACCACGCGCGTCGCCATACCGGGATGCCTGCGCAAGTCGGCGTGCATGACCTTGAGCGCCACGCGGCGTGGGAGCACGACGTGGCGTGCCTCGTACACGGTGCCCATCCCGCCGCGACCGATCTCTCGAACGATCCGGTAGGAGCCGACCACCTTATCGGGGCCAAGCTCTTCAGCGGGTTCGGAGGTCATGCCCCCCACGTTTTGCAGGAACCTTGCCGACAAACTCGCAGCGCAAGTACCTGTCAAGGGCCGCACTGCGGAGCGGTTTTGTCACTGCTCCGATCACAGCGAGCGGGCTGGCACGCAGCGTGCTCAGAGAACCGACGGCATGGTTGTTTCCTCGGCGAAAAATTCTCCCGAAGACCGCCATCACGAAGGGTCGCTCCGGACCGGCGACTTGGTGAGCGCGTATCGGATCGAGCGCCACGTCGGCACGGGCGGCATGGGTTGGGTCTTCCGCGCACGCCACGCGATCGACGATCGCGTCGTCGCACTCAAGGTGCTGCGCGAGGACCAGCTTCGGCAAGAGCGTGCGACCGATCGCATGATGCGAGAAGCTGCGATCCTCGCGTCGGTTTCGCACGGTGGCATGCCGCAGTTCTTCGAGTGCGGTTTGCTCTGCGACGGTCGTCCGTGGATCGCGATGGAGCTGATCCACGGCACGCCGCTGTCGGTGCGCATTGCCGAGGGCCCGATGCCGCACGAGATCGTCATGGATCTCGTCGCGAACGTCGCCGGCGTGCTCGCCGCAGCGCACGAGCGTGGCGTCACGCATCGCGATCTCAAGCCCGATAATATTCTGCTCACTCCGACCGACGCGACGTATCCGGTTCGCGTGATCGATTGGGGCATCGCGTTCCACACCGAGGGCGCGCGCTACACGCATCACAACGAAGCGATCGGCACGCCGACGTACATGGCTCCCGAGCAAGCGCGCGGCGGTCCGGTCGACGGTTACTCCGACATCTACGGCCTCGGTGTCGTCGCGTATCAGACGTTGACCGGCAGGCCACCGTTTCGCGGTGGCAGCTCCGTCGAGATTCTCGTCCAACATCTGAACAAGCCCGTGCCGCCGCTCGCGCCGCGTTGTCCCGAAGCGCCGGTCGGTCTCGTCGAGCTCGTCGAGCGCATGCTCGCGAAGGAGCACGACGAACGGCCGACCGCAAGTCAGGTGCGC
>DATDCH010000513.1:0-3861 GCA_036524455.1 Kofleriaceae bacterium | reverse complement strand
TTGCGCAGGCGCAGCGACGCACTCTGCATTGCATCCTGCGCCCGCAAGCGGGCCTCTTCGCGTAGCGCGACGCCGTAGCGCGCAGACTTGACCGCGCTATCGGGCACCGTGCCGCGATCGTGCATCTTGCGGGTCAGGTCGAGTTGGCTCTGCGCGAGCTCGAGCGACTTCACCCGCACGGCCAGCGTGGCGTGCGCGTAGCCGAGCTCCCAGTACGCGCTCAGTAGATCGAGGACGAGCCGCGCGCTGTCATCGGCGGCCTGCAGCGTTGCAGCGTTGGCCGCGAGCTTCGCCTTGTGCTCGGCGACGCGCGCGCCCTGTGCGAGCCCGCGCAGCAGCGGCTGGCGCAGCTCGACGCCGACGCTGCTGATCACAGACGCAGCGGCACCCTCACCGGTGCGACGGACCTGACGTGCGCTGTCGACGGCGAGCGCGAGGTCGCCTCCGGTAGACACTTGCTTGGCCAAGCCCACGGTGCCGGTCACGCTCGTGGTCTCGATCGCACCGGGGCGGCCGGCGGCGATGATCGGTTCCTGCTTGGTGTCTAGCCCGGCGCTCGCCTGGACCTGCCACTCGCCGGCTGCACCGGCGGTGTCGACCGCAAGCTTGGCGCGCTTCTGGCTCGATCGCACGAATGCGAGCGTCGAGCTGCGGCGGACCGCCGCGTCGATCAACTGCCCGATCGAGATCTTCTCGTTGGCTTCACGGGCCGGCTCCGCGTGCGCCGCCAGTGGAGCGGCGATCGCGAGGACGATGAGCGCAAGCCGAAGCATGGCTTCACGGTAGGTGCCCGTGGCCGGTTAGCCGACGACGCCCCGACTACATGAGACCTACCCGCACGTGATCACGTATGATTGGCCCCCAAGTGGACGAATCACGATTTCGCTGCACGTTGGTCTCGCCCGATGGCGTGTCGCGCCGGGTGGGCGCGGCGGGCATCGTGATCGGCCGCGATCCGACCTGCGACGTCGTGCTCACCGATCCGTCGGTCAGCCGCCGCCACGCTCTGATTCGCACATCATCAGAAGGTGTCGAGCTCGTGTCGCTGGGCCGCACGGCGGTCGAGCAAAACGGCAAGCCCGTCGAGAAGTCGCAGCTGCTCTCCGATGGCGACTCGATCAAGGTCAACGAGCTGACGTTCACCGTGCGCGTCGAGCTGCCGCGTCCCGGCCGGTCGAGCACGACGTATCGCCTCGTGCGCGGCCGCAGCAGCTACGGCATCTCGCACACGCCATTCGTGGTCGGCGGCGCGGACACCGACGATCTGATCCTCGACGGTTGGCCAGCGTCTGCGCTGCGCTTTCACCTCGCGCAAGGCGAGCTGTTCGTCGAAGTCATTGCGGGCAGCGCGACGAAGAACGGCGAGCCGATCGAGCTCGACACTCTCGAGGAGCTCACGGTCGGCGACTCGCTCGGTTTCCAAGGCAGCAGCTTCGAGATCGCGCGCGGCCAGGACATCGCGCAAACCACGATCACCGGGGACGCGCACTCACTGCCGTCGCGCGTCGTGATCGAGATGCTGCCGCGCGGCGGTCGCGTCGTGTTCTCGATGCCGTCGGGCGATCACACCGTGTACCTCGCCGATCGCCGCCTCGACTTGATCGCGGCGCTCGTACGCCCACCCAGCGGCTACGTGGCTGGTGATTTCATTCCCGACGACGTGCTGCGCCCGATCGTGTGGCCGCGCAATCCAAACGTGATCCGATCCGAGATCAACGTGCACCTCACGCGGTGCCGCAAAGATCTGCTCGCCGCGGGGCTCGCCGGTCCGCGCTTGCTGCAACGCTCGCCTGGCGGTGGCGCGACTCGGTTGGCACTCGCGCCGGGCTGCACGATCGAATTCATCTGATGTCGATCGTCAAGCTGCCGAATGAAGTCGAGCTGGGGCGCTACCGGCTGACGGCTCGACTCGGTCACGGCGGCATGGCGGAGCTGTTCCTCGGCCGGCTCGTCGGTGTCGCTGGTTTCGAGAAGCTCGTCGCGATCAAGCGCATGCTGCCAAACCTGTCGAGCGACCCGAGCTTCGTCAAGATGTTCGAGAACGAGGGCCGCATCGCCGCGCAGCTCAGTCATCCGAACGTGTGCCAGGTCTACGAGCTCGGCGAATCCGACGGGCAGCTGTTTCTCGCGATGGAGTTTCTGCGCGGACTGCCGCTCTCCGACATCATCCCGTCGATTCCAGATCGGCCGCTCGCGACCCAGCTGCGGTTCGTGGCGGGCGTGATCGTGCAGGCGTGTGAAGGCCTGCATTACGCGCACACGTCGGTCGACGTCGACGGCAAACCGCGACCGATCGTGCATCGCGACGTGTCGCCGACGAACTTGTTCGTCACCACGGAAGGCACCGTCAAGCTCCTCGACTTCGGCGTCTCGAAAGTGATCACCGACGCGACATCGACGCGCGCCGGCGTGCTCAAAGGCAAACCGTCGTACATGTCGCCGGAGCAGATTCGCGGCGAGCCCCTCGACGCCCGCTGCGACATTTTCGCGATCGCCGTCGTGACGTGGGAAGCGATCGCAGGCCGCGTGTTGTTCCCGCGCGAGGCCGTGCAGGACCTGTGGCGTACGGCGCAGGAGCAAGTGCCACGGTTGCCCGGCGACGGCCCGGTGATCGCGCTTGTCGATCAAACCGTACGCCGCGCGCTCGATCCGGATCGCGAGCGCCGCCCGTCGTCGGCACGTGCGTTCGCGATCGATCTGCGACGAGCGATCGAGGCATGCGGCGATCCGATGAGCCCGAGCGAGATCCAATCTCACGTCGAGGTGTGGCTCGAGTCGAATCTCGCGCGTCGCAGCCGCGATCTGGCCGGCGTCGTCGGGCGAGCGCGCGAACAAGCACCGACCAACAACGACGACGAGCCGGAGACGGTCCCGCTCGAGCCGCAGCCCACACTCGGTGCTCGCCTCCGCGATGCATCGGTCGTCGTTCGCGATGCACACGATCCGAGTACCGAGGAGCTCGATGTCGCGCCGACACTCGAGCACATCGATGCGGCCACCGCGACGCAGATCGACGTGCAGGCGCACCCGATCGCGACGCAGACGGACGTGCAAGCTCATCCGCAGACCGTGCCGTTGCCGACCGCTGCGCTGCGACCGCCGGCGCCTGCGCCGCAAGCGCTGCGACCGCCGGCGCCTGCGCCGCAAGCGAGTCTACCGTCGCTGCTACCGTCGGGAACGGTCACGCAGCAGCTCACGACCGTCGCGCCGGCGCCGGTGGCGCCCCCGCGCCCTGTTTGGTTCTGGCCCGTCGTGCTCGGCGTCGCTGCGATCGTGGTCGGCGTGATCGCCGCGTTGTCGCTGTCTTGACCGCCACATAGCTGCGTCGGCGCGGACTGTAGTCGGACTGTAGTCCTCTGCAGGCCGCCGAGCCCTCATCGTGGAGTCACCTCAAACAGGAGACCTCCGATGAAACGCAAGCAACTCGTCAATCTCGACTCTCATACTCTCGATCGCATCGCCGGCGGCTGCCAGGTCGTCGCGACGAACCCGGGCAAGGCGTACGGCATGCAGCAGAAGCTGCAGGGACTGATGGACATCGCGGTGATGCCGGCGAGCTACGCCGATATCCGCGAAGTGATGCCCGCGAGCTACGCCGACATCCGCGAAGCAACGCCGGCCGCGGTCGAAGGGCTGCTCCCCGGTTCGCAAGAAATCGTCTCGATGGTCGAGCAGGACATCGCCAGCGTCGACATCGGTACCGCGCTCGACGCGACGGACGCCCCGACGATGGACGACATGCTCGACGTTCAGGGCGCGGGCTCGACGGACATCCTGCAAGACCTTCCGGACCTGCCGGTGGACTGGTGTGGCACGGGCTCGACGGGCCTGTGGGAGGACTGCGACGGCGATGACTCCGCG
>DATDCH010000512.1:0-6303 GCA_036524455.1 Kofleriaceae bacterium | reverse complement strand
GGGCTTGGCGTCTGCGGCGTCTTGGCGGTTGTTCTGTTCTGCTCTCCGTCTGCGGATGCGCGGCGGGATCGTACGGTCACCGGTGACGTCATCAAGGCCGCGCGGTTTTTGACGACGTCGCGGATCGACGAGGCGAAGTCGTTGCTCGACGATCTCCGCAAGCGCGCGCCCGATGCCGTCGAGGTGAAGTGGCTCGAAGCCGAGCTGGCGTTTCAGACCGGCGACTACGCGGGCGCCGAGAAGCTGCTCGACAAAGTTCCCGACGACGCGGTCGACGGCATGGTCGGCCAGACCAAGAAGCTCGCGCGCTCGACCCGTGCGGTGACCGAGACGTTTACCGAGAAGAGGTCGCCCGCGGGCCACTTCATCATTCGCTATGCGACGGGCAGCCCCGACGCCGCGATCGCCGAGCTCGCGGGTGACGTGCTCGACAAGGCGTGGGCGGCGGTCGGCGACGATCTAGGGCTCAAGCCCGCCGATCCGATCCGCGTCGAGATTCTGGGTGCGCCGGCCGATCTCGCGAAGCTGTCGCCGCTCACCGAAGCGGAGATCGAGAAGACCGGGACGATCGCGCTGTCGAAGTACAACAAGCTGATGGTGGTGTCGCCGCGCGCGACGCTGTTCGGCTATCCGTGGATGGACACGCTCGTCCACGAGTACACGCACCTGATCGTGTCGCGGCTCGCGTTCGACGCGGTGCCGGTGTGGCTACAGGAAGGCATCGCGCGGTTCGAGCAGACGCGCTGGCGGCGGCCGCCCGAGGTGGTGCTGAACGCGACCGAGCAGGCGCTGCTCACATCGGGGCTCAAGAAGGGCCGGCTGATCAGCTTCGACGAGATGCACCCGTCGATGGCGAAGCTGCCGAGCCAGGACGCGGCGGCGCTCGCGTACGCCGAGGTCTACACGCTCGTCGGCTGGATGCACGGCCAGATCGGCTACAAGGGGCTGCGCGAGGCGCTGGCGGCGCAGAAGGACGGCAAGAGCGCGCGGCGTGCGGTCTCCGAGGCGCTCGACAAGACGTGGGCCACCGTCGACAAGGAATGGCGCGCACACCTCAAGACGTCGGCGGACGCGAAGGCGCGCGCAGGCAAGCCGATCAAGTTCGACAAGGGCGGCGTCGATTCCGAGAACGTCGGGCTCGAGCACGTCAGCGCGCGCGCGCGGAAGTTCGCCAGGCTCGCCGGTATGCTGCGGGCGCGCGGCATGCTCGAGGCGGCGACCACCGAGTACGAAAAGGCGCTCGCCGCCGGGCACGATCCGTTCGTCGCCGGCAAGCTCGCGCGCACGCTCGTCGAGCTCGGCCGGCACGATCGCGCGATCGAGCTGGTGACACCACTCGTCGCTGCAGACGATCAGGATGCTGTGGCCGCCGTGACACTTGGCATTGCACGCGCGTCAAGGCAGGAATGGCCAGCAGCTGTCAGCGCGTATGAACAAGCACTTCGCGTGAGCCCGTTCGATCCACAAACCCGCTGCGGGCTTGCAGAGGCGTATGCTCAGATCAAGGATGTTCGGGCCGCACGGGAGCGCATGGCCTGCGATCAGTTAAAGAATTAATGAAGCCTTCACGTACAGATGGACCGAAGCTCGTCGATGTCACGTCGCTGCGCCAGGAGCAGACGACCGAAGTGAACCCGATCGTGCAGGTGACGCACGACGACGAGGTCCAGTCGGCGCCGATCGTCGCGCCGGCACGCAGCGATCTCGATGCCGTCGCCGAGCTCGCCGACGCGCACAAGCAGATCGTCACCGAGATCGAGAAGCGGATCATCGGCCAGCGCCGCGTCGTCGATCAGCTGCTCGTCGCGCTATTCGCGCGGGGCCACACGCTGTTCGTCGGCGTCCCCGGCCTGGCGAAGACGCTGCTGATCTCGACGCTCGCCGAGACGTTGAATCTGTCGTTCCAGCGCATCCAGTTCACGCCTGACCTCATGCCGGCCGACATCACCGGCACCGAGGTGCTCGAAGAAGATCACACCACGGGTCGCCGCATCTTCCGGTTCATCAAGGGCCCGGTGTTCGCGAACCTCGTGCTCGCCGACGAGATCAACCGCACGCCGCCGAAGACGCAGGCCGCGCTGCTGCAGTCGATGCAGGAGTTCCGCGTCACCGCCGGCGGCACCACGCACGACCTGCCGCTGCCGTTCCTCGTGTTCGCGACGCAGAACCCGATCGAGCAAGAGGGCACCTATCCGCTGCCCGAGGCACAGCTCGATCGCTTCATGTTCCAGGTCGACGTCGACTATCCGAGCGAGGCCGAGGAGGAAGAGATCGTGCGCCAGCAGACCAGCGATCACCAGCCGGTGCTCGCGCGCGTGCTGTCGCCGCAGCGCATCTTGCAGCTGCAAGACCTCGTGCGCCGCGTGCCCGCGGCGGATCACGTCGTCAAGTACGCGGTCGCGCTCGCACGCTCGACGCGGCCGACCGCACCGAACGCGCCGCCGTTCATCCGCGAGGCGGTGTCGTGGGGCGCGGGGCCGCGCGCGTCGCAATTCCTGATCCTGGGCGCGAAGGCACGCGCGATCCTCGACGGCCGGTTTGCGGTCGCGATCGAAGACGTCGCCGCGCTCGCGCGTCCGACGCTGCAGCACCGGTTGATCCTCAACTACCGCGCCGAGGCCGAAGGTCAGCGGGCTGGTGAGCTCGTCGACCGGCTGCTGTCCGTGGTCACGCCCTAGGCCGCTCCGATGCTGAACGAGAAGATCGATCCGGCGCAGCTAGCCAGGCTCGGCTCGCTGCCGATCAAAGCGCGCGTGATCGTCGAGGGCGCGCTGTCGGGCCTGCATCGCGCCGCGGTGCACGGCTCGTCGGTCGAGTTCTCCGAGCACAAGGAGTACTCGCCCGGCGACGAGCTGCGCCACATCGACTGGCGCGCGTACGCCAAAGGCGACCGCTACTACGTCAAGCAGTACGAGCAAGAGTCGCAGCTGACCGTGTACCTCGTGCTCGACGCGTCGGCGTCGATGTCGTTCGGCGGCGAGGCAACCTCGCCCCCGAACGAATCGATGACACGGGGCGCGGGCGGCGGCATCGCGAAGCTCGAGTACGCGGGGCTCTCGCTCGCGGCGCTCGCGTACCTCGTGATCCAGCAGCAGGACAAGGTCGGCCTACTCGCGTGCGGCGATCGCAAGATCGAGACGCTCGTGCCGCCGCGCACGCGCGGCAGCCACCTCCACGATCTGCTCGCGGTGATGGATCAGCTGATGACGAAGGGCGGGACCGGAGACGAATCGCCGGCCGCCGCGCTCGAGCGAATCTCGGAGCTGTCGCGGCGCCGGCGCTGCCTCGTCGTGCTGGCGACGGATCTATTCGACACCGACGACGACACGCTGCGCGCGCTCGCCGCGCTCCGCGCCCAGCGGCACGACGTCTCGGTGCTGCACATCCTCGATCCGCACGAGCGCACGTTCCCGTACGAAGGGCTCACCGAGTTCCACGCGCTCGAGTCGACGAACCGCATGCTCGTCAATCCGGCCGCGATCCGCCGCGACTACCTCGCGCGTATGGACCAGTTCCTGGCCAAGTGCCGCGGCACGCTCACGGCGGCCGGGGTCGACTATCACCTGACGTCGACCGATCGCTCGCTCGAGCGCACGCTGATCGAGCTACTGATGGCGCGCTCGCGGCTCGCGCCGGGACGGCGGAGGGCGTCGTAAATGGGCTTCCTCGCGCCTCTAATGCTCGCCGGCATCCTCGCGATCGCGGTGCCGATCGCGATCCACTTGATCGGCCGGCGCCGCGCGCGCGTCGTCAAGTTCGCTGCACTCGACTTCTTGATGGCAACCAAGCGCAAGACCGCGAAGCGGCTGCAGCTGCGCGAGCGGTTGCTGCTGCTCGTGCGCGCGCTCGTGTGCATCGCGATCGCGATCGCACTCGCGAAGCCGTTCACGTCGTGCGAGCGCAAGGGCCCGCTCGTGACGCGCGGCCCGCAGGCGGCGGTGCTCGTCGTCGACGATTCATTTGCATCCGGTTACCTCGTCGACGACAAGCCGTGGCTGTACAAGGTCGCCGAGGAATCGCGCCGAATCATGACGTCGCTCGGTCCCGAAGCCGAGGTCGCCATCGTGCGCACGGCGGAGGTCTCCGATCATCCGTCGGAGCTGACGCGCGACCACCTGCGCCTGCGCGACACGCTGCTCGCGATGGAGCCGAGCTCGCGCCCAGCCGACACGACCCGCGCGCTCGGCCGTGCCGCGCAGCTGCTCGCCGCGTCGAGCCACTCGCGCAAGACGGTGTTCCTGTTGTCGCTGCAACAACGCACCGGCATCCGCAGCGACGAGCCCCCGTGGGGCAAGGATGGACCCGCGCTCGTCGTCGTCGATCTGCGGCCCGACAAGATGGCGAACTTCGCGATCACCGCGCTGAAGTTCGATCCCGATCCAGGCGCCGGCAGCCGCGGCGTTCGGTTCGACGCCGAGGTCGGCAACTTCAGCGACACCGCCGCGACCGTCGAGCTGCAGCTCGCCGTCGGCGATCGCGTCGTCGCGCGCGGCTCGCTCGAGATCGGCGCGGGCGCAAAGAAGGCCAAGAGCTTCCTCGCCGCGCTGCCGGCCGGTGCGCGCGCGACCGATGCATCGGTCTCGCTCGCCGGTGACAAGCTCGTGATCGACGATCGCCGCTGGGTCAGCGCGACGCTGCGCGATCAGGTGCGCGTGCTGCTCGTCGACGGCGATCCGCGCACGGTGCGCCACGACGACGAGCTGTTCTACCTCGAAGCCGCGCTGCGGCCGGGCGACCGCGAGGACAGCGGCACGTCGGTGCGCTCGATCACCGCCGACGATCTCGCCGGCATCGAGCCGAAACAGCGCGGCGCTCCAGCCGCGATCAACATCGACGACTTCGACGTCGTCGTGCTCGCGAACGTCGCAGCACTGCCCGCCGAGCGCGTCGCCGTGCTCGCGCAGTGGCTGCATCGCGGCGGCGGCATCTTGATCGCACCCGGCGACCGCGTCGATCCCGCAGCGTACGACCGCACGATGCTGCCGCTGATGCCGCAGAGCCTGCGCGATCCAATCGACACGATGTGGGGCGCCACACCCGACGAGCGCGACAGCCGCGCGCTCCACCTGGTCAAGTGGGAAGCCGATCACCCGATCTTCGCGCCGTTCAGCAAGGACCGGCCCGAGCTGATCGCCGACGCGAAGTTCGCGAAGATCGCGCTGCTCGGCCCGACGACCGCGACCGCCGATCGCAAGGTGCTCGCGCGGTTCACGAACGGCGCGGCCGCGCTCGTCGAGGCGTCGATCGGCGCGGGTCGCACGCTGCTATTCACGTCGACGCTCGATCGCGACTGGAACGATCTGCCGATTCACGGTGCCGGCTTCCTGCCGCTCGTGCAGCAGATGGTGCGTCACCTCGCGCGCAAGCATACGCGCGGCGCGCAGGCCGATCACGTGGTGGGCAGCTCCGTCGTGCTCGCGACCGGCGACCTCCGCCGCCTCGAGGTGCGCGGCCCGGAAGGCATCGGCGGCGTGTTCGAGGGCGATCGCATCACCGGTCGCAGCTCGGTGCGGTTCGGTAAAACCGATCGCCCGGGCATCTATCGCGTCGTCGGTACCGACCAGACCGGTGCGACCCGCGATCGCGAGGAGCTCGCGTTCGTGGTCAACGTCGATCCGCGCGGCTCGGACCTGACAATGGCGCCGGCGGCGTCGCTGCCCGCGTCGGGCACCGGCGGCGGAGCCGTGCCCATCGATACGCGACGCCGCGTCGAGCTGTGGCACGCGTTGGCCGCGCTCGTGCTCGTGCTGCTGCTCGCCGAAGGTCTGCTCGTCCAGCGTTAGGCGCTCGACACGTACGGTCAGTGCCAGCGCGGCATGTAGCGACCGACGATCACCTTCGCGGGGCGGATCAAGCGATCGCCAAACCGATAGCCCGCTTCGATCTGATCGATGACTACGTCATGTGCCTCGGCGTGCCGGACCGGCACGATGCTGATCGCATCGTGGATGCGCGGATCGAAGCGCTGGTGCTTGGCATCGATCCGCTCGACGCCGTACTTCGCCAGCACGCCCGCGAATTGGCTGCGCACGAGACGCACGCCTTGCAGCATGGCGCCCAACGCGGAGGCCACGTGCACGCCGGCCGCCTGCGACGATGCACCGCCCTCCTCGGCCGCGTGGATCGTGCGGTCGAAGTTGTCGAGCACGGGGAGCAGCTCGATCACCAGGTTTTCGCGCAGGTCGTCCGCAGCGCGCTGCGCATCGCGCTCGACGCGCGCCTTTGCCGCTTCGAGCTCGCGCAAGGCGCGCCGCATGGTGCCGAGATCAGGCGACGTCGTAGGCTCGACCTCGCTCATCGCGT
>DATDCH010000511.1:0-24860 GCA_036524455.1 Kofleriaceae bacterium | reverse complement strand
TGGTTACGAAAGCGTCTGCAAAGAAAGCAAACATTCCCGTCGATGAGAAGTGTCCGCTCGGAGCTGCGTCGGTCCACGAGGACTACGACTGCATGCTCAATCAAACGAACATCGGAGCGAACAACAACAAGTTCTATGTGATCCAGCTGCTCGAGAAGGGCGGCAAGTATTACTGCTGGACGCGATGGGGTCGTGTTGGTGAGGACGGGCAGAACGCGCTGATCGGACCAAGCGACTTCGCAAAAGCGCTCAAGGCGTTTCAAGCGAAGTTCAAAGACAAGACGAAGAACGCGTGGGATGACCGCGCGGACTTCAAGCCCGCAGCGGGTCGCTACACGCTGATCGAGATCGATCGCAGCGTCGACGACAAGAAGGCCGCCCAGCTCGAAGAGAAGCTCAAGGGCATCGACGCCGATGCGGCGAAGGTGCAGAAGGCGACGCAAAAGAAGTTCGCGCCGTGCAAGCTCGACGCACCCGTCGAGAAGTTCATGAACCTGATCTTCGACGAAGACATGTTCAAAGGCGCGATGGCCTCGTTCGACATCGACGTCAAGAAGATGCCGCTCGGTCAGCTGTCGAAGACGCAGGTCGAGAAGGGCTTCGAGGTTCTCGAAGAGCTCGAAGACGCGATCGAGAAGCGGAAGAACAAGCTGATCGAAACGGTCACGTCTCGCTTCTACACGGTGATCCCGCATGCGTTCGGACGTCGCGTGCCGCCGATCATCGACACGATGGAGCTTCTGCAGAAGAAGTTCGACATGCTGAACGTGCTCAACGATATCGAGATCGCGGTCAGCGTGCAGAAGGGCGACAGCAAGTCGACGAGCAAGCTGCTGCCGCACCCGATGGACGAGAACTACGCCGGCCTCAACGCGGAGCTCGAGTGGGTCGACGAGAAGAGCAAAGAGTACGAGTTCGTCGAGAACTACATCGAGGCGACTGCGCGCTCCGGCTACAAGCCGAAGCTCATCAACCTGTTCCGTATCGACCGCAAGTCCGAGGGCAAGCGGTTCGCGCAGCACGACGACATCGAGAACCGCAAGCTGCTGTGGCACGGCACGAACGTCGCCGTCGTCGCCGCGATTTGCAAAACCGGTATGCGCATCATGCCGCACTCGGGTGGTCGCGTCGGCAAGGGCATCTACCTCGCGTCGGAGAACGGCAAGTCGATTAACTACATGGGCTGGGCGTCGGGCGGCAATGGCGTGATGTTCCTCGCCGAAGGAGCGCTCGGTAAAGAGCACTCGATCACGCGAGACGACAGCTCGCTCAAGCAAGCGCCGAAGGGCTACGACTCGATCGTCGCGCGCGGCCAGAAGGAGCCCGACCCGAAGGACGACATCACGTTCAAGTTCGAAGGTAAGGACGTGATCATTCCGCAGGGCAAGCCGATTCCGCAGAAGCAGTACGCGAAGTCGAGCTTCGATCAGAGCGAATACCTCCTCTACTCGGAGAGCCAAGTGCGTATCCGGTACTGCTGCTGGGTGAAGCACTGATGTCGAGCCAAGTCCTCGAAGAGGTCACCCTCAACTGGACCGATCTGACGGGCGCGAAGACCGGCGCCACGTCACTCGGCTCCAACAAGTTCTACCGCGCGCAGATCATGGGCGACTTCACGGTCGTGTTCACGTACGGCCGCGTTGGCCAATCCGGCCAGGTGCAGAAGGTGAAGGGCAAGGACCTCGCCGACGCACGCAAGCAGCTCCAGAAAAAGATCGACTCGAAGATCGCGAAGGGCTACACGAAGGTCGAGCTCCGCAGCGACGCCGAGGAGAAGAAGAAGGCCGCGGCGAAGGCTGCAGCCGGCGCGAATGGCACCGCCACGGCGGCGCCGACGAAGGCGAAGGGGCCTGCAAAGAAGAGCGCGTTCCATCCCGAGGTCGAAGAGCTGCTCGAGGTGATCTACAACTCGACCGGTAACGCACTCGCGTCAGGTCTGTCGTCATCGGCAGGCGCGACGAAGGATGCGCCGCTCGGTAACCTCGCCGACTCGCAGCTCGACAAAGGCGCCGACATCCTCGACGAGATCGAGAAGCTGGTCGCAGGCAAGCCGAAGAAGGATGCGCTCGTCGAGCTGACGAACGACTACCTGTCGAACATCCCGCGTCAGATCGATCACGCGCGCAAAGGCAAGAAGCTCGATCTCGACGCGATCGTGATCAACTCGAAGGAGCGCATCCAGGAGCAGCGCCAGTTCATCGGCCTACTCCGCGATGCCTTCCTGTTGAAGGACGTGTTCGCCGATGCTGCGATCGTCGACGATCCGCACGAGGTCTGGTACCAGGGCCTCAAGTGCGACATGGACTTCATCGATCCGAAGAGCGATCCGTACAAGGAGTACAAGCAACTGTTCGACAAGGGACAGTCGCCGATCAACTCCAACTTCTTCGGCAAGCTGAAAGTCGGCCGCATCTGGAAGCTCGAGCAGCAGGGCCGCAAGCCGAAGTTCGAGCAGTACTCCGACTCGATCGCGAAGAAGAAAGACGCGACGGGCGTCGTGTGGGGCTGGCACGGCACGCGGACCGAGAACCTCATGGGTATCTGCAAGACCGGCCTGTTGATGCCGAACAACCTGCCGAAGGGCGTCCACGTCACCGGGCGCGCGTTCGGTCTCGGCATCTATCACACGCCGTGCTGGGACGACTCGGGCGGCAAGACGAAGGACGAGAAGGGCAAGACGTTCACGCGCTACAACGGCGCGCTGAAGTCGTGCAACTACACGTCGCTGAAGGGCGCGTTCTATCACCGGAACAACACGGCGAACACGGGCTTCCTCTTCCTCGAGGAGCTCGCGCTCGGCGTGCCGGAGCTCGCGCTCGAAGCCTGCTTCGACAAGCCGGCGCCGAAGAAGGGCTGCGATTACATCTACGCCCGCGCGCACGGCCACGCGTCGCTATCGAACGACGAGGTCGTGACGTTCGACGAGAACGCATCGCGGCGCGCCGCGATTCTCGAAATCATCCACAAGTAGTACAAGCGAGGCGTGGACATCATCCGCGCCTTGCTAGCCGCGCAGCCGCCGGCCGCTGCGACCCTCGCCGAATGGTGGGCCGCAACGGCCGCCGTGCGCCGCGCGTACGAGACACCCGTCGATCGCGCGCTCGTCTCGGCCGCGTTCGCCGATCGGCTCGGCTTCGCGTTCACCGCGGGCTACCAAGCCGCGCTGACCCATCTGTTTCCGATCGGCGATGGCGTGTACTCGCTGTGCATCACCGAAGCGACCGGCAACTCGCCGCGCGACATCGCCACGACGCTCGAGCCCAGCAACTCGCCCGGCATGTTCGTGATGAACGGCCGCAAGAAATGGGCGACCGGCGCACCACTCGCCGACGGTCTCATCGTCGCCGCGAAGGTCGGCACCGACGCCGAAGGCCGCAACCAGATCCGGCTCGCGCGGATCGGCGCGCAGGCACCGGGCGTCTCGCTGACGCCGAGCAACGCACCGTTCGTGCCGGAGATCCCGCACGCGGAAGTCGGGCTCACAAACGTCGCCGTGCTCGAAGCCGATGTCCTGCCCGGCGACGGCTACGACGAGTACATCAAGCCGTTTCGCACCGTCGAGGATGCGCACGTGCACGCCGCACTGGTCGGCTACCTGATCGGCGTCGCGCGCCGCAAGCGCTTCGCACGCGAGGTGATCGAACGGCTCGCTGCACTCGCGATCACCACGCGTGCGGCGGCCCTGGCCGATGCGAAGGCCGCATCCACTCACGTGATGCTCGGCGGTGTGTTTGCGCTGATCGCGCACGAGGTCGCCGGGCTCGAAGCACCGTGGGCCGCGTCACCCGACGAGGAATGGCACCGCTGGCAGCGCGATCGCGCACTGCTCCAAGTCGCTGGCAAAGCTCGCGAAGCGCGCCGCGCCAAAGCGTGGACTTCGTTCAGCTGAGCCGAGGCGACACCCCACGCCCCGCCGGTGACACGACAGGGCATGAGGACACTCCTTCTCTTACTTGCCGGCACGGCGCTGGCCCCGCCGCCGCTCGCCGAGGCGTGCGACTGCAGCGGGATGACGCTCGCCCGGGCGCGGGACAGAGCCTCCGTCGCGTTCATCGGCACGATCACCAAGCGGCAAGATTCGAAAACCTGCACCACGCCGAAGCAGTGCGAGCGCGTGCACACGTACACGGTCAAGGTCGACGGCGTCTACAAAGGCAAGGTCGGCAAGACTGTCACGGTCGAGACCCGGCCCGACGGTAAGTGCGGCGCGTTTGGAGACCTCCGCACGCTCGGCAAGCAGTGGTTGTTCTTCTCGCAGACGGCCGAGCCGTACCGACTCTCCGTGTGCAACGGCACGACGGTCGCGACGAAGGTCAGGCTCGCCGAGGCGAACAAACAGCTCGGCACCGCGGAGTCGCCATGATCTTCCGCTGCCTGCTCGTCGTCACCGCCGCCTCGGCCCTGCTCGCACCTCCGCTCGCCGATGCATGCGTCTGCACGATCAACATCGCGAAGGCAAAAGACGCCTCGACCGTCGTGTTCATCGGCACCATCACGAAGCAAAAGGAATCGAAGTCGTGCGACGCGATACAGAAGCCCGCGTGCGGCAGCGTGTTCACGTACACGGTCGCGGTCGAAGGCGTGTTCAAGGGCACCGTCGGTAAAACGGTGACGGTCAAGTCGGGCCGCGCAAAGGGCACGTGCTCGACCGGCCTGATCGGTCGCCACGGCAAGGGCAACAAGTGGCTGTTCTTCTCGAAGTCGGCGGCCGAGCCGTTCGAGCTGCGCATCTGCGGCGGCACGCTGCAGATCACGCCCAAGCTGAACGACTTCGTCACCCAGGAGCTCGGCGCTCCGAAGGCACCCTGACATGCGGACCATCCTCGTCATCATCATCGCGCTGTGCGTGGCCCCGGCGGTCGCCTACGCGTGTCGCTGTTTGAAGCCGCAGGTCGCCGAAGCGGCCGACCGAGCAAAGGTCGTGTTCGCCGGCACGATCTCGGACGTACGCAAGACCACGATCTGCAATCCGCAACGGCCGAAGCAATGCGACACCGAGCTCACGTACACCGTCAAGGTCGATGGTGTGTTCAAGGGCTCCGTCGACAAGATCGTGAAGATCAACCCCGGCGGGCGCGGCCTGCAGACCAGCTGTCACACATCGCTCGGCAGCAAGGTCAAGAACACGCGGTGGCTCTTCTTCATGTCGTCCCCAAAGCAACCTTTCTTCCTGCTTCTGTGCGACGGCACGCAGCGCGCGACCGACGTGGCGATCGAAACGATCACGAAGAAGCTCGGCACACCAAAGGCACCCTAATGCGCGCGTTCGTTGTCATCGTCGTCCTCTGCCTGAGCTACGCCGTCGTGCACGCGTGCAAGTGCAGCAAGCCTTCGGTCGCGTCCGCGGCCGCCCAGGCGAAGCTCGTGTTCGTCGGTACGATCACGAAGCAACACGAGGCCAAGTCGTGCGCGCCGAACCACCCGACGTGGTGCAGGAGCTCGTTCACGTACGACGTCAGCGTCGAGGGCGTGTTCAAGGGCACCGTCGACAAAGCCGTCACCGTCGACGCGGGTCACGGCCGGGGCGATTGCTCGCCGGGTGCGCTCGCGAAGAAAGTCGAAGGCTCGCGCTGGCTGTTCTTCACGTCGACGGCGAAGCAGCCGCTGTTCATCCACATGTGCGGCGGCACGCAGCGCGCGACCGACAAGGCGATCGCCGCAGTGACGAAGAAGCTCGGCGCGGCGAAGGCGCCGTAGCGGCCTGGCACCCGCGATGCACGAAATAACGCGCGAGGAGGGCGTATGAACCACAAAGAAGTCGCGCGAACATTTCTGCGTTGGGCAGCCGCAGGACGTGTCGCCGAGGCGTACGACAAGTTCCTGACCGAGGGATTCAAGCACCACAATGCGGGCTTCGCGGCCGACAAGGAAAGCCTGAAGAAAGCCATGGAGGAGTCAGCGCGCGAAGCTCCGAACAAGCAGCTCGACATCGTGCGCGTGATCGAGGACGGCGACGTCGTCGCAGTGCACTCGCACCTCAAGCAGGCCGATCCAAAGATGCCCGAGATCGCGGTCGTCCACATCCTGCGCTTCGAAGGCGACAAGATCGCCGAGTTCTGGGATGTCGCGCAGCCGGTTCCGCAGCAATCACCCAACGCGAACGGCATGTTCTGAGTAAGCTCCGCGCGTGAACATCCGCGCCGAGCGCCTGCACAACCAGCAGCTCGCGAAACCAGCGCTCGCGCCGGTCGACGTGGTCGCCGCATTCGGCGCGATGCAGGCGCAGGAGTACGCATTCGCGAAGTGGGCGATCGGCCTGCGCTCGCCCGGCACGACCGACGCCGACATCGAGAAGCTCGTCAGCGACGGCAAGATCCTGCGCACGCATCCGATGCGGATGACGCATCACTTCGTCGCGCCCGCCGACATTCGCTGGCTGATCGCGCTGCTCGGGCCGGTCATGATCAAGCGGGCGGCGAAGCGGTCGGCCGACCTCGGCCTCGACGACAAGACCGTCGGCAAGAGCCATGAGGTGCTTGCGAAGGCGCTCGCGGGCGGCAAGCACCTCGGCCGCGCCGAGATCGGTGCGCTGTTCACACGCGCGAAGCTAGCGCCCGAGGGCCAGCGGCTGCCGCACTTGCTCGGCCACGCAGAGCTCGCGGGGTTGATCTGCAGCGGCGAGCGGCGCGGCAAACAGATCACGTTCGCGTGGCTCGACGATCGCGTCCCGAAGGTCAAACCGCTGACGCGCGAGGCATCGCTCGCCGAGCTCGCGCGCCGCTACTTCACGACGCGTGGCCCGGCGACGCTGCAGGATTTCATGTGGTGGTGCGGTCTGCCGGCGGCGGATGCGCGCGCCGCGATCGCGCTCGCGGGCGATGCGATCGCCGAGGACACGCGCGGCGACACGAAGTATTGGCGCGGCACGGGTGCACCGGCGACGCGTATCGGCCCGCTCGCGTATTTGCTGCCGACGTACGACGAATATGCGGTTGCGTATCGCGACCGGCGTACGATCGGGACGGCGCCGAAGCGCGCGCGCAATTTCGGCGAGGAGACGCTGCTCTGCCCGAGCATCGTGATCGGCGGCGAGATCGTCGGCAGCTGGCGACGAGCGGTCGCAAAGCGCGTCGCGATCGAGCTGATGCCGTGGCGCAAGCTGACGCCGAAGGAACGCGGGCTCGTCGAGGGCGCGGCCGACCGCTATGCCACGTTTATCGGCGTGCCACGCGACTAGCGTCCGTCGATGCGTCACGCGATCCGCGATCGGATCATACGCCGAACTTCGCCAGCTTCTTGTGCAAGCCTTCGCGCGTGATGCCGAGCGTCACGGCGGTCTTCGTCTTGTTGTTGCCGTGATCGCGCAGCGCCTCGGCGATCAGCCAGCGCTCGACCTGCTCCATCATCTCTTTGAGCGTGCCTTGCTTCGGCGCGATGCGCGTGACCGTGCCTTCGATCTTGCGCAAGCGCGGCGATAGATCGGTCACCTCGATCCAGTGGCCCGACTCGGCCTGGATCACGATGCGCTGGATCTCGTTCTCGAGCTCGCGGATGTTGCCCGGCCAGTTGTACGAGGCGAGCGCGTCGAGCGCGTCCTGCGTGAAGCCGGGCGACTCGATGCGGTACTCCTCGGCGTAGCGCTTCAGGAAGTGCGCGGCGAGCTCGGGGATGTCTTCGCGGCGATCGCGCAGCGGCGGCAGTCTGATCGGGAACACCATGAGCCGGTAGTAGAGGTCTTGGCGGAACCGGCCCTTCTCGACTTCGGCCGAAAGGTCTCGGTTGGTCGCGCAGATGATGCGGACGTCGACCTGTTTTTCGCTCGTGGCGCCGACGGGGCGGATCGTGCCTTCCTGGAGGACGCGGAGCAGCTTCGCCTGCAACGACATCGGCATCTCGCCCATCTCGTCGAGGAACAGCGTGCCGCCATCGGCGATCTCGAACAGGCCCTTCTTGTCGCTGTCGGCGCTCGTGAACGCACCGCGCTTGTGACCGAACAGCTCGCTCTCGAGCAGGTTCTCGGGAAGCGCGGCGCAGTTCTGCGCGACGAACATCTTGTCGCGGCGCGATGACTGATGGTGGATCGCGCTCGCGATCAGCTCCTTGCCGGTACCGGTCTCGCCTTCGACGCAGACCGTCGCGCGCGTATCGATCACCTTCTCGAGCTGATTGAGCACCGACTTCATCGCCGGCGAGTCACCGATGATGTTGTCGAACTTGATCTTCTCCTGGCGGCGCTTGAGGTACACGTTCTCGCCGCGTGCCCGCTCCTCGGCGACGCGTAGGCGCTGCACGAGTGTGGCGTTATCGATCGCGAGCGCGGCCTGCGCGCCGAGGAGCAGCGACACTTCGAGGTCACGCTCGTGGAACATGCCCGCCGACTGGCGGTTGTCGGCTTGCACGAGGCCGATGATGTCGTCGCCACGCCACAGCGGCACTGCGAGCATCGATAGGATCTGGCCGCCCATGATCGACTCGCTCGACGACAGTTCTTGCTGCGCGTTCGCGGTGAGCACGGCCGCGCGATCCGCGAGCACGCGGCGCAGCACGGCACGGCTCGCGCGCACCGGATCGACCGTCTGGGCTGGCGTGCTGGCTGGGCGCTGGCGGGATACCGCGAGCGCAAATCGGTCCTTGTCGTGCTCGCTCCGGAGCAGGATCGCGACGTGGGTGGCGCGCGGGAGCAGCTGGAACGTGGCCTCGACCGTGGCCTCGATGACCTCACTCGGCTCGAGCCGAGCCCCGAGCGGCTGCAAGGCCTTGTAGACGCGGAGCGCTTCGGCGGGCTGGCCCTCGATCTGGTCGGTGACCTGCGGCAGGTCCATGATCGAGCGCGACGCGACGAGTCGATCGCCGAGGTCCTCTTCAGCTTCATCGCCGATGCGCACCGAGATGCGCACGGGATCGTTGCGGTTACCGAGGAGTAGGAAGTCACCGTCGACGAGCGCGAGCTCCCAACGCGTAGTCGCGTCGACGGGCAGGCGCTGGCCCTCGCGCTCGACCGCCGACCCGTTCGTCGAGCGCAAGTCTCGGAACACGTAGTGGTCGCCGATCAGCGTGATCATGGCGTGATCGCCGGATAGGTGAAAATCGGTCAACGCGATGGTGCTCGCCGGCGATCGCCCGATCGTTACGGGTGCCGTGCCGCCGACGCGATGCACGCGTTGCGATGTCGTGCCCTGCAGGATCTCGAGAACGATCACGTGGTAAAGAAGTTAGCCCGTTGGGCTGACCCCTCTGGGGTTTATACTGCACCCTCGATCTTCGCGCATGTCCTCGGGACCTTCGAAAGTCATCGTCCTGGAGCCCGACCCACGGGCGGGACGACAGGTCCAGCTCGGTTTCGAGCGGGAAGGCGTGCCGACGCTCGTGCCTGCGATCCCGGCTGAATCCGACCAGCTCGACCTCGATGGCGCCCTGCCCGGCATCTTGGTCGTCGGCGGCAAGGACGGCCAGGCGGTCGACCTCGTGCGCCGCGCCAGGGCACTGCTGACCGCAAAGAATCTCGACGTGCCAATCGTGTCGACCGGGCGCGGACCGTCGCGACGCGAGCTCGAGGCCGCCGGCGCCGACGAGGTCATTACGCGCCCTGCGTTCCTGCGCGACGTCGTGACGCTCGGCCGGCTGTTGCGCGGCGTCCCCCGTGGCCACCGCGACCACCTCGTCGGCAACCTGGTCGAGACCACCGGCGTGCTCACGCTGGTGCGTGCATTCTCCGCGCTCGGCCGCAGCGCCGTGCTCACGCTGATCCGCGGCCTGCGGCGCGGCGAGGTTCGGTTCTTCCGCGGCGAGGTGACGTCCGCGCAGGTCGGCCTGATTCACGGCCAAGCCGCGCTCCACCAGCTGCTGTTGTGGACCGACGCGCGCTTCGACTACGCGCACGAGGACATCGTGCGCCGCCAGCAGATTCCGCTGTCGCCCGAAGAGCTATTCAAAGACGCCGAGCAGTTCCTCGAAGGCGTGCGCGAGCACGCAGGCAACCTGTCACCCGCCACCGTGCTCGAGCAGGACGTGCAGCGCGTACAGTCGCTCGGCAAGCAAATCCCGACCGAAGTGCACGGCGTGCTGCGCATGTTCGACGGACATCGCGTGCTCGCCGACATCATCGAGGACTCGCCGTACCGCGTGTTCGAGACGCTGCGCGTCGCGCAGAAGGCGGTCGAGGCCGGGCTGCTTCGTCACGTCGATTCGCAGCGCCCGAAGGCGACGTGGCGCGCGGTGCTCGCGATCGAGGAGTGGCTCGTCGGCAGCGAGACCCGGGAGCAGGTCGTCGAGCGCACCGCGAACATCGAAAGCGGGCCAACGTCGCAGCCCCAGCGCAAACCAAAGTTCAAGAAGGGCAAGCGGCGCAGCAGCAAGAAGATCATCGCCGAGACGCCGCCACCCGACACGAAGGACATCGATTGGGGCGCGCTCGTGCCGCGCGTGATCGGCGCCGAAGTCGGGCCGCTCGCGGGCGTGGTGCCGGCACAAGAGACGCACGGCGAGGTCGAGCTGCCGACCCGCGACAAGCCGCGCGAGGGCCTCGAGGCCCTGATGGACACCGACAAGCGGCAGAAAATCTTTCCGACCGAGATCGGGATGGAGCCCAAGGTCGTGATCGCCGGCGGCGATTCTGGCGAGTGGGACCGAGCCGCGCTCGAAGCGGAGCAGAAAGCCGAGGCCGCGGAGAAGGCTGCCGCCGTGGAGAAGGCTGCCGCCGTGGAGAAGGCTGCCGCTGCGAAGAAGGCTGCCGCCTTGGAGAAGGCCGTCGCGGACAAGGCACGTTCCGAGCAACACGCGCAGGCCGACGCGTTCGTGCTCGGCGAAACCGCCGCAAAGATCAAAGAGGGCGACAAGAGCCGCAGGCAGAGGGCTGCACGCGAGGCAGATGTCGGCGTGGCCGATACGCCGCCCGCCGGCATGCCCGCGACGACCGAAGCCGCCGCAGCCGCTGCGATCGCGCCGAAGCCGGCGCTCGCCGCTGGCCATGCGCGCAGCCGCGTAGCGAGCCTGCCGGCACAACCGCCCGGCGCCGAGGAGCTCGATCCGGCGCACGCTGCGATGGTCGCGGTGCCGCAGTACCTCGGGCCGATGAAGAGCGATTCACACGCGGCAGTGACCGCGGTGCCTGCCACGATCAGCGAGGCGCGCACGAACCGCTCGGGCTCGACCGACGCGACGGATTTGATCCGCGCGCTTGTCGACGAGGCCGTGCCACGCAGCGACAGCAAGCCGCACGCCGTGCCGACCTCGCACGGTGGCAACGGCGCCTCCGCACCGGCGGCTAGCGTAGAGCCGAGCGGCCCTGCCCCGCAGCCAACCGAGGCGTCGGAGAAGATCACCGCACGGATCCGGCCGATCGAAGACGCGGTCACCAAACCGTTCGAGAAGCCAACCGCCGACGACGTTGCCGGCAAGCCCGCCGTGAAGGCTCCTTCCGACGACCGCGCCAAGCCGTTCGTGAAGCCGACCGCCGAGGAGGTCGCGGACAAACCGAACGCGATGATCGCCGAGCCGATCACGCTGCGCGAAGGACCGCGCACATCGGTCGCGATCACCGACGTCGTCACGGTCAAGGGCGCCGGCGACACCGCTGTCGTCACCGCGAAGCCGAGCGTGTTGATCAGCGAGCAGCCCGCGGTCGCGCCCGTCGCCTCGCTCGAGCCGGCGCGCTCCGTCGTCAACCCGACCACCGATCCATTCGAGAAGCAGAGCGAGAAGGACGGCGCGCCGCAGCCCACCGAGGACGAGCCTTCCGACGGCGTCGTGCGCTCGATGATCGCGACTGCCGACACAGCCCGGCTCGCGGCGCGCGCACGGATGCGGCCGCCGACGCCGGAGCACGACGGTCCGATCATCAAAGAGACCACCGGCGAGATTCGCGAGCGCCCGCGCACAGACACCAAGGAGCCCGACACCTCCGAGCCCTCGATCCTCGTCGCCGATCTGGCCGCCGCGCACGACGCGGTCGCCGCCGCCGCGACGAAGGCCGCCGTGACGCATCCGCCTCCGCCACCCGCCGACGCCGCATCGCCGTCGCGCGAGCTCGAAGTCTCGGACGTGCGCCGCGATGCGGTCGCGTTCAGCGACGCCGAGGAAGCGTTCTTCAGCGGCGCCGACAAGAGCACGCCGGTCACGCGCGTGCCGCATCACGAAACGTTCGATGATCTCGACGAGGGTTACGAGCCGCCGAAATTCTGGGACCGCGTGTTCGGCCGCAAACCGAAGAAGCCGTAGCTCGCGATCGTTTGGCAATTTGCGGCAAGGCGAAGCGCGACTGCTGACTGCGCTGTGCAACCCGAACAGCACAGCGTGATGCAGCGATCTCTAGATCCGCGCGCTTGCCGCGGTGCGGTTCTTGCTCGGCGTGCGCGCGATGAAGACGACAAAGCTTCTGGTGACCGCCGCTCTGTGCGTTGGATGCGCGACATCCGACGAGCTCGACGTGGAGGTTGAAGACGACGCGGAGGCTGCGGAGGCGTGGGAGGAGGACACGTCGCTGATCGCCGCGTGCAACGACGCGCTGCCGGTCGTCGACACCGAGGCGCCCATCTTCACGTATTTCGGCGTCTACATGCCGAGCTCCGGTCTCGCGCCGAGAGCCGACGCGCCACAGACGCTCGCGATCGCAGCGTCGGGCGAGCGAGTCCTGACGCTCAGGCGCGCCCGCGTGCCATGCGTCCCCCTCGTCCAGGAGCTCCTGCCGTGGCGTCAAGGCGGCGGGCTCGTCGCGTACAACATGACGATCGCCGAGCTGTCGTCCGCGATGGGGGACGGCAGCGCGGCAAATCTGATCGAAGAGATCCTGCGCAGCGGATACGCCTACGTCGCGATCGACGAGCTCGCGATGGTCAACACGACCTGGCGTAACGGCGGAGTGCGCGTGTCTCGATTTCGCAACCTGCTCGCGGCACTCGCAACCCGCGGCCTCGATCGCCGGCTCATCTTCTACGTCAACACCTACAACATGGCCGGCCGTCTTCATCTCTACAGCGACGTATTACGCGCGCTACGCGATCATGCGCGCATCGTCGCGTCCGAGGTCTACGTGACGAGCCGTGACGTGTTCGCACCGGTGACACAAACGAACGGACGCTGCCAGCGGAGCACGCGTTGTTTCGAACAGCTCGCTGCGGAGCTCGGCTCGGTCGCGCCCAACATCAACTACCGAACGATCACGGTGCTCGGCGTCTCCGACGAATACAACCAAGGTGCGACCAACGCGCTGTGCGAAGGTCCCACCGGTCTCGCCGGTGCACTGTTCAAGCAGTACTCGACGCTGCATCAAGGCGCGCGTACTCGCCTCCAGCCCGGCGTCGGCGCGTACACGCTCGCGCGCATCGATCGGGAGAACCATCCGTCCTGGGGAGCGACCGATCACGTCGCGTGCAAGAACCGGCTCGACGCATGGACGTGGCCTCGCGCACGCGACTAGCGCTCGACGAGCTACGCGAGGCCGGGGTGTGCGAGCGCCTTGATCTGGGCTTCGCGGTCGCCGGTGTGGCGCTGCCACAGCTCGCGAATGCGATCGGCATGGGTGCGGCCGGAAGCGGCGATCGATTCGACCGGCGCGAGCAAGCCGACCGACGCCGGGGCGACGCGCGACAGGCCGTCCTTCGCGATCGCGACGAGCTGCTTCGCGAGATCGCCGACGGTGTGCGTGTTGCTGACGCGTGTCGCGAAGCCGCGGCGCGGCACTTCGTCGGCGACACGTTGGCGCTCCGCGAACGACAGCTTCTCGGTCAGCGCGATCGCGGCGCTGCGCGCGGCCTCGTCGTAGAGCAGGCCGCGCATCATCGGTCCAAGCGCCTCGATCATCGGTAGCGAGCCGCAGTCGCAACCGCGCACCTCGATGAACTTCTTGAGCCGGCCCTCGGGGAACAGCGTCGAGAGATGGAGCGCCCAGTCCGACAGCGTCGCGTGCAGCCCTTGGTGGCCGTCCTGCATGAAGCGGCGAAACGTCAGGTCGGGCGCGACCGGCAGGTAGCCGCCGCGATAGACGAAGTACATCGGCACGTCGAGCGCATACTCGGTGTACGCGGTGAAGATGTCGTCGCGCTCGAACGCGAACGGCAGCAGGCCGGAGCGTGCGTTGTCGGTGTCGCGCCAGATCCACGCGCGGTAGCTCTGGAAGTCGGTCGGTTTCTCGTCGACGATCGGCGACGCCGCCCACAGCGCCGTCAGCATCGACGTCACCGAATAGATGCAGCGCATCTTCGCGGCGGCGTCGGCTTCGTCGGCGAAGTCGAGATTTGCTTGCACGGTGGCGGTGCGCAGCATCATGTCGAGGCCGCGCGTGCCGACCGTCGGCATGTACGCGCGCATCACGTCGTAGCGCGCCTTCGGCATCCACGGGATGTCCTCGCGCTTGCCGAACGGGCGTAGGCCGCACGCCAGCCACGCGAGGCCGAGCGGCTGCGAGACTTCGGCGAGCTCGGAGATGTATGCGCGCAGATCGACGTCGAGCTCCGCATCGAGCGTGACCGGCCGCGCCGCGAGCTCGAACTGACCGCCCGGTTCGATCGTGATCTGCGCGTCGTCGCGCACGATCGCGATCACGTGCCCGTTCTCGACGACCGGCTTGCCACGTCTTGCCGCAAAGCTCGCGAGCAGGGCGCCAATGCCGTGTGGGCCATCGTAGGGCGGCGCCTCGCCCGTCTCGCGAACGACGCCGATCAGCTCGTGCTCGGTGCCGAGGCGCCATTCTGCGGCGGGCTTGCCAGATGTCGAGAAGTACGCGACGAGGTCCGCGATCGTGCGGACCGGAACTTCATCTTTCTCGTCGACGAGATGCACGCCGGTTGGGGCACTCTAGGGGGTGATCTCGACAACGTCAACGGATGGCCCCCTGTGGTAGCGTTTGTTCCGTGGTGACCAAGCGTGCACGTCTGCTCGAGCTGCTCCGCACGCGATCGTTTCAGGAGCGTGAAGTCACCCTGTCGTCGGGGCTGAAATCGAACTTCTACGTCGACTGCAAGCAGGTCAGCCTCGACGCTGAAGGCGCTGCACTGATCGGTGAATTGTTCCACGAGCTGATCAATGAAATCGCCCCACGGGCGGTCGCCGTCGGCGGCCTCACGCTCGGCGCCGACCCGCTCGCGACCGCCACGAGCATCGCGAGCTTTCAGGCCGGCCGGCCGCGATCGGCGTTCATCGTCCGCAAGGAGCCCAAAGGGCACGGGACGAACCAGTGGGTCGAGAGTACGAAGCTACCGGCGGGTGCGCCGGTCGTGATCCTCGAGGACGTCGTCACCACGGGAGCGTCGACGCTGCGGGCGATCGAGCGCGCTCGCGGCGCGGGGCTCGACGTGCTGTGCGCGGTCGGGCTCGTCGATCGGCTCGAGGGCGGCCGCGAGGCTGTCGAGGCGCAATCACCCCTTCACACGCTGTTCACACGGCGGGATTTCCTCCCCGACAAATGATACGCGCCCTCGCCCTCGTGCTCGGACTGGTGCTGGTCGGCTGCGCCACGCTGCCGAAGCGCCAGCTGTGCGGCAGCTGGCCCTCCGAGGCCTACGACTACGACCTCACCACGCAGGCCTGGACCGCCAAGACGCGGATCGCCGACGTCTACCAGGAGATCCTCGAGCTCGCGGCGGTGTTCAAGTCGCCGCAGTGGCGCGCCGCATACGCGAATCGCGATGCATATTTTCGCAAGCTCGAGGGGCCTCAGCGCGAGGCGCGCATGGCGCAGGCGAAAGCAGAGACTGAAGGCCCGTACGAGGTCGCGCTGCTCGTGACGACGTGGGATCGGCGCGAGAACGATCTCGACCGCGGCGAAAAGAGCATCTGGCGCATCGTGCTCGTCGACGAGGCAGGCAACGAGATCAAGCCGCTCGAGATCGTGAAGGACAAGCGGCCCGCGTTTACCGTGCGCGCCGATTATCCCGAATACGGTGACTTCGCGACCGCGTACACGGCCCGGTTTCCGCGCGACAAGGAGCTGTTCGGTCCCGGGGTCCAGCGCCTCCGGTTGCGCATGAGCGGCGTACGAGGCGGTGCCGAGGTCACTTGGACTGCACAGCAGTCCTGCCAGCCTTGACACCGCGCAGTTATCGAAATCTCATCCCCGGCATGCAGATGATGACTCGCTTGGGGATGGTTCTGGCCTGTGCCGCGTTCGCGGTCGCGTGCGGCAAGAAGGTCGAAGAGAAGAAGGACGAGCCGAAACCGACACCGGGTTCCGGATCGGCCGAGGCTCCGAAACCCGCTGCGGCGGCGCCGGGTGTCGACATGGCCAAGAAGGTCGTGCGCATCGGCGCGCTCAACGACGAGAGCGGACCGGCGAAGACGATCGGCCTGCCGTTCGCGAACGGCAAGCGCTTGCTCGTCAAAGCCGTCGAGGCCGGCACGGTCAAGGCATTGCCGGAAGGCTGGAAGATCGAGCTCGTCGAGAAGGATCACGGCTACAACCCGCAGCAATCGGTCCAGCTCTACAAGGAGATCAAGGACAACGTGCTGTGGGTGACGACGTCGTTCGGCACGCCGCCGACGATGCCGCTGCTCGAGGACCTCAAGCGCGACGACATGATCGCGTACCCAGCGTCCCTGTCGTCGGCGATGGCCGCCAACGAGAACACGCCGCCGCTGGGGCCGAGCTACTCGGTCGAGGCGATGCGCGCGATGGACTGGGCCGTCGAGAAAGCGGGCAGCGCCGACAAGGTCAAGGCCGCGATCGTCTACCAGCGTGATGACTACGGCGAAGACGGTGTCGCCGGCTGGAAGAAGGCCGCCGACTTCCACAAGGTGAAGATCGTCAGCGAGCAAACGATCAAGCCGACCGATCAGGACTTCACGGCGGTCGTCAAAGCGCTCAAGGACGCGGGCGCGACGCACGTGCTGCTCACCGTGCTGCCGAGCGCGACGCCCGGCATCCTCGGCACCGCGGCAAAGATGAAGTTCGCGCCGACGTGGATCGGCAACACGCCGGCGTGGGTCGACGTGTTCTTCGCGAAGCTGCCGGCGCCGCTCGTCGCGAACTTCTACTGGGTCACCGGCCTCTCCTACTGGGGCGAGGACGTGCCCGGCATGAAGGAAGTGCTCGCGACCTGGGACGCGCACGGTAAGGCGACGATGGGCGAGCCCGACTTCTACATCCTCGCGTCGTACGTGCACGGCCTCATCCAGCTCGAGGCGCTCAAGCGCGCGATCGAGGCCAACGACGTCACGCGCGCCGGCTACAAGAAGGCGCTGCGCTCGATCAAAGGCTGGGACGCCGGCGGTCTCACGCAACCGGTCGACCTGACGGCGCAGCCGTACGTGACCAGCACGCGCACGCGCATCTTGAAGCCCGTGATGGCCAAGAAGACCTGGGAGAAGGTCGCCGACTACGCGGAGCCCAAAGCGAGCGCCGCGAAGTAGCGTGCTCGAAGTCGGCAATCTCGAGGTCGTCTACCACTCGGTCGTTCTGGTTCTGAAAGGCGTCAGCCTTCGGGTCCCGGACGGCGGCATCGTTGCCTTGCTCGGACCGAACGGCGCCGGCAAGACGACGACGCTCCGCGCGATCACGGGACTACTCGACGTCCATCACGGCCGGGTCACGAAGGGCAAGGTCGCGTGGCGCGGCGAGGATTTGCTGACGCGGCGGCCCGACGCGATCGTGCGCGGCGGCATCGCGCAGGTGATGGAGGGCCGGCGAATCCTTGCCGACCTCACCGTCGAGGAGAACCTGCGCGCAGGCGCGTACGGCCGCGACCGCGCGTCGACGAAGCGCGAGATCGAAGCGTTCTACACGCGGTTCAAGATCCTCGGCGATCGGCGGCACTCGCAAGCGGGCTACCTGTCGGGTGGCGAGCAGCAGATGCTCGCGATCGCGCGCGCGTTGATCGCCAAGCCGAAGCTATTGCTGCTCGACGAGCCTTCGCTCGGACTCGCGCCGAAGCTGCAGCACGACGTCGCGCGGTTGATCGCGGAGATCAACAAGGACGGCGTCGGCATCCTGCTCGTCGAGCAGAACGCGGCGATGGCGCTCGATCTCGCGCAGCACGGCTACGTGATGGAGAACGGGAAGGTCGTGCTCGACGGCAGCGCCGACGAGCTCAAGAGCGACAAAGACATCCGCGAGTTCTACTTGGGGCTCGGCGGCGAGGGCGCGAAGAGCTACCGCCAGGTCAAGCTGTATCGCCGGCGCAAACGGTGGTTGTCGTAATGGCGTTCGTCCAAGCATCCGGGTTGACGCTCGCGTTTGCGGGTGTGCGCGCGCTCGACGGTGTGTCGCTCAGCGTCGACAAGGGCGCGCTGTTCGCGGTGATCGGACCGAACGGCGCCGGCAAGACGTCGCTGTTCAACTGCATCTCTGGTGTCTACAAGCCGAGCGCTGGCAAGGTCGTGCTCGACGGGCAGGACCTCGCCGACAGACGGCCGCACGAGATCGCCGCGCTCGGCGTCGCGCGCATGTTCCAGAACACGGCGCTGTTCGAGAACATGACGGTGCTCGACAACCTGCTGGTCGGCAGCCACTACCTCTACAAGCCCACGTTCTGGAGCAACCTGTTCTGGCTGCCGTCGACGAAGCGCGAAGAAATCGTGCACCGCAAGCGTGCCGAGGAGGTGATCGACTTCCTGCACCTCGAGCGCTACCGCAAGACGCCGGTCCAGATCCTCCCGTACGGCGTGCGCAAGCGCGTCGAGCTCGGCCGCGCGCTGTGCATGCAGCCGCGTCTGCTGTTGCTCGACGAGCCGACCGCCGGTTTGAACCAGGAAGAGACCGAGGAGATGGCGCGCTACCTGCTCGACATCAAGGCCGAGCTTGGCGTCACGCAGATCCTCATCGAGCACGAGCTGCGGTTCGTCCTCGATCTCGCCGACCGCGTCGCGGTGCTCGATTTCGGGCGCAAGATCGCGGAAGGCACGCCCGACGAGGTGCGCGTCGATCCGAAGGTGGTCGAGGCGTACATCGGCACGCACCTCTCGGCCAAGGAGAGCGCGTGAGCACCGCGGATCTCGGCAAGACGCTGCCCGGCATGCTCGCGCAGCACGCGCGCACGCGCGGCGATCGGGTCGCGCTGCGCGAGAAGCGGCTCGGCGTGTGGCACGAGGTGACGTGGCGCGCCTACTACGACCACGTGCGTGCGACCGCGCTGCGCCTGCGCGAGCTCGGCGTGCAAGCCGGCGATCACGTCGCCATCCTCAGCGACAACCGCACCGAGTGGCTCTACGCGGACCTCGGCGCGCAAGCACTCGGCGCGCGCAGCGTCGGCATCTACCAGACCAATCCGCCCGCCGACGTCGCGTACATCCTGCAGGACTCGAGCAGCGTCGTGCTGTTCTGCGAGGATCAGGAGCAGGTCGACAAGGCGGTCGCGATCCGCGCCGAAACGCCGAGCGTGAAGCACATCGTCGTGTTCGAGCCGCGCGGCACCACCGACCTCGGCGATTCGCGGCTGATCTCGTGGGAAGACTTTCTCTCGCGCGGCAAGGGCCTGGTCGCGCGCGAGCCCGACTTCGATGCGAAGCTCGCCGAGCTCGATCCAGCGCAACCGTCGATGGTCGTCTACACGTCGGGCACGACCGGTCCGCCGAAGGGCGCGATGATCTCGAGCAAGAACGTGCTCGAGGTGTCGGCCGCGTTCAACAAGCAGATGGGGTTCTCCGAGGACGACACGATCCTGTCGTACCTGCCGCTGTGTCACGTCGCCGAGAAGATCCTGTCGCTGTTCTTGCCGCTGTCGACCGGCGCCGTCGTGCACTTCGGCGAGGCGCTCGAAACGGTGCAAGCCGATCTGCGCGAGGTGTCGCCGACGATCTTCCTCGGTGTGCCGCGGATCTGGGAAAAGATGAACGCGACGGTCGCCGTGAAGATGCAGGACTCGTCGTGGCTCAAGCGCACGCTGTACTCGTTCTTCACGAAGCCAAGTGCGCCGGCGAGCGGGCCTTTGCGAGCACTCGGCAACCTACTCGTCTACAAGCCACTGCAAGAGCGACTCGGTCTGCGCAAGTGCAAGTGGGCGCTGACCGGCGCCGCGCCGATCAGCCCCGATCTGATCCGCTGGTACCACCGGATCGGCGTGCCGGTGATCGAAGGCTACGGCCAGACCGAGTGCGCCGGCATCAGCCACGCGAACATGCCGGGCAAGCAACGCATCGGCACCGTCGGTCTCAGCATCCCGCTCGTCGAGCACAAGATCGCCGACGACGGCGAGATCCTCGTGCGCGGCCCGAACGTGTTCTGCGGCTACCTCAACAGGCCCGAAGCGACCGCCGCCACCGTCGACGCCGAAGGTTGGCTGCACACCGGCGACATCGGCTCGATCGACCAAGACGGATTCCTCACGATCACCGGGCGCAAGAAAGACATCATCATCACCGCGGGCGGCAAGAACCTGTCGCCCGAGAAGATCGAGAACGCGCTCAAGACGAGCCCGTACATCAAGGAAGCGGTCAGCATCGGCGACCGCCGCAAGTTCGTCGCCGCGCTCGTGCAGATCGAATACGACAACGTCGGCAGCTGGGCGACGCGCCGCGGCCTGCCGTACACGTCGTATCAAGATCTCGCGGCGAAGCCCGAAGTGATCGAGCTCGTCAAGAAGGCGATCGACGACGCGAACGAGCTGCTCGTGCCCGTCGAGCAGGTCAAGGCGTTCAAGATCATCCCGAAGGAGCTGTCGCAAGACGACGGCGAGCTCACCGCGACGCAGAAGGTGCGGCGCCGCGAGGTGATGGCGCAGTTCGACCCGCTGATCGAGTCGATGTATCGCGGGGGCAACGCGTGACCGACGGTAAACGTGCTCGTGCTTGTGCTCGTGCTCGTGCTCGTGCTCGTGCTCGTGCCACGTGCACGTGCACGTACACGTACACGGAGGACGTCATCCGTGGTCGGCGCGGCGTGCCCATCGGGCGGGCGAACGCCGAGGCAGTCGGACCTCGGTCACCGGCGGCTCGGGCCGTCTGCGGGGCTTCGAGGGAGCGCATGGCGTCGGACCGCACGATCTTCGGGGACGTCGACGTGCACGTGCACGTGCACGCGCACGTGACACGTGTACGTGTACGTGGACGTGGACGCGGACGTGCTGCGGGAGGCGGCGGATGACCGACGTGATCATGCTCGCGGCCGCCGGGCTCTCGCTCGGCGCGATGTACGCGCTCGTCGCGCTCGGTTTCGCGGTGATCTACCGCGCGTCGCAGGTGTTCAACTTCGCGCACGGCGAGCTGCTCGGCGTCGGCGCGTTCTCGATGACGAGCCTCGTTGGCGCCGGCCTGCCGTGGCCGCTCGCGCTGCTCGTCGCGATGACGATCACTGGTTGCGTCGCGATGGCCGTCGAGCGCTCGGTCGTGCGCCCGATGATCGGCCGGCCCGTATTCGTCACGATCATCCTCACGCTGTTTGTCGCGCTCCTGCTGCGCGCGCTGATGATCATCATCTGGGGTGTGCAGCCGCGTGCGATCGCGAGCCCGCTCGGCGAATCGTCGCTCGCACTCGGCGGCGCCGAAATCCCGTACCAGACGCTCACCCAGATCGTGGTCGCGATGCTCGCGATGGGCGGCTTCTTCGCGCTGCTCAAGTACTCGAAGCTCGGCGTCGGCATGCGCGCGACGAGCACCGACCAGGAGGTCGCGCTCGCGCTCGGTATTCCGGTCGGCCGCATCCTCGGCGCGACGTGGTTTCTTGCCGGCATGCTCGCCGGTCTCGCGGGTGTGTTCGCCGCGATGAAGCACGCGATGTTCGGCCACGAGGCGACACTGATCATCGCGTTCCGCGCGTTTCCCGCCGTGATCGTCGGCGGCCTGACCTCGCCGGTCGGCACCGTGATCGCCGGCTTCTTGCTCGGCATGCTCGAGATTTTCGCGCCGGTCTACCTCGGCAAGCACCTCGGTAACTTCGGCCGCAACATCCAGGACGTGTTCCCGTACATGATCATGATCCTGTTCCTCATGGTGCGGCCGTACGGCCTGCTCGGCACCCGCGACGTGGAGCGCCTCTGATGCCGCGCCCGCTCGTCACGCGCTACGAGGACGACCTCAAGCTGTTTCCCGACGTCTGGCACAAAGTCGGCATCGCACTCGGTGTCGCGATCGTGCTGCTCTATCCATTCGTCGCGAGCGCGTCGTGGCTCACCGTCGGTAATCAGGCGCTGATCGCGATCGTCGGCGCGGTCGGGCTCATGATCCTCACCGGCTTTGCCGGCCAGATCAGCCTCGGCCACGCCGCATTCCTCGCGATCGGAGCGTTCACGACCGCGCTCCTCGGCGAGCACTATCAGCTGCCATTCTGGCTGTGCCTACCGATCGCCGGCTCGATCGCGACCATCATCGGCATGACCGCGGGTCTGTTCGCGCTCCGCTTGCGCGGCCTCTATCTCGCGATCGTCACGCTCGGCCTGCTCTACCTCGTCGCGCACACGCTCGAGTCGTATCAATCGCTCTCCGGCGTCGGCGGCCAGAAGTTCACCGCGATGTACACGACGTTCGGGCAATCGCCCGACGACATGCGTGACGTCTACGAGAAGATGGCGTACGGACCGATCGTCCTCGACTGGGATCAAAAGCTGTTCTTCATATTCCTTGCGATCGCGGTGCTCGCCGCGTGGGCCGCGAAGAACATCCTGCGCTCGAACGCGGGTCGCGCGATGATGGCGGTGCGCGATCACGATCTCGCGGCTGCCACGCTCGGCGTAAATCCGGTGCGCGCGAAGCTGATCGCGTTCGGCACGTCGAGCTTCTTCGCGGGAGTCGCGGGCGGCATGCTCGCGCTGCACCAGCGCACGATCACCGTCGAGTATTTCGGTCTCGGCGTCAGCATCGAGTACGTCGCGATGATCGTGCTCGGCGGCATCGGCAGCGTATGGGGCGCGGTCGCCGGCGCGCTCGCGTTCGTCACGCTCGGCAAGCTGATGCAGACGCTCGGCCCGAAGTTGCCCTACATCGCGTCGCTGCCGACGGGGCTGCAGACCGCGGTGCTGTTCTCGTTGCTCGTGATCGGCGTGCTCATCGTCGAGCCGCTCGGCCTGTTCGGCATCTGGCTGCGCATCAAGCGTTACTTCCTCGCCTGGCCGTTCCGGTATTAGCGACCGCGCTGCGAGAGGTTGCGATGAAGATATCGAGTGAGCTCGTCTAGTGCGCGCAGCTCATCGAGGCGCTGCGCGACGCGTGTAGCGAATGCGTCTGGAGCCATCGCATCCGCGCGGAGCCGAGCGCGCCCACCATCGACCGTTTCAGGTACGTAGATCTCGGCGAGCTCGCGCAGCTGCCGTGCGACGGCTTGCGGCTCTAGCTCACGTCTCATCGCCGCCCTCGAGTTTCTCGATGTCGGCAAGATCGATCGGCCGACCGGCCAGACGCTTCATTCGCAGCAGGGTGTTCCGGGACACGAATGTGATCGCGCCAGCGGGAAGCTCCACGTCGACCCGGTCGTCGAGCACGCCGGCATACGCAGCTTCTGCGAGTAACAGGTCGAGTACCAGGTGCTGCGAGCCGACGATCTTGTTGACGCACTGGACGTGACGCTCGTTGGGTGTGCCGGCACCGAACGTCATCGGGCCGGCCGGGATGCCGTATCCGAGCGGCACCACCGCGGCGAGAGCAGCCGGCAGGTGCTCGCGCGCGATCACGATGTCGATGTCCTTCGTAGACCGAGTCGCGCCGTACGCAGTGACCGCAATTCCACCACACACGGCATACGGAATCGCAGCGGCGCGCAACGCCGCGGTGATCGCGTGGAGCTCGTCTACGATGTTCACGATCACAGGCTATCGCGCTGCGAGCTGCGCCGCCACGGCGCGTATTACTCGTCGTCGTCGAAGTCGATCAGCACGCCTTCGTCGGTCGGCGCACGCTTCGTCGGCGCTCGCACGACCGGCGCCTGCTGCGTCGGCGGTTTGACGAGCGGCACCTGCTGCGTCCCTTTGCGCGCGGCGGCCGGAATCGGCGGCGGTTTCGCCGTCGAGACCTGACCGGTCGGCTGCTTCGGTCGCGGCGCCACCGGTTGCGACCCCGTCGGCGGGCTGCGGAGGATCTGGGGCTGCGGCCCGGTCGGCTGTTGCGGCGCTTGCTGGGGCACCGCCTGCTGACCCGTCGGGCGCGAGCGCGGCACGGTGTGCGCCACGCGCTGCGGATTCGCAACCACCGGCACCGGACCGGTACGCGGTCGCTCGACCGGCAGGCCGGGCAGCGGGCGCGGCGCGCTCGACTCCGACGGTGGCACGCCCGGTAGCGCGCGCGGACCGCTCGGTTCCGAGGCGGGACGCGGACCACTCGACTCCATCGGCAGACCGGGCAGCGCGCGCGGTGCGCTCGGCGTCGGTCGCCGCCGGCGGCGTTGCTGCTCGAGGTCGATGTCGCCGACGTCGAGCGTTGCGAGGGCGTCCTCGAGAGACTCGGCCGACGTCGTCGGGCGGCCGTGCTGGAGCAGGCGTGGATCGGGGCCACGCGCCGGTTGCGGTGCCGATTGCGGCGCGTAGCGATGCGGCTCGTCGAACTCCTCGCCGGTCTCGTGCGGCGCGAAGTGCGGAATCGACTGCGGCACGGCGTCCTCGGCGATCGTGTAGCTATGCTCGCTCGACGCGCGACGCGCACGCTGATACGGAGCGTGGGCATCGAGCTGGCGCTCGAACTCGCGCGCCTCGGCTGGGTTGATCTCGTCGCTCGGCGGAGGCGGCAGGTCGTCGTCGTCGCCGAGATCGAGGCGCGACGCGAAATCGTCGGATGGCGGCCTGCCATAGGGCTGCGCGACAGGCTGCGCGACCGGTTGTTCGACCGGCGGCGGCGTGACGTATGGATCGTAGGCATCGGCGGGCGCCGCATGACCGCCCGAGACGTCGGCCTCGCCATGCGCGGTCATCAAGTCTTCGTCGTCCTCGTCGGCTTCGGCGAGCACGTCGAGATCGGAAATCTCTTCTTCCTCGTCGCCAAACCGCACGCCGATGCCTTCGGCAAATTCGCGCGCGGCTTCGGCCTCGGCGTCGGCGAGCTGCTGGTCGAGCTGCTCGGCGACCTGCTCCGACATG
>DATDCH010000510.1:0-11820 GCA_036524455.1 Kofleriaceae bacterium | reverse complement strand
TCACCGTTGCGCTTCGCTGTGCCGAGCAGCGAGCGAAACGTCTCGCCGTCGAGCTCGCCGATTACCGCGATCGGTTTGCGCTCGATCCGGGCGGGTGCGGGATACGCGGGCGCCTCGAAGATCGTGTAGTAGATGCGCATGCCGGCCAGCCGCGCGTCGAGGAAGCGTGCGTCGGCGAGGATCGCGGCGAGGCGCTTGCGTAGCTCGTCCGGCCTGCGCTCGGAGTACGTGCGCCGGTACGCGTGATCGAGCCACGGGTACAGGTCCGCGTTCACCGGCGCGGGCGACAGCGCCTCGAAGCTGCTCGATGCCAGCGAGTACGGCAGGTGCTCGCTGTACGGCTTGCGCGCGCGGATCGACGCGAACATCGGGAAGCTCGAGAACGGGTACGTGTTGAGCTTCTGATCGATGCGCGGCACGAACGCGGTTGCGAGGTGATAGACGGCGAACGCAATAATGAAGATGCGCGTCGGTAGCGGCCCGGTGGTCGCGGCGGCGCCGGGCGCCGGTGCGCGGGTGAGCGCGTCCCAATCGACAAACACGACCGCGAGCGGGATCCACCACAGGTTCCACAGCTCCATCACGAAGCCGAGTGCGAGCGTTTCGATCACGAAGAACGCGCCGCACGCCGCACGCAGGATCGGTCGGCGCACCAGGAAGCACGCGGCGAGTGGCACGAGCTGCGTGAGCAAGTTCAGCAGCGCGGCGGTGCGATAGCGCCAGACGTCGTCGATCAACCAGTCCGCGATCGCGCTGCGCGGCTGCCCCGCGAGATCGAAGCGCACGAGCAGTTGATGGCGAAGGTTGTCCGAGAGCGCCCAGTCGAGCGTGAACCCGCCCTGCACGAGCTTGTGGAACGCGCCCGAGGCGAACATCACCGCGACCGCGAGCTGCACGAGCCGGATCGACCATTGATACGCGTGAGGTCGGTTCTCCGCCGGCAGTCCGCGGCGCTTGCGCACGAGCGCGTCGATCGACAGCGTGTCGCCGCCTCGGGCACCGAGAAACGCCAGCTGCGCGAGCATCACGACGTTGAACGGGTGCGACCAACCGGGCGCGCCGCCGTACGACACCGAGACGAGTGCGAGTGTCGATACGAAGCTCAGCGCGGTCGACACCCGCGAGAACGCCCCGACGAACATGGCGACCGTCGAGATCCTCGCGACGACCCACAACACATCGATGACAGCGTTCGACGGCGGCGAGCGGCCGAACAGCATCCAGATGCCGATCGGGTGGTAGACCTCCGGCGGCTCGGGGGCGCCCGGCGCATTCGCCGGCCACGCACCCTGCATGCGGTCGAGGATCATCCACACCGCGATCGCGATCCCGATCCGCAGGATGGCCGTGCTTCGGCGACCGCCGTCTGCGAACCAGTACCGCCACCAGCGCTGCACTGCGCGCACTCTACGCCGAGGCACGGCGGAGCGATTCGTCCGTAACTCGGACAGCCGCGGCGAAGCGCCGAGCCCGCTTGCGACCGCCCGTGATCGACACCGATTCATCGGGCCCCGGAACCGATCCCGGCTGGCGCTCACGCAACAACGTGCGGCGGCCTACCACATTGGAATGCCTAAAGAATTCGCCGGAATGGTATTCGGTTCTCGTCGGGGCGCGATGGCTCGGGCGAAACCCTTCCTTCCACACCAATCCGGACCTGAAGACAAATTTTTTTGCTGTGGGGATCTGCTCTTAACACGGCGCGTCGATTCACCTTCTTCACCGCGCTCACAGGGTTATCCACAGCCTCGGGGAACGTCTGAGAATCCCTCACGAAACGGATCCGGATTCATCCTCAATCCACTCTCAATCCACAACTACTCCACGTGGATATCTATTTCGCACCTACACTAGGTGTAGGACATGCTCCCGGACCAGACCCCAAATATAGCGCACTTTTTCTTGCCCAGTCCTAACGCCATAAGTACAAAGAAGTCCCGCCGCCCTTGTCTCCGTGGTCACACGAATGAACGCGAAGCGTCACACCTCTCTGCTAGAGCCTGCAGCTCGCGTTCAACCGTTCCACCACGCTGCCAGCGCAGCGCCTTCGTAGTCTCAAGTCTATCTAGCAAAATTCTTGGGGGGTTCGGGCAGATAGCTCGGTCTGTCCACTGGCCGAGCCATGCCCGAAATCATGCCTTTAGTAGACAGCCATCGATCAGATCGAACCGTCACTATTTCTCAGGAGGGGTCAGATGCTCGTGAAGTCCGCCGCCGTCGCCGGAGCAACGCCAGATTCGCAGAAGGCCAACAGGTCTGCCATTCGGCAGACGTCGCGCGTCATCAAGGATGAACGCCCGGGCCTGACCTTCGACCGCTACTTCACCCGGCAGGGTGTCGACCCGTTCGAGACGGTCGACTGGGAGAAGCGGGACGCGGTCATCTCGGGTGCAGACGGCAAGGTCTTCTTCGAGCAGCGCGGTGTCGAGTTCCCCAAGAACTGGTCGCAGACCGCGACCAACGTGGTGGTGCAGAAGTACTTCCGCGGCACGCTCGGCACGCCGCAGCGCGAGCACTCGGTCCGTCAGATGATCGCGCGCGTCGCGGACACCATCTACGGCTGGGGCAAGGCCGACGGCTACTTCAAGACCGAGCAAGACGCGTGGGCGTTCCGCGACGAGCTGGTCCACCTGCTCGTCCACCAGAAGATGGCGTTCAACTCGCCGGTCTGGTTCAACGTCGGCGTCGAAGAGCACCCGCAATGCTCGGCGTGCTTCATCAACTCTGTCGATGATTCGATGAGCTCGATCCTCGGTCTCGCAAAAACCGAGGGCATGCTGTTCAAGTACGGTTCGGGCACGGGCTCGAACCTGTCCTCGCTGCGCAGCTCGCGCGAGCACCTCAACGGTGGCGGCACCGCCTCCGGCCCGGTCTCGTTCATGCGCGGCTTCGACGCCTTCGCCGGCGCGATCAAGAGCGGCGGCAAGACCCGCCGCGCGGCGAAGATGGTCATCCTCAACATCGATCACCCCGACGTCGTCGACTTCATCGATTGCAAGCAGATCGAAGAGAAGAAGGCGTGGGCACTGATCGACGCCGGTTACGACGGCGGGTTCAATGTGGTGGGCGGCGCGTATGACTCCGTGAACTACCAGAACGCGAACCACTCGGTGCGCGTGACGGATGACTTCATGAACGCAGTCACACGCGATGGCGAATGGACTACCAAGTCCGTGACCAATGGAAAGGTCGTCGAGACCCACTCGGCTCGCAAGCTCATGCGCAAGATGGCAGATGCTGCCTGGATCTGTGGTGATCCCGGCATGCAGTACGACACGACCATCAACGACTGGCATCCGTGCATCAACACGGCGCGCATCAACGCGTCGAACCCGTGCTCGGAGTACATGTTCCTCGATGACTCGGCGTGCAATCTCGCCTCGTTGAACCTCCGGAAGTTTCAACTGCAGGATGGAGAATTCGACATCGAGGCGTTCAAGCGCGGTTGCCAAACGACGATCACGGCGATGGAGATCATCGTCGACAACTCGTCGTATCCGACCGACCGCATCGCGCACAACAGCTACCTGTTCCGCCCGCTCGGCCTTGGCTACGCGAACCTCGGCGCGCTGCTGATGTCGCGCTCGCTCCCCTACGACGGCGAGTCCGGCCGCGCCTACGCCGCCGCGATCACCGCGATCATGTGCGGCGAGGCCTATCGCCAATCCGCGCGCATCGCCGCCGACGCGACGGGCCCGTTCGCCGGCTACGCCGTCAACGAGACGCCGTTCCTCCGCGTCATGCGCAAGCACCGCGGCTCGGTCGAGCGCATCGATCATCAGTACGTCCCGACCGACATGCTCAACGCAGCCCGCCAATCGTGGGACGAAGCGATTCAGCTCGGCGAAAAATACGGCTTCCGTAACGGCCAGACCACGGTGCTCGCTCCGACCGGCACGATCGCCTTCCTCATGGATTGCGACACCACGGGCATCGAGCCCGACATCGCGATCGTCAAGTACAAGCGCCTCGTCGGTGGCGGCATGCTCAAGATCGTGAACCACACGGTTCCCGAAGCCTTGTCCAAGCTCGGCTACTCCGAAAAACAGTGCGAAGAGATCCTCTCGTACATCAACACGCAAGACACGATCGAAGGCGCGCCGCACCTCAAGGACGAGCATCTGCCGATCTTCGACTGCGCCTTTAAAGCCTCGAACGGTACGCGCTCGATCCACTACATGGGTCACATCCGCATGATGTCGGCGGTCCAGCCGTTCCTGTCGGGCGCGATCTCCAAGACCGTCAACCTGCCCACGAACTGCACGGTCGAAGACATCGAGGACGCGTACATCCAAGCGTGGAAGCTCGGGCTCAAGGCCATCGCGGTCTACCGCGACGGCTGCAAGCGCACCCAGCCGCTCTCGACCAACCTCAGTCAGGCCACGTCGAACGGCTCGGTCTCCGCATCCGCGGCAGCCGCCGCCATCGCCGCCAACGTCGATCCGCTCGAGCTCCTCGCGCCTGAAGAGCGCCGACTCGTCGAAGCCCTGCGTGTTCGCAAGACGCGCCCAGCCGGTCCGCCGATGGCGAACCGCTACAAGCTCCCCGACGAGCGCGCCTCCTTCACGCACAAGTTCTCGATCGGTGGCCACGAGGGCTACCTCACCGTCGGTCTCTACCCCGACGGCACGCCGGGCGAGATCTTCGTCCGCATGGCCAAAGAGGGCTCGGTGATCGCCGGCCTCATGGATTCGTTCGCCACCGCGATCTCGCTCGCGCTCCAGCACGGCGTTCCGCTCCACGTCCTGATCGAGAAGTTCAAGGGCACGCGGTTCGAGCCCTCGGGCTTCACTGGCAACCAGGAGATCCCGATCGCCACGTCGATCATGGACTACCTGTTCCGCTGGCTCGCGATCCGGTTCCCGCTCGAAGGTCAATCGATCGTCGAGCGCCACCCGGCCGCGCGCACCGCGCAGCTCGATCTGCCGAAGGTCCCGCTTCTGTCCAAAGACTTCGTTTCGGTCGAGGTGAAGTCGGGCATCGAACCGGCGATCCCGGTCGTCGAGGTGAAGGACCGCGCGTGGGTGCAAGAGACCGACGCTCCGCCGTGCCACGAGTGCGGGACGCTGATGGTGCGCAACGGCGCCTGTCACAAGTGCCCCAACTGCGGCTCGACGAGCGGCTGCTCGTAAGCACAGCCGTGACGTGAGCTCTACCCACCGGGAACGGTGGGTTTGGTCGTTTCGGCATAGCGAGCGCCAGCGCTCGTTTTGATTGGCGCATCGTGTGTGCACGTGTCGCCACGAGCGACTCGCATTGAACGCGCGGTCGGTTCGCGGGACGATGGAGCATTCGCGCGTGTGTTGTGATGCTCGTGCTCTGCACGGGCTGTGGTCGGTTAGGCTTCGGCTACAACGAGCCGCAGCCCGATGCTGCGTCGAGCATCGATGCGTGGAGCTGCACCGCGCCGGCCGGTCATGACGAGGACGGCGATGGCTTCGACGACGCGTGCGACCGCTGCCCGCAGCTCGCCGACGATCAGGCCGATTCAGATGACGACGGCGTCGGCGACGCCTGCGATCTTGCAGCCACGCCGCAACAGCGCACGTTCTTCGACCCGTTCGTGGCGCCGCGGACGGAGTGGACGTACGGCTCGACGTCGCTCGGCGCCGATACGCTGGTGATCTCCGCGGTCGGAACGGGTGTTGGCCTGAACTGGAACGCCATGCCGGGTCGCGCGGTGTTCGAGACCGGCGGGCAGATCGGACTTGGTGGGCAAGGTCAGCGACAGTTCGCGATTCACATCGGTGAGCGCGGCGGCATGACCGATTACTTCTGCGAGCTCTACGACAACGGCACGATGACGAAACTGGGCTTGACCTACTCGCTCGACGGCAGCATGTCGACGATCGCCGTCGCGAGTATGGACATCCCGTCGCGGATCGAAAACGCAACGTTTCGGCTGGTGTTCGAGCACACGCCGCCGGATCTGCGCTGCGTCGCGTGGTGGAACGACACGCGTTACGACGTCGTCGGTGCGCCAGCCGGTGTGATCCCGCGGGATCTGTACGTCGGCGTGAACAATCTCGATGTGCAGCTTCACTACTTCGTGCGGCTCACGACGCCGTAGCGACGGCAGTCACCAGCACGTAGTGCTTGCCCGTGACGTAGACCTGGCGGTGATGCTGCTGCAGGTACTTCCGGTAGAACCCGACGTCTTTGATCAAGAGCCCGAGCTCGGGCTGCCGGAAGTTCTTCATCCGCGTGCCGTACTCGACCTCCCCGTCGATGTAGCGGCAGTTCGGAAACCCGATGATCACGGCGCCGCGTGGCGCGAGGTGATGCTGGACGATCTGCCGGATCACTTCGCGGTCGTCGATGCCGGGGCTCTGTAGCGTGCCGATCGACAGCACGAGATCGAAGCGGCCGAGCTCGAGCGCCGGCAGCGTGGCGAGATCGGCTTCGTGCAGCGCGACGTTCGCGCCGCGAAACCGCTCGCGTGCGTGCGCGAGCGCCGACGCGCTGTGATCGATGCCGACGAGGTGGGCATCGCGCAGGGCAGGGCAGAGCGCGAGTAGCAGCGCGAGCTCGTCGCCGCGGTTGACGCCGAGATCGAGCACGCGTGCGCCCGGCTGTAGATCAACGCGCGCGAGCGCCTCGCGCATGTCGATCACGAAGCCTGGATCCTCGAGCTTCGAGATCCGCGCGAACTCCGACGTCGCGCCGTACTTCTCGGTCGGATCATCCGCGCTCGGTCGCATGCGCTCAGCATCGTCGAGTCGTTCGAGCACGAGCCGCACGAGCGGCGGCGCGAGCGGTCGCGGGGTCAGCAGGCGCAGGCCGAGGCGCTCGGCGAGGTCGACCCACACGCGAAACGAGCGATGCACGTACGTGGTGCCGGCGTGCTCGATCGGTTCACCCGCGTAGTGGCTGCGGCCGAGATCCGGATCGAGCACGTCGAGCTCGATCGTCTGCGCGCCCGCGGCGAGCTGGTACTCGATGTGCGCGAGGATCTCGAGCAGCGGTGCACGTGCGGCGTCCACGTCGCGACGCTGCCACGAAAAGCAGCGCGATCGCGAATCGAGTGTTCGCGCTTTGCACATCATGATCACCAGCGCCGGGCATAGCCCTTGCTCCTCGATTCGGCATGAGGATCCTTGCCGGGCTGGGGTTGCTCGCCGCGTGCACCGTCGACATCGGCTCGTCGCTGCGAGTCGAACCAGAGTTTCTGGAGCTTAGCGTTCCGCTCGACGAGCACACGCGGGTACCGCTGCGCGTGTTCTCAGATGACAACGATGTTACCGCCGAGGTCCGGCTGTCCCTCGACGGAGCCCCACTGGGAACAGTTGACCCAACCGGCTTCACCAGCGACGGGCGGACCGGCGGGACGGCAACCATCGTCGCGACGCTTGCCGGCGCCGAGGCTCGCGTGCCGGTGCACGTCCGATTGCACTCGACCCGGTTCGTCGAGATTTCGCCCGACATCGCGCCTTGGTTCGAGACAGCTACCGAGAGCGCGTTCGATGCAGCGCTCGAGCCCGGCGACGGCGCGGTGATCCCGCCGAACCTCGGCCGGCTCGATGTTCACTTCACGGCGATCGCGCCGGATGACCTGCACCAGGTCTCCGTGGCTTCTCCCGATCTCGACATTCGCGTCTATGCGCGCAGCACGGGCGCGGCGCGGCAGATCGATTTGACGCCTGCGGAGTGGGACGCGATTTCGCGCACGGCACGCGGTGGCACCGCCGAGCTCGCGGTGCGCAGCTTGACGTCGACGGCACCGACCGATATGCGCACCGCACGCGCTCAGCTCGGGGTCGCAGAGCTGCCATTCCCCGCCGAGGTGCTGTTCACCGGGCGGCCCGGCGAGGACATGCCACAGCTGTGGAGTTACTCGTTGACCGCCACGGCCACGGAGCCGTGGGCGAATTCGCCTGCGCTGCCATGCATGGGCTGCCACCTCGCGAAGTCACCCGACGGCAAACGGTTCGCGATTGCGGGGCAGGCGATCCTCGACGCCACGACACGATACGTGAGCGTGCCGCCGAGCCCGGCGATCGGAACGTGGACCGGCGCGGTGTTCGATCCGTCGGGCCTGCTCGTTACCTCGCAGGACGGCAAGCTGACCGTTCGTGACGGCACGACGGCGGTGCCGATGACGACGCTGACGCCCCCGTTGCCGGCGAACCAGCCCGCGATCTCGCAGGATGGGAGCGCGCTCGTGTACGGCGCTGGCGACATCGACGTGGACGCGAAGATTCCGTTCACGCAGGAGCTACGCATCCACGACGACTGGAACGCCGCCGCTCTCACGCTCGGCTCTCCCCGCGTGCTCGTGCCGAAGACCGAGGGCGAGTACGTGAAGCTTCCGGACTTCTCGTCCGATGCTCGCTGGGTCATCTACACGCGCGTGCCGGCTCTGTTTCGCGCAGTCGGTACGGTGATGCTCGTGCGCGCCGACGGCAGCGCCGCACCGCTCGAACTGGTTCACGACGTTGACTTCGCGCGCTTCGCAACGCCGATCACGGTGGCGCGCAGTGGCGGCGTTGCCGAGCCGATGGCGTGGCTCGTCGTCAATGCAGAGCGACCGGTCGGTGTGCGTTCGCAGATCGGCATCCGGCAGCTGTGGGTGGTCGCGTTCTATCCCGAGCGCGGCGTGGCCTCGCGCCCGGTCTATCTGTCGGGCCAGCGCGCCGATGTCGCCGTGCTCCACGCGCCGATCATGAACGACGGCCCAGCGACGAACTAACTTCCCGAGCGCTGCGCGCGCATGGCGGCGCGACGTGCGAACATGAGCCTGATGGTCATGCGCGTCGTGCTCGTGCTGGCGCTACTGGCCGCGCCGCTTCGCGTGACTGCGCAGGCGCCACCTCGCGAGCCGGGCAGCACCCCGCCCGAGACCGGCAGCGCGGCCGGCAGCGCGGTGGAACCGCCTGCGAGCGAGCCGCCGCCGGCGCCGCAAATCGAGCCGCAGGCGATCGAGAAGATTGTCGAGCCGGAACCCATCCGCGACATCTCGAGCGAGGCGCCGTACTTTCCGCAGCCGCCGCGGCGACTCGATCGTCGACCGTTCATCGCGGCGGGCGAGGTGCTCGGCATCAACGGCATCTTCTGGCTCGTCGCGTTCGCGATCGGCAAACCGTACGCGCGCATCTCTTACGACTCGGTGCGCGACAACTTGAAGAGCGACTGGGTGTGGGACGAAGACGCGTTCGCCACGAACCAGTTCGGTCATCCCTATCTCGGCGCGCTCATGTACAACGCCGCGCGCTCGAACGGCTTCGGCATGCTCGGCTCGTCGATCTATTCGTTCGCGGGTAGCGCGTTCTGGGAACTGTTCATGGAGACCGAGACGCCGTCGATCAACGATCAGTTCTTCACGCCGTTCGGCGGGATCCTGTTCGGCGAGGTCATGCACCGCTACGGCCGCGCGATGCTGTGGAACGAGAATCCGGGCCGCATCGCACTCGCCGCGCTCGTCGATCCGATCGGCTCGTTTAATCGCAGCGCGCTCGGCGACACGTGGGCCCGGCCGCAGCCACCGCCGATGTTCGGCTTCCTCTCCGTCGGCTGGAACGGCCTCGCCGCCGAGTTTGGCACGCAGGACGGCACCATCGTCGAGAGCTCATTCGCGACGCTGCACGTCGGCATCGGCCTGAGCTATGGCCTGCCACTCGATCGCAGCTACAAGCCACGCCGCCCGATGGATCACTTCGAGTTCCTCGCCGAAGGCGACCTGAACACCGACGAAGCGTTCTTCGCGATTCACACGCGCGGCCTATTGTGGGGCCGCAACTTCGGATTCGGTTCGGCGCACGCGCTGGTCGGCCTGTTCGGCGGCTACGACTTCGAGAGCCCGAAAAACATCCGCATCGGCGCGGCGAGCATCGGCGCCGGCAGCACGTTTCACTTGCCGCTCGGCCAGCGCAACTTCTTCCAGGGCACGGGCGTGATCAGCTTCATTCCGTTCGGCGCAGCGGGCGGCGAAGTCGACGAGACGAAGGAAGTGACCGAGCGCGACTATCACCGCGGCTACGGCTCGTCGCAGCTGTTGCTCGCGCGGCTCGCACGCCGCGGTCTCGGCATGGTGTACGCGAGCACGAAGAACTTCGAGATCGACGGCACGTACTTCGACGAGGGCAGCGAGATCGTCTCGTTCTCGCGCGTCGGCGGCATGGTCGCGCTGCTCGGCCGCCACGGCATCGGCGTCGAAGGCTTGTTCTCGGTGCGCCGCGCAACGTTCTCGGATAAGACGCGCGACGTCCTCGACTCCTCCGCGCAGCTCCGCATCTCCTACGTGCTGATGCAGGACCTGACGTTCGGCGGCGGCGCGGCCGAGTGATTGGCTACCCGTCGTGCGCGCGGTCCGTGAGCGCCTGTCCTTCGACGGCCTCGCCGTAGTACACACGGCCCCATGTCGAACGAGCTCCATCAACAGAACCGGCGCTCGTGGAATCACGCGACGCGCGCGCACAACGAGCACAAAGGCGATCAGGCCGCGTTCCTGCGCAACGGCGGCTCGACGCTGTTTCCCGAAGAGCTCGAGCTCCTCGGTGACGTGCACGGCAAGCGCCTCGTGCACCTGCAGTGCAACTCGGGTCAGGATTCACTCTCGCTCGCCGCGCGCGGCGCACGAGTCACCGGCGTCGACATCAGCGACGAAGCGATCGAGTTTGCGCGCAAGCTCTCCAGCGACAGCGGCATCGCGGCGACATTCGAGCGCGCCGACGTCTACGAGTGGCTCGCGTCGACTACCCCGCAGTTCGACATCGTGTTCTCGAGCTACGGCGCGTTGCCGTGGCTCTCCGATTTACCCACGTGGGCACGCGGCGTCGCGCGCATCCTCGCGCCCGGCGGCCGGCTCGTGCTCGTCGAGTTCCATCCGATCCTCAACCTGTTCGACGACGACGGCCGGCTCGGCGGACCTGGCGTTGGCGGTGGCGGTCATCACATCCAGTGGCACACCGGCGTCGGTGATTACGTCGCGATGTCGGAAGGTGCGTTGCCGGCCGGCGAGCACATCGCGACGCAGCAACCGTTCAAGAATCCCGAGGCGTGCCACGAGTGGGAGTGGTCGGTCGCCGACGTCGTCGATGCGATCGCGCGCGCGGGGCTACGCGTCGAGACCGTGCGCGAGTGGCCGTATTCGAACGGCTGCCGGTTCTTTGCGAACATGGTCGCGCTTCCCGACAAGCGCTGGGCGCTCGCGCCCGACGCACCGAAGCTGCCGTGCATGTACGGGCTCGCGGCCTCGCGGTAACTTCGGCGCGCTCGCTACTTCCTCGCACGCCAGCGCAGCACGTCGATCGTCGCGGGCGACTGCCCCGACAGCGGCTCGATCTTCAGCCGCGGATGCCCGACGTGGATCACGAGATCGAAGCCGTCGAGCTTGCCGTCTGCCGCGCCCTTGAGCGGCCCCTTCGGATCGCTGCGGTCTTCCCACAGCGCCGCGACGTGATCCCAGTTGCGCGGCGTGTGCCCGCGCAGTACGCCGCCGTAATCGATCCGAATCAGATCGCCGACCTTCACACCCTTGATCTCCGTCGGCGGCATGCCGCGTTCGTTGACCTCGACCGCACCCGAGATCACCGTCGCGTGCGTCGGAAGACCGGCCACGTTCGTGTACGCGAGCTTGTTTCCCATCCTGCGCATCGCGCCGATCATCACGTCGGCGCAGTCGGCACCGACGAACCGCTCGGTCTGATGGTTCTTGCCCGGACCGGCCGAGCCGAACACTTCGGGCACGAGCAGATACGCGCCGAGCCAGCCGATGAAGTCGTCGCTGCCGCGAATCGACACGCGGTGCACGGTCGACAGGATGCCGAACTGATCGATCGCTTCAGCGCCCGCGCTCGTGGCCTTCGTACCGTCGGAGAGCTC
>DATDCH010000509.1:0-8794 GCA_036524455.1 Kofleriaceae bacterium | reverse complement strand
CACGTTTCCCGCGTGGGGTCCGGTGCGCCCGCTCGACGCGATCTTCGTGCGCGGTCATGTCGACTTCGTGAAGCTCGTGCGCTGCGACAGCGAGATCGCGCGCAAAGCGAGCGATCACCGCCCGCTGATCGCGGAGGTTCGCCTCCAACCGCATCACGCGCACCACTCGCACCATCACGACCACAAGCCGCCAGCGCCGCGGCCGTAGCGGGTTATCGCGTCGCTTCGTACCGCTGATCGTCGTCGGTCTCGAGCTCGAAGATCCGGCTGCGCACGCAAATCTCCAGCACGCGCAGATCGTCGAGCAGCTCGTGCAGCTCTCGCGCGCGGGCGAGCGTTGCAAACCACGACCAGCCCGGTTGCGATGACTTGACGAGCTCCGTCATGCGGCGCTGCAGCGCGGCCAGCTGTTGTTGGGCAGTCTGCATCACGGTGCACATGCGCGCATCCGCGGCGCGCCACTCGTCGAGGCACGCGCAACGCAGCGCGAGATCATCGACCGCGCTGCGAACCTCGTCGGCTTCATCGTCCAGTCTCATTGCCCCACCAACGTGGGTCGCCGGTGGCTCCCACGCCATCAGCACAACGACGACGGAGAATTCGCTACGCGCGGATCGGCTTGTACTTGATGCGGTGCGGTTGATCGGCGGCATCGCCGAGGCGGCGCTTGCGGTCGGCCTCGTAGTCCTGGAAGTTGCCTTCGAACCACTCGGCGTGGCTGTCACCCTCGAACGCGAGGATGTGCGTCGCGATGCGATCGAGGAACCAGCGATCGTGGCTGATCACGACGGCGCAACCGGGGAACCGCTCGAGGCCGTCCTCGAGCGCGCGCAGCGTGTCGACGTCGAGGTCGTTTGACGGCTCGTCGAGCAGCAGCACGTTGCCGGCTCGCTTGATCATCTTCGCGAGGTGGACGCGATTGCGCTCACCACCCGACAGGATGCCGACTCGCTTCTGCTGGTCCTGGCCCTTGAAGTTGAAGCTCGACACGTACGCGCGTGCATTGAGCGTGCGCGCGTCCGGCGGCGCACCCAGTGTGAGCGTCTCCGCGCCCTCGGCGATCTCGTCGAAGATCGTCTTGTTGTCGTCGAGCGCGTCGCGAGACTGATCGACGTAGCCGAGCTTGACGGTTTCGCCGACCTTGATCGTGCCTTTGTCGGGCTTCTCGACGCCCATGATCATGCGGAACAGCGTGGTCTTGCCGGCACCGTTGGGGCCGATCACGCCGACGATGCCACCGCGCGGCAGCTTGAACGTTAGATTTTCGATCAGCAGGCGATCGCCGAACGACTTGTTGACACCCTCGAACACCACGACCTCGCTTCCGAGGCGCGGTCCGGGCGCGATCACGATCTCGAGCGCCGGATCGCGCGCTTCCTTCTGCGCCTCGGCCACCATCTCGTCGTAGCGACTGAGACGTGCCTTGCTCTTCGCCTGGCGTGCCTTCGGCGACGACCGCACCCATTCGAGCTCGCGCATCAGCATGCGCTCACGGGCGCCCGCCTGCTTCTCTTCGTCACGGAGGCGCTTCGCCTTGAGCTCGAGCCAGCCGGAGTAGTTGCCCTCGAACGGGTGACCCTCGCCGCGATCGAGCTCGAGGATCCACTTCGCGACGTTGTCGAGGAAGTAACGATCGTGCGTGATCGCGACGACCGTGCCCTTGAACTCTTCGAGCATGCGCTCGAGCCACGCGACACTCTCGGCGTCGAGGTGGTTCGTCGGCTCGTCGAGCAGCAACATGTCGGGCTTGCTGAGCAGTAGGCGGCACAGCGCGACGCGGCGCTTCTCGCCGCCGGAAATCTTCGTGACATCGGCGTCGCCGGGCGGGCAGCGGAGTGCATCCATCGCCATGTCGACCGTGTGGTCGAGCTCCCACGCGTTGACTGCTTCGATCTGATCCTGCAGCCGGCCCTGCTCCTCGAGCAGCTTGTCCATCTTGTCGGCGGGCATGTCCTCGCCGAGCTTCATCGAGACTTCTTCGAACCGCGCGAGCAGCTTGCGCGTGTCGGCGACGCCTTCCTCGACGTTCTCCTTGACGGTCTTCTTTGGATCGAGCTGCGGCTCCTGCGCGAGGTAGCCGATGCGCAAGCCGGGCGCAGGCCACGCTTCGCCAAGAAAATCTTTGTCGACGCCCGCCATGATGCGAAGCAGCGTGCTCTTGCCGGCGCCGTTGTTACCGAGCACGCCGATCTTCGCGCCCGGGTAGAAGGACAACCAGATGCCTTTCAAGATCTCGCGCTTGGGCGGCACGAGCTTGCGCAGATCCTTCATCACGAACGTGTACTGGGCGGTCATAGCGGGCGCGGTTATACCGTACCCTTGGCGCGTGGCCTACCGAGGCGACGACGCAGGCGACGCCTTGGAGGCGCCGACGGCAGAAGGCCTGCTCGAGGCGGTGCTCGGCCCTAATCGCGTCGACCTGTCGGTCGCACAGCGCAGACTGCACATCGTCGACCGGCTCGCGACGCTCGTCGAGCACAAGAAGTCGAAACAGGAACGCCGAGGCTCCGTCAAAATCGCAGGAAACCTTGTGGTCGCGCGCGGGTTTCCGCGCGAAGACGTCGGGCTGTGGATCGAGCATGTCGCTCCCGAAAAACCCGAGAAGCGGGGCAAGCGGAGCGAGCGCGACGACAAGGCCGGCGACACCAGGCGGGACGACAAGGCCAGCGACAACAAGGCCGGCGACACCAAGCGGAGCGAGCCCCGCGACGAGATGCCGAGCATGCAGCGGATCTTCGGCGTCGAGCCGGTGAGCCTGCTCGAGCGCGATGGCCTCGGCGCGCTCGGCCGCCTCGACGTCGTCGCGCAGCGCCTGCGCGCGCACCTCGCCGAGCTGGCCGGCGAGATCCGCCGCGCCGTCGAGATCGGCTCGGGCCACGCACTCGACAAGGTCTTGCTCGCCGATCACGGCGATCATTACGTGTTCTACGCGCGGCGGCTGTTTCGCGATCGCGCACGCTTCGCGATGGCGATCCACGCCGACGGCCGCATCGTCGTGCCCGAAGGCAAGAAGCTGCGCGAGGTCAACGTGACGTCGCGGTTCGGCGTGACCGTGCGCGGCGACTACGTGCGGTTCGCGGATCGGCACGGCACCGACCTCGCGAAAGTGTCGCTGCCGTGGCTCGGTCCCGAAGATCGCGACGAAGTCGCGCGCCGCATCGGCCAGCTCGTCGATCGTAGCTGACTACAAGCCCTTCAGCTTCGTGGTCAGCTTTGCTTTCTCGGTCTCGAGCTCCTCGTTCTTCTTCTTCAAGACCGCATTCGCCTGCTCGAGCGCGGCGGCGGCTCTCTGCGCATCGGCCGCGGCCTTCACGGCCTTCGCTTGCTCGCGCTCCGCGTTCTCTTTCGCCGTGCTGGCCTCGGCGAGCGCCGCTTTGAGCTTCACGTTCTGGCGCTCGAGCTCCTCGCGGGTGCCTTCGATCACCGCGTTCTTCTCGACGACCTGCGCCTGCGCCTGCGCCCGCGCTGCCACGGCCGCTTGCTTGTCGGCAACCGCGGCCTGCTTGTCGGCAACCGCGGCCTGCTTGTCGGCCTCGGCGGCGGCTTTGCGTTGCTCGGCGGCGGCCTTGTCGGCTTCGGCGGTGAGGCGCTCGGCCTCCTTGGCCTGCATCTGCGTCAACGCGTCGGTCGCTTGCTGCTCGGCGCCGCGAATCCACACCAGGGCGACGATCGCTGCGGCCGCGATCGCACCGAGCAGCACGAACGCACCGACGAGGATCGCGCGCCGCTTACGCGCGCCGCTCCGAGCAAGGGACAACACGGCGGCGAGGAACTCGCGATCGCGCGGTACGAGCTCGCGTGGCCGCAGCGCGATCCAGCGCCGCGCTTCTTCGGCGGCGTCACCGCGCCACAGCACGCCGGGCGCACGGCGCTTCGCTTCCCATTGCTTGGCCGCCGCCGAGAGCTGAGCGAGGAACGCGGCGTCCTCGTGATCCTCGTCGAGCCAGCGCCGCAACGTCGGCCATCGTGCGAGCAGCGACTCGTGCACGATCTCGACCGAGCCACGGGGGCCGCCGGCGGTGTCGCCGCGCGTCTGCACGACCAGCAGGCGCGCCTCGACGAGCTGGTCGAGCACGTGCCCGACGTCGGGCGACAGCTCGTGCAGATCGGCGAGCTCGACGATCGCGCGCGTTCGCTCGGGCGTGATCAGGCGCTGGAAGATCTTCTGCGTGAGGCGCTGCGCCGGCGCCGTCATGCGCGCGATCACGTCATCGGCGTGCGTCGCGAGAGCGCCGGTGATCCCGCCGATCGACGTATAGCTGGCCACGGTCAGCATCCGGCGCGCACGATCGCGGCTGTCCCACAGCGTCGCGGCGGCGAACTGGAGCAGCGGCAGCGCGCCCGGCGTGTCGACCAACGCGTCGAGCATGTCCTCGACCATGTCCATCGTCTCGAATCGGTAGCCGACCATCTCGACGGGCGCGATCAGCGCTTCGCGCAACCCGACCCGATCTGGTGGCGACAGGAAGACGAGGCCGCGCGTGAGGTCCTCCATGAACCGCGGGTCCTCCGAGATCCGATCGAGAAAGTCGCTGCGCATCGACACCACCACGCGCAATGGTGCCGCGGTGTCGTCGGCGGCACCCGCAAGCGCGGTAGTGAACGCGCGGCGTTCGTTCGCGTCTGGCATCAGCGTGTACAGCTCTTCGAACTGATCGACGAACACCAAGATGTGCTCACCGGTCTGCCGCGCGTGTGCGCGCAAACACGTGCCGAAGTAACCCGGCTCGGTGCGCAGCCGATAGCCGTGCTCGTCGAGCTCGGTCTGCACGTTCGACCGGCTCGCGAGTCGCTGCACGACGCTCGCGAGCGCCGCGAGTGGCTGGCGGCCAGGACGCAGCGTGATGATCTCCCAGCGCTCGCCCGAGCTCTTGAGCGCCGGCCCTACACCCGCACGCACGAACGACGACTTGCCGACGCCCGACGGCCCGACGACACCGGTCAGCGGCAGCTCGCGCACGCGCGCCACCATGCGCGTGACGTCGCGGCTGCGCCCGAAGAACCGATCCGCGTCGCTCTCTTGAAACGGCGTGAGGCCGGGATATGGGCACTCGCCCTCTGCCAACCGCCGGCCGTGGCGGCCCGGCAACAGCGCTTCGAGCTCGCGCACGACCTCGCTCGCGTGTGACACGCGCTCGAACCGCTGCTTGCGCAGACAGCGACCGACGAGGATCGCGAGCGCATCGGGAACCTCTGGCGCGAGCGTGTGGATCGATGCGATCGGCGCGGGCGAGTGCGCGTTCGCGATCATCGCCTCGGCGGTCAGCGGCTGCACCGGGTGATAGCCGGTGAGCATCTCGAACATGATGGTCCCGAGCGAGTACAGATCGGACCGGTGATCGACCTCCGCGCCTTGCATCTGCTCGGGTGACATATACGGCAGCGTGCCGACGAGCTCGCCTTCGCTCGTGTGATGCAGCGATGCCGACTCGGCGGCCTGCCGCGTACCGTATTGAGTCAATCGCCGCGGGTTGTCTGTGAACGCCTTCGCGATCCCGAAGTCGAGGACTTTGACTTGGCCGGCGGCGGTGACGAACACATTCTCCGGCTTGAGATCGCGGTGGACAATTCCTAGATCATGAGCGCGCGACAACGCGCGAGCGATCGGCAGCGCGAGCTCGACGACGCGCGACGCCGCGAGGCGATTGCCGTCGGAGAACCCGCCCATCACGCCGCGCAGCGTGTCGCCCTCGAGAAACTCGAACACCATGTACGGCATGCCGTCGATCGCGTCGACCTCGTGGATGATCACGATGTTGTCGTGGTTGCACTGCGCGGTCGCGCGCGCCTCGGTGAGGAACCGGTCGGCGACTTCCTGCGTCGCGTTGCGCAGCAGCTTGATCGCGACGCGGCGGCCGAGCTTGGTGTCACGCGCGGCCCACACGACACCGTTCGCGCCGCGCCCGAGCTCGCGGATCAGCTCGTACTGATGGAGCCACGAGCCCTCGCCGAGCACGCCGGGCGCGTGTTGTGGCGGCGCGTATTGGACTGCTGGTACTTCGTAGTCGGTGGTGCGCGCGGTCAGAACCGGCCTCCGAGCGTGACGAGCCCGCCGCCCTTGCGCGGCTGGACGTCGAGGCGCGGTGCGACCTTCTCGACGCTCGACTCGTACACCGTGCGGCCGCGATTCATGTACAGCATCACGCCGCCGGTGATCACCGCGGCCGCACCAACCGACATCACGCCGATCGCGATCGCGTTCAAGCGCTCGGCGCCCTCCCGGTCGGTCGTGTCGAGCATGGTCGGATCCGCCGTGTCGCATTGCACGAGCGAGCAGTTGCGCGTCGCCTGCCTGTCGTAGCTGTCCATGCGCGCGCTCGCCTGGAGCTGAAGCAGGCCGCCCACGCCGGCGATCGCGAGGCCACCGCCGAACACCGACCACGGTACCCAGCTCGGCCAACGATGCTCGATCTTCGCTGCCGCCTCCAGCGGAACCAGCGCCATCGTGATCTGCTGCGGCTTACCACCGGGCACGACCACCTCGACCGTCTGCGTGAGAAAGCCATCCTTCGTTCCGACGAGCATGTGCTGGCCCACGGTCGCGCGACGCTTCGCGCTACCCGGGCAGGTGACCAGCAGCTGACCGTCGAACGAGACCTTCACGCCCGTCTGCTTGCAGCTGACCTCGAGATCGCCGATCTGCTTCGCGAGCAGCTTCTGGTAGTTCAGCGCTTCGTTGTAGACGGTGTCCTCGAGCGGTGCCGCACCGTACTTGAGCGCGAGCGCGAGGTTGTCGGACGCCTCCACCGGCTTTTCGAGCTGGATCAGGCAGCGCACCATGTTGAAGCGGATCGCCGGGTGGTCCCACGACGCGGTGGCTGCCTTGTACTTGTCGAGTGCGGCGCTGAACTTCTTGTCGAGGAAGAGCGTGTTGCCCTCCTCGAGCAGCTTCTGGGCGGCCTGCTTCTGCGCGTCGGTGACGCCGACGCCCCATGGCTCGTTGCCGGCGACCGCTGGTGCGGCGAACAGCGCGAGCGCGAATGCGATGCCGATGGCGATCTTCATTGCAGCCTCCCGATGATTCGCGGATCGATGCCTCCCTCGCCGCCCACGAATACCGCGCCGTTCACCGCGTAGACCGCTCGTGCGTTCGTTGGTGCGAGTCGGGAGACCGGCGACCAGCTCGTGCCGTCGTAGCGAAGCAACGTGCGGTTGCCGACGGCGTAGACCTCGTTCGGCCCGCTACCGTGTACACCGACCCAGTCATCGAACGTCGGCGTGGTGACGCCGATGGGCACGACCATCTGTGTCCACGTCGCGCCGTCATAGTGAAAGATCGCGCCCTCGCTGCCGACTGCGAACACGTCGGTCGGGCTCGAGCCCCAGATCGCCTTGAGCGTATGCGTCGTGACGAGGCCTGCGTCGCGCCACGTCGAGCCGTCGTAACGCAGCACCTTGCTGTCACCGACGACGAACACGTCGGTCGCGCTGAAGCCCCACACGCCGCTGAGCGACTTCACGAACGGGCTGACGCGATCGGACCAGTCCGACCAGGTTATGCCATCGAAGTGGAGCAAGTTCGGATCGGTCGCCGTCCCATTATCGCCGACCGCAAATACGTCCGCCGCGGCAGAGCCCCAGATGTCGTGGATCCATTTCCCGTTCGGTATGTCGACGCACTGCACGCCCGAGGTCCGGCGCATCATCTTTCCGTATGGGCCGACGATCCACATGTCCCTCGGGCCAGGACCCCACACGTCGTGCACGAACGTGATCCCGGTATTCCAGCACGGTGGATACGGGACAGAGCCCCACGCACCGTTGATGTACTCGTGGAAGAACAGGCCATCGCCGACGGCGATCGCGTAGTCCGGGCCTGTTGCCCAGATCCCGCCCACGCCACCGGACTGCACACCGCTCACCTCCAGCCGACCCGCGCCGGCGTACTCGAGGAACAAGTCGGGGCGCTTCGCCGCATATACACCGCCGGGGCCGGCGTACACAGACTGCAGGCTGAGCGTGCGGCCCGCGACGCTCGACACCATCGGCGTCCACCCAACGCCGTCATAGAACAGGATGTTGCTGCCGTCGCGCTTGCCAACCGCGAAGACCTCGCGATTCGACAGCCCCGAGACGCCGTTGAGCTCGAGCGTGTCCGACGGCACGTCCATCGCGAGCCATTGGATGCCATTGAACCGCAGGATCACGGGCGCAGCACCTTCCGTCGCATAGTCGTTGCCGACCGCGAACACGTCGGACGCCGACGAGCCCCACACCGATACCAACGTGTGACTGGTCGGCGAGCCCATTGCGCTCCAGATCGAGCCGACGAGGCGCAGGATCGTGCCGTTCTCGCCGACTGCGAACACCGCGTTCGTGGTGCCCCACACCCCGCGCAGCAATTTCGTCCCGGCTGTCTCGATCGACATCTCCGTCCACGTCGAGCCGTCGAAATGAAAGATGCTGCCGCTTCCCGTCTTACCGCCTACGGCGAACACGTCGGTCGGCGAGCGCCCCCAGATCCCTAACAGCGTGCCCGCCACCGGGGTGCTCGTCCACGCAGTGCCGTCGTAGTGTGCGACCGTTCCGTCGTCGCCAGCGGCGAACGCGTGGCCGCCGCCCGCCCAGATGCTGTGATACCAGACAGGGGTACCGGCCGGCTGAACGATCGGATCCCACAAGTCGCCGCGGCGGCGCAGGATGCCGTTCTGGTTCGCGAGCCACAGATCGGTGCCGTCTTCCCAGATCCCACCGATCCTTCCCATGCCGGGAACGCTGCGCAGCTGCCAGCCGATACGACGGCAGTTGTCGAAGCCTTCACTGCACAGCTGGTTGCAGGACAGCGCGCCGTAGT
>DATDCH010000508.1:0-16240 GCA_036524455.1 Kofleriaceae bacterium | reverse complement strand
ACATCAATGTCGACACCACTCTCCTTGTGTCGTGCGAGCAGAACCTGGCTCTCTTCCGCGAACGCAAGCGCGTCCGAGATTCGTGGAACGATGCCGACCCCGGAAAGCTCTGCGGCGAGATCCTGGACCGAGATGTCCTGGCCAGCGATCGCGACATCGATATCGCGGGTCAACCGCGGAACGCCGCGAGCAATCACGGCGATCCCGCCGATGATGGCGGCTCGTCCTTCATGCCGCTCGATGACCTTCGCCACGTCCCGTAGGGCGCGAGCGATGCCACTACTCAGCGTCGGTCGCGACTTGCCGCCCATGCGCGAAGCTTCGCCCAGGCTACACGCGCGCGCGCGACTTGCTGCTCACGAAATTCGTCATCTCCTTCAGGAGCGAGATCGATCAAATCCATCGCTTCATCGAACGAGATCTCGGCAGATGGCGGACCCTCTTGGCGCATTACCTCGAGCGCCCGTTGCGCGGCGGCAGCGTGCCCGGCGGCCCAACGCTTTGCGAGTGCTCGGTCCACGTCAGAAGCCTATCGGCCCACTCACCGTTCCGCACGGCCTTCGACGGAGAAAGGACGTCGCGGAACGGTGACCACATCTAACTCGTCGAGACTGTTGAGGGCATCCATAATCGCACCCACCAGGAAACGAAACGGTCCGCTGAAAAGCGGCCGGTTTTCGGGCGCAGGCCTTCGTGTCGAGCACGGCTAACATTTGTGCGACCGGCGGGCGTGTCATGGCTCCTTCAAGTGCAACCGCTCCAAGAAGGTCCCATGACGAGAACGCAGATCACCCCTCCTAATGATGGCCCCATGAAAACTCGATGGATGCTTCTGGTCCTTGCCCTTTGCGCGTGCGGAACGAACGACGGTCCCGAGGCCACCGACGACGCCGGCGGCAGTGGCAGTGGAAGCGGCAGCGGCAGTGGAAGCGGCAGTGGCAGTGGAAGCGGCGGTCTCGGCGTCAACCAGAGCGGGACACGGATCAAGATGAAGGTTCTCTCCTCGACCGACGGCGCGAAGGTATTCCAGGGCTCGTTCGACAGCCAACGAAACGAGGACTGTAGCTTCCAGCGTGCCGCGGACGGAATGACGCGATGCCTGCCCACGAGCGTCGCCTACGACTACGGCTCGTACTACGGCGATGCCGCGTGTAGCGTTCCGGTCGCGCTTTGGCAGTTCGCCAGTTGCACTCCTCCGATGTACATCGCGGTCTACGCCGCTTCCGCGCAATGCCCCACCAACCCAACAGGTGGCACCGCGATCTACGCGCGCGGCACGACGTACAGCTCGTACTACGCCAAGAGCGGCGCGACATGCAGCGGCCCGAGCACGATCCCCGGCTACACGTTCTTCGGCCGCGGCGCGGAGGTACAGGCGTCGAGCTTCCAGTCGGCGACAACGTCGGTCGAGTAGGGGACGGCTAGCGCAGCACGTACCGCAACGTGCCCGGAGCGCGCCGATGTGCAGCTCATAAATGCCGTGGTGCCTGCCGCGTGCGCTGCCATCACGTCAATTCCGGCGTGCGGTAGCGCGACGCATTCTGGGGATGAGCTCGCCGCCGCGATTACAGCAGCGCGACGGTGACGGTCTCGCTGGCAGCGTCGTACATCGTCGTGAACGTCGCGAGCGGTAGCGATGCCGGCCCCATCGTCACGACACCATTCGTCGCGAACCGCGCGCCGTGACACGGGCACACTAGATCGTTCGCCGTCGGAGCCCATTGCACGAAGCAGCTCTGGTGCGTGCAGATGGCGGAGAGAGTGACGAACGTCGTGCTCGCGACTCGAACAATGATGAACGTGCGGCCATCGACCTCGAACACGCGCGAGCCGTCGACGGTGCGCAGCGCCGCATTCGCGTCGTCGACGAGAGGCAGGCACACCTTGCCGTCACAGTGCTGGAGGCCCGGGCCCAGCGGTGTCGTGGCGGCGTCGCCGGTACCACTACCGCCATCACCACCGCCGCCCGAGGTGCGGGCGTCCGGACGATCAGGTTCGTCCGGCGTCGGTTTCTTGCAGCCGGCCAGCGACGTGAGCACGGCGGCGGCCGCAGCCTGCAGGACGACGCGGCGATCGAGGATAGGAAGGTAGACGCGTCGGCGCATGATCCTCTCGTAGGCGCGAGAGCGAATCGTCGCAGACTTCTCGCCCGGGATGTTGGCGACGATCGTTGGCCGAACTATTCGTCCCATCGCGGGGGGCTCACACGTGTAACGGGTATGCCGTTTCTGGCCCCGATCTGGCTCCCGTTTGGTTTGCTCGACCGCCCGCAGCTGGCGCCTCCTCGCCTCTCGGACACGATCGAGATCGATGGCGGACCGGCGATCTCCTCGACGTTACACGCGCAGGCGTCGACCGAGTGCGACTGCCATATCGGCGCGTACGGCACGCTTCCAATCGCGGTATCGACCCAGCGGGATCCGGGCGCCGCGGCCGCCCGCAGCACGATCCCCACCGACGACTCGAGCGTGATCATCGGCACCGCGGACGTCGGTGTATTCGGCGGCACGCGGGACGGCAGCGGCCAGCAGCTCTATCGTCTCGGATTCCTGATCCCGAGTGCGTCGCGTGACCAGCCGCGCTTGCCCGCGAGCGCACGCGTCGGCGACGAGGTCCTCGAGTTGCCGCGCACTGCCGGCGTGCGGCTCAGCCACTCGCGGATCTGGATCAAAGACACGCCATGGACGTCGATCGCGCAGCACATCCTGCGCGTCGATCTCGGTCTCGATGTCGCTGGAGAGTACGCGACCGAGGACCACCAGCGGATCGTTCACGTCATTCCGCGCACCGGCGTCGGCGTGATGCAGCAGTGCGACCTCGGCTCGATCACCGTCGAGACCGCGCTCGCGTACGATCCATTCGTCGACCGCGATGGCGGGTTACGGTGGAGCGCGGGCGTGACCGGCATGTTGAAGCTCGGCTGGCTCCAGCCGGCCGCGACGGTTGCAGCGGTTCGCACTCCCGACGGCTGGGGCGGCACCATCGCGCTGGATTTTGCCGCCGTGTGGCAACCGCGGCATGTCGAGGGCTTGTAACGCGGCGGCGGCGCCGCCGGGCTACTGCGATTCCGGATCGGCGGCGACGCGGGCTTCGTCGATGGCGAGGCCGGCACGTTCGGCCAGGTCTTCGAGCAGCCTCTGATCGTCCTGCGAGTAAGGCATGCCCGGCCGGCTGCGCAGCAGCGCCATGGCTCCGATCACGACGCCCCGCGCGCGCACCGGCACGACGCACAAGCTGCTGACGTTCAGCTGCTCGATGATCGGTTGCAGCACCGGGTCGGCCTTCGCCGCGAGTGCCGAAGGATCGAGAGTGGGTATGAGCACGGGATTTCCGGTGCGCACGACCGACGCGGTGTTGGTCGTGCTCGTTGCCATGCGGATCGGGGTACCGGCCATGTACGCCCGATGGGCGACTTCCAGCGCGCGATTGCGATGCGCCGCGCTCACCATCTGCAGCGCGTCTCCGTCGGGCGCGAGCAAGAACACGGCGCAGCCGTCGCCGACGAGGTCCGCGGCGGTGCGCGCGATCACGTCGAGCAAACGCCGCCGATCGGTCACGACCGTCGCGAACGCCTGCGCTGCCTGCGCGAGCACGTTGAGCTTCGCGCTCTCGCTCTCCTCCCCCACGACCTCACTATAGACGCTTCCGGGAACCGATGTGGCAGTGCGCGAACGGAGAGCAGAGCCGCCCGCGTGAAGCAGCTCAGCCAGAACCGGCGCGGCGCGAGCCCCAACTGCACTCGTAATACGGAAATGCCTCGAGTGGCGATCGCTTTGGCGGTAGCGCGCCCACGGTTGCTCCGTCCGTCGCGGTCGAAGCTTCGAAGTGGTTCGCCGAGCCCGGCCGATACGTGGCGGAGTCGTGACGGATCATCAGAATACCGGCCGTCAGCACCAGGGCGCCTGCACCTAGTGTGATGCCGCCGGCGGCGGTCAGCCGGTCGTTGTCCTTGGATGCCCCCACCGGCAACAGCACGAGGCCCGTGATCGAAGCAGCCGCGCCCAGCGACGCGCCGACGATGCCGACGATCCGCTCGGCACCGGTCTCGTTCTCAAAGATGGCCAGCGAGCGGCGATACACCGAGGGATCGAGACCGATGTGTACAAGGTCGTAGTCGATCGCAGGCCTGCAACCGAGCACGGGAAAACCGATCAGGATGTTGCCGGGCGGTTCGTCGATCACGCACGGCGTCTCCTTGCAGACCAGCTCCGGCGGCAAGTCGAAGAAGCGAAACGTGGGACGCCGCGTACCGTTGTCCTGTTTGCGTGCCTCGATGCGCGCGCGATACACGGGCACCGGACCCTCGGGAACGTCGACGATCAGGCGCCCGTTGCCCGGCGCGGGCGGCCCGGCCAGGTGCACGACCGGCATGATGGCGGCCGGAATCGGCGCCGGGGCAAGTTGCCTCGTGCACGCCGATGTCCCCACCACCCCGGCGACGTACAGAACACGTGTGAAGAGCGACACGTCCGGCTTATGATCGCAGAGCTCGCGCCACGACGGAAGCGAGCTGCGAGGATTCATGCGCTTCTGTTCGCTCGTCACGGTGTCGCTGCTCTCCGCGTGCTCGTTTCGCGCGCCGCGCGGGATTCCCGTGCGCGTGTCGGGCACGGTTCGCGCTGACGTCCGCTTGCAGGGACGTGCGTCCGTCGACGCGGTTGTCGTGCCGCTCCAGGGTGCACCCGTCACCGAGTTCTTCGGCATTCCTCTCGCTGACGCGCACGAGGTCTTGTTCGTGCTCGACGTCTCAGGCTCCATGGCCGAGAACGCCGCGGGCCAGCTCGCGATGATCGCGCCGCCCCCGCCGGCCCCACCGCCCCCGCCGGTAGACCCTTCGCCAGCGGCAACTCCGCCACCTTCGGCGAATTCACCGCCAGGCGAGCCAGTACCACCTGGCGCTCAACCACTACCGCCGCCAGCGCCCGATGCTTCGCCGCAACCGATGGGCTATCCGCAAGGCTACCCGTCATCGACGGTGCCTCCCGCCGCTCAGTCACAGCCGCAGCAGCAGAACCAGATCGGCACGCGCGTGCCGACGAAGATCGAGGTCGCGCAGGCCGAGCTGATCGACGTGCTCACCAAGCTACCGGCCGGCACGCGCACGAACCTCCTCATCTTCAGCAACGAGATCGACGCGTACGCGCCCAGTCTCGTCGTTATCGACGAGTCGAGCCGAAGTGACTTGATCGCGTTCGTGCGCGACATGCGCGCGGATGGCGCGACGGCCCTGCAGCCAGCGATGCGCACCGCGTTCCTGTTAAACGCGCCGCGAATCGTGCTGCTCTCGGACGGGCTCGGCAACATCGGCGGAGACCGCGACGACATCATGCGCGAGGTGGGCGAAGCCGTCCGCGGCGGAGTACGCATCGACACGATCGGCATCGGCCCCGATCAGGACACGAAGCTGCTCACAGCACTCGCCGCCGAAACACGCGGCTTGTACCAGCGGTTCTAAGTTCGGTCTTATCCAGTTCGCGAGCGGCAGGACGATCGCTAGCCCTCGACAGATCTGATCTGCCGGACTTGGCTCCCGGTTACAAAGCGATGACCGATCTGGGACTCGAGCGTCGCTTGCTAGCTGCGGGGTGAGGTGTGCCCTATCCTGTTGCTGCCAGATGATCCTGTTCAAACGCATCTTCGCAGGCCTACTGATCGCGTGTGCGTTCATGGTCACGCTCGGCAACATGGTCAGCGACAGCGAGAAAGCGCGGCTCCAGAACCAGGAAGACTGGCCGAAGGTCATCCTGTTCGATCTGGTGGTGGCCGGCTTCGGCGGGTTCTTGCTCTGGTCAGCGCAGCGCAGCGCTCGCTCGCGCAAACGTGCAGCGCTCATCGCGGGCTACGTGCGCTCGCATCCTCGCGTGAAGCTCCACGATCTGGCCGGCTATCTCGGGATCCCGAGGGCACAGGCCGAAGAAGAGCTGCTTGCTCTCGTCGAGAGCGAAAAGCTCGATCTGATCATTCACCTCGGTGAGGAGTACATCGATCGCAAGCTCTTGCCGGAGCTCAACGGTCGTGTCGTAGACAAGTGCGGCGGCTGCGGCGCCGCGACGCAAATGCGCGTGGTGTTGCCGGGCGAGGACCTGCGCTGCAGCTACTGCGGTGGCTCGGTCCTGGCGGCCGCCAGCTGATCGTCGAGGAGTTGATTGCGGCGTTGAGGCGTCGCTGAGAAAGTGACTTGCTCGCGACCGCCGGCGGATGCCGACCGCGCAGGCATCGACCATCTGTCTGGTCCTCGGCATGCATGATCAAATGCTCGGAGACTCACCATGGCGGACAAGACATGCGTGCTCGGCGCAACAGGATTTGTCGGACGTGCCCTCGTCTCTGCATTGAGCGATGTGGGCGTGCCTGTACGTGCGGCCTCGCGTCGAGGCAAGAGAGGCTCGGACTCGGTGGACTCCGTGTCGTGCGATCTCGAGCGCGCTGAAACGCTCGGCGCGGTGCTCGAGGGTTGCGACGCGGTCTACTACCTCGTGCACAGCCTCGGCCGCGCAGATTTTCGCGAGACCGATCGGCGTTGCGCGCACAATGTGGCGGAGGTTGCCGCCGCGGCTGGCTGTCAACGCATTATCTATCTCGGCGGCGTGTCGCCGCGCGGTCGTGCGTCGGAGCACCTGGCGAGTCGACTAGAAGTCGGCGAGATCCTGCGCGCGGGGACCGTGCTCGCCGTCGAGCTTCGCGCGTCGATGATCATCGGCAACGGCAGTGCGTCGTGGCGGATCCTGCGCGATCTCGCGACGCGGTTGCCGTTCATGGTGCTCCCGCGCTGGCTCGACTCCAAGACGTGTCCGATCGCGTTGTCCGACGTGATCACGGCACTGCTTGACGCGCGCAGCGTGCCCTTGATCGATAGCGCGTGGTTCGATATCCCAGGCCCAGAGGCGCTGAGTGCACGTGAGATGCTCGAGACCGTCGCTGATCTCGACGGGCGCCGCATTCCTTCGATCCGCGTTCCGATGCTCACGCCGGCGTTATCGGCGATGTGGCTCCGGATCGTGTCGGGTGCCGAATACGCGGTCGCTCGTGAGCTTGTGCGCGGCCTCAGCGAGGATCTGTTGCCCCAGCGCAGCTTCTGGGAGCTCGCGCCACATGCGCCGAGCCTCTCGTTTCGCGCGGCCGCGGCGAACGCGCTCATGTCGGAGAAGCCGTCGTCTGGGTTCGTGCGCGCGTTCGAGGGTGTCGTACGACGGCTCGGGCCCCACGCGCCGAGACCGATGCCGGGCCGAACGACCTAGTGGATCGAGACGCGCTACGCGCCGATCAGTGCAAGCGTCAGATCGGCCCAAAGACAGCTGGGGCAAGCGGTAAGCGATTTCGCGCGACCCGGGCCAGGATCGCGGCTCGGTCGGAGCTCGAGCGGCGACCAACTACGGTGCTGCGAGCAGCTGCGCGATCTGGGTGAGCGCGCCGCTGATGTCGTCCAGGCAGATCGTCGTGAACGTGTTCCGGTTCGGGAAGCGGTCGATCAGGTCTTTGACGCGCACCGCCGGATCGCCGACGACCACCCGGACGTGTGGAGATACGTGCACGAATGAGCGATCACCCGTTGTTCACGCGGGAACGTGCCGTCGCCACCATCGCGCGGAGTGATCGCGCTGCCGTCCAGATCTCGAAAATCTGACGGTGGTCTCTCGCAGCTGCAGATGCTCACGGGACTAATCGAACCGGCAGGGATGGCATCGCGCGTGAATAGACCGGCCGCATGATTCGAGCCTGTCTTGTCGCGGGACTCCTGACCGCCAGCGTTGCCAGTCCGCGGTTGGTCGCGGCCGAGCCTGCCTCGCCCAGCGCGCCGGTCGCGGCCGAGCCTGCCTCGCCCAGCGCGCCGGTCGCGACCGACGCTACATCAGTGGCAAAGCCCGCTGGGACCACGGTGGCTGTGGCGGTGAACTCTCCCCTCAGCTGGTTCGACGGGTCGTTCGGCGGCTCGGTCTACTTGGGTTTCAAAGGGCGTCACGCGATCCGTGGGAACTTCGCGCGCTACAACGCCCCGAGCTACCTGATCGGCAGCTTGATCGAGGTGGCCTCGAACGGCGAAGCGTCGGGACCCTCCAGCCACCGCTTCATCGATGCGAGCGTGGGCTACATGGTGTTTCCGCGCCGGCTGTGGAGCGGCCCATTGCTCGAGGCGGCTGTGATGTTTCGCAGGCCGATGGGCTTCGGCGGGTATGGCGGCATCAACGAGTATCTCGAGGACACGAGAGTCGTCGCCGCGCGCGTGCTCGTCGGATGGAGCTGGTGCATCACCGAACGCATGTTCGCCTCGATCGCGGTGGGTGGATCGCGAGGGATTGAGTGGGGTGTCGAGAGGACCGCGCAGGCGCTCGATACCCTGATGCCCCACACCCGAGCCATCTCGCGAACCGCGTCATCCGCCGAGGGATTCCTCCGGATCGGGCGGGTCTTCGAGCTCTAATGTCGCTCGTGGTAGCTGATCACAGCAGCATTCGCCTCTGCGATCGTCGCTTCGAGCTGATGCCAAAGCCGATGAAACGCGCTGCTGCGGCGACCAACCCGTATGGCGAGATCGATCGTGTTTGCAGTAACGGCTCTTGGTGCGAGCCAGCACGCATCGGCCGGCGTCGGCCTTGAAGCCGGGGCGCGTGTCGGTCTCGATTTCGACGGGAACCAAGACTGGTTCGTCGGCGCAGACGTCCGGCTGACGTTTCCGTCGAGCCCGCTGGCGATCAACCCGACGTTCGATTACTTCTTCCTCGACGATCAGACGCTGTCACAGGTCGGTGTCAACGCGCGCGTCGACCTTCGTTACTTTTGTGCGTTCGTCGACGACGACGCGCGCGGGCGGCTACTTCAACAACTATGACTTCTGGCGCGTTTCGTTCGGCGCGACGTTTGGGTTTGGTCGTTAGTCACGCTCGCCTTTAGCAACGCACGCGTTGGTTCGCGGACACGTAACGCACGCGCTCGGCGTGTTCAAAACGAACCACCAATTGTGAATTCCAGGCCGGCCGGCTGTTCGCCAGCGCGAAGGTCGAGCGGCAGGCCCCACTCGAGACGCAGCGGGCCGAGTGGCGAGAGCCAGCGGACTCCGACACCGACGGACTTGCGTAGGCCGCCGAGCATGTCGACGGCGCCGGGGCACGCATCGGTGGCGGCGCGACTGCAGAATCGCGATTCGACGTTGTAGGCGTTGCCGATATCGAAGAATGCGACGCCCGAAAGCCCGAGCTTCTTGACGAGAGGAAATTCGAGCTCGGCATTACCGATCAGCTGGACGTTGCCGCCGATCGCGAGCGGGGCGAGCTCCTGCCCGATGTCGCCGGAACGTTGCGACCACAGCCGCGGCCCGAGCGAGCGCGGCGCGTAGCCGCGAATGTCGGTGATGCCGCCGAGCAAGTAGCGTTCGGTGAGGGGCACGCCCCGGCCATCGAGCGACGTGGTCACGCCGAGCTCGGCGTTGAGCCGAAGCACGAACGGCCCGACGTGTTGGTATCGGCGCGCGAAGCCGCCCCAGCGTACGTACTGGTTCTCGGAGCCGGTGATCCGGCCCGCGTACTCGCCAAACGCGGTGGCGTAATGACCTTCGGTCGGAAACAGCCGGTTATCGCGCGTGTCGTAAGAGATCGTGCCGCGGACTGACGACGTCCAGCCACCGCGGAATAGGTTCGCGGTGTCGAGGTCGATCGGCTTGGCAGTCGCGCCGAGGTTCGCGATGCCGCCCGAGCCGCCGGTGGTTCCGACGTTCTCGAGCCGGTACGTGAGGAATGCGCGAACGCGATCCGAGATCGGGTAACCCGCTGTCAGCGCGCCGCCGGTCGCGCTGCGCGAGTACCAGCCGAAGCTGCGGCTTTGGTTGTAGAGCTCCGCGGTGGCGATCCAGCGCGTGTCGAGGAAGTACGGCTCGACCCAGCGAAGCATGAACATGCGGCGGATCCCCGACAGCGCGACCTGCGCCTGCACGGACTGGCCGCGGCCGAACAGGTTTTCCATCGCCATCTGGCCCTGCACGATGAACTTCTCCTGCGACGAAAAGCCGGCACCGAGTTGAAATGTGCCTGTCCGGCGCTCTTGCACCTCGACCTCGATGTCGATGAGCTCGTCGGAGCTGCCGTTTCGCGTCGAGACCGCGACGTCCTCGAAGTAGCCGAGCGCGGTGATTTGCGCACGCGATCGCTCGAGCTTCGTGCCGCTGAACAGCTCGCCCTCGGTGATACGCATCTCGCGCCGGATCACTTTGTCGCGCGTCTTCGCGTTGCCGCGGATGTGGATCCGCTCGACGTAGACACGCTTGCCCCGCGTGACCTCGAACGTAATCGCGATCCGCCGGTTCGCGACATCGACGCGCGGCCGCGTTGCGACGCTCGCACGTGCATAGCCGAGGTCTTGGTAATGCGTCTCGAGCGCCCTGCGATCGCGCTCGGTGGTCGCGCGCGCGAACGTGTCGCCGGCGCGGCTGCGCGTCAGCGCGAGGTTCTGCTCGGCTGATCCGATCAGATCGCCTTTGACCTCGATCGCGCCGTACGAGAAGCATGGTCCTTCGTCGATCTCGATCGTCACCTTCAGTCGCTTGTGATCGCGAGACAGCCGGAGCTGCGGCGCGCCGATCTTGACCGTCGCGAAGCCGCGGTCGAGGTAGTAGCCGGTCAGGATCGCGAGATCGCGGTCGAGCTGGTCGCGGCGAAACACGCCCGAGCCATTCAAGAACGACAGCATGCCCGGCCGTCGCGTCGCCATTCGTGCGCGGAGGTCATCACTCGAGATCTTGCGGTTGCCGACGAACGTGACGTCGCTGACTTTGACTTTCGCATGCTCGTCGACGGTGAACTGAACGTCGATTTCGCCGGCGGTGGTGGGAACGAGCTGGACGTCGACGGTCGCGAACATGAATCCGCGCGTCGTGTAGAGCTCGGCAATGCGGTCGCGCTCCTTGTGAATCGCCGCGTAGTCGACGATGTCGTCGCGCCGTAGCTCGAGGATGTCGTTGATCTTGTCGAGCGAGATCTCGTCGTTGCCGGCGACGACGACCTTGCGAATCGTCGGCCGCTCGACCACCTCGAACGTGATGATCGGGCCGCTCGTACCGGGCTCGCTCACCACGTGCACGTCAGAGAACGCACCGAGCTTCCAGATCGCGCGAACGTCGTTGGCGAGCGTGTTCCGCTCGAGCGGACTGCCGACCTTCGACGCGACCGCGAGCCGGATCGTTTCGGCTTCGATTCGATGATTGCCGCGCACGCCGATCTGCTCGATCGCCGGCGCTGCATGTGCCAGTTCGACCGCGAGCAGACAGGCGGCAAAGGCGAAGCCCAAGCACTTCACACTCGCTCCTTGCGTCTCTGTCTTGTTCGCTCCGACCGGCGCGCGTCGGTTGCGGTTGTCTGTGACTCAGTGTTTCGCCGTACCGTCGCGCGGCGAATGCAGACAACGGTTTCGGCAAGGTCGAGACCGCAGGGCGCGCTCGGGAGACTCCGTCGGGGTGGTCTACGCCACGAACGCGAGCACGTACATCCCGGTGGCCGACGCCGCCGTGAAGCACAACCCACCGAACACGGCCAACCCCAGCTGCCGATGGCGCCGCGAAAACCGGCCGGGCAGCTCGCTCGCATACCGGCGCCGCGAGGTCACGACGAGCCAGGTCCACACCGCATACGTGACGACAGCGATCGGGATGTGAATCGCGAGCAGGCGGCGTGCCCAGCGTGCAAGGTCAGGCGCGGCCGCATCGACAAACACGCCGGATCCACCGCCGAACCGGATCCTGAGCTCGAGGGCGAGGACGGCCAGCCAGCACACGATCACGAGCGTGGTCTGCACGAGCCGGTGGCGACCATGCTCGCGGGCCCTCGCGAGCCGAAAGCTTCGGTACACCAACAACGGAGCGGACAACGTGACGAGGTACGTCGCGGTCACGATGGGATCGATCCGGATCGGCATCGCGGAAAGCTAACGGCGCGGTGCCACCGCGTCTTGGCGCTTTCTGATCCGCGCGTAATGGCCGGGCGTGTCGCCGAGCAACCGGCGAAACTGTGCGTAGAAGCGCGTCAGATCGTTGAAGCCAGCGCGTAACGCAGCCTCGACAATCGAGGTGCCTTCGAACAACAGGATCGCCGCATCGAACAGCCGCGCGCGGTGACAGTACTGCTTCGGCGAGATGCCGTAGGCGGCTGCGAAGCGGCGGCTCAGCGTTTCCTCGGCGACGCCGACCCTGGCGGCCGCGACTCGCACGGGAGCCAGCGCCGCGACCGAATCGTGGAGATGCCCGCGGGCGCGAACCAGCGTGCTCGCGACCCCGGCATCCGGATCGAGCGATGCGAGCACGCGTCCGCAGCCGCTCTCCGCTTCGATTGCCGGCATGGTGTGCGCGTCGAGGGCGCGAACCGCGCCGATGCCTTCGCTTGTCACGTCGGCGTCCGCGAACCGCATCCGCAGCACGCTGCGCGGTGGAACTGCGAGCACGAAGCGTGATGGCGCCAGAAGCTCACTGCTCACCTGTGGAAACGACAGCTGTCCCGAATGAACCTCGACCCGCGCACGCAGCGCAGCGTCGTGCGTGACGATCACGCGGGTGTCGCTGCCCGCGAAGCGCTGCCGCAACACCACGGTGCCGCCCGCGAGGTGGAGCGAGCGCTCGAGGACGATGCCACCACGCCAGCGTACCTCGGCCACGCTCGTCAAACCGAGGCGGCGTGCGATCCATTCCGACGCCGCGCGCGCAACGTATGAGCTTCCACGTGTGAAACGTTCCGCAAACCGAACACACGCGGTTAGCGGCAGAGCGGGTACTGACTGTTCCCGGTGCGCCCGCTTAGATTGCAGCATGCGTTCGCCGGGTCGCTCGCATCACACGCCAACTTCAGTGCGAGCACGCCGGTATCCGGGATGCTGATGTAGTCTTTGCATTGGCAGAACTTGCGGCAGCAGAACGGTCCGACCGTGACGGCAACACCACAAGTGAACCCCGTCTTACACGGCGACTCGGGGCCACGCTCGCAATCGTCGTCCGACTCGCACTCTGCGGTGCACAAGCCGTTATTGCCTTCAGGGTACATGCTGCCCATGGGGAGCTCGCGACCCAGCGGAACGCGGAGACAGGTTCGCGAAACGCAGTCCAACGACGGCGACGCGACGACAACTTCCGAGGGCGCGGGCAAAGCCGTACCGAGGTCGCAGATGCGGCCGACGGGATTGTTCGTGCACCCGCCCAGGTGAGCAAGGAGCCCGAATCCCACGACTACCGCCAGCCGAATCATCGGTGCTGATAACAGAGACACCGACGGCCTGTCCTTGTTGAGAGGTCCGTTTTGCATCGCCCATGAGTGTTGGGTCCGACGCATTTCCGTCATGCGCTCCTCTCGTTGGCCAACGGTTAGCAATGCAGCCGGTTTCGTTTTCGGCGAACGAGCCGCGAAACGGCTGCGGAACGGTGGGGCTGATCCTCTCTACTGTCCCATGTGTATCGAGTGCCGATCGAACGCACTCCAGTCGCAAATGACTTAACATGATCGCGGAGGTGGGTCGTGACGTACCTGTACGGGGACCAAACCCCTTCACCACTGCAGACGAATTTCTTGGCGTGGCTGGGCGACGCGATGGAGTGCTGCATTCATTTGGTGCTCGCCGAGCAACGAATCGAATCGCTGCGCGCTGAAGGTCGTGCGCTGAGCGACCACGCCGAGCAGGAACGGGTCCGGATCGCCGGTCTTCGTGCGTTGGTGCTCGAAGCAGCGGATGCCGCGAATCGGCTCGGTGGTGAATCGATGTCCGAGCTGGCGGCGACCCGGGTCAAAGCAGCCGCGCAAGATGCGATTGTTGCAACGCTCGCACAACTCGAACAGAAGCTCGACGCAGATCGCGCAACGCTGGCCACTCGCGATCGCACCGAGCGCGAGGGTTGTCTGGAGGCACTCGCAAAATGGATCGCGCCGCATGAAACTCACGACGGCACGTGGGCATTGGGCGCGCGTCTCGACGAAACCGGCGGGTACGCGGCCGAGACGCGCGGAACCACACCGTTCGGCCTCAAATGGCATTGCGCGATCGAGCTCGCGGCTGACCACCCGATGCGAAACCCGATTCGGGTTGGCGAGCTCGTGCCGCGCATCGACCTCGCAATCCCGGAGGTCAACCGATGGACGAAGCGCGGCGTGAAGCTGGTGTCGCAGCGGATCGATGACTTCAGCATCGACGAATTCGCCACCGCAGGCATGGTGGCTGGGTTCTCGCTGCGCACCGCGCCCCGCGCGCCGACCGGACTCGATATCGAGCTTCGCAACGAGCAGGTCAACGTCACGCTCGTGGGCGCTCGCGAAGAACAGCCGATCGAGGTCAGTGCGTACGACACCCAGCGCCTACTCACGCTACGCGATCGAACGCGCGAGCTGGTCAGAAGCCACGCCGGCGTGAAGCGGCGCGTGCTCACTGCGACACTCGACGACACACCGTTTGCTGACCAGCCGGACTTTGTCGCGGTGACAAAGCGCGTGATCGATTTCGCGGCTCCGATTGTCCAACAGATCAGAAACCACTCGTTGTCACCGAACGAGCTCGTGATTCGCAGACCACTGCTCAATGAAGATACGCGGCGCAGTTGGGAGGAGATTTTCATCTCCACGCGTTCCCTACTCGACAAGATGGGCCGGCTGCCCCGAAATTTGCGGGGCCTCTTTGCGCCGCTGGGCCTCGATCCGCAACGTGCCCATACGCCGCTGCCATTCGAAGCGCTGAACGTCGAGCCAGTGGCAGAAGTGCGCCCCGTCGCGCCGCAGGTCATCGAGATGGAGGCCGAGCCCCACGAGCTCGCGCCGACGAGCGGAAGCGTGAGCTCGACGCCGGCCTCGAGCTCGGCGCCGGCCTCGAGCTTTGCACCGGTGGCTCAATCGCTCGGCAGCATCGTCATCGATCAGCGACTGATCTCCGAGATGCCGGCCAGCGCGAGCGACACAGTCACCACGACGCCTGCGCAAATCGAAATCGACGCGAGCAACAAAGAAGCGCTCGCGGCAACGGTGAAACGCATCATTCGTTCTGCACGAGACGGCCGCACGACCGAAGCGTACAAAGCATATGCGGCGCTCTTCGAGGACCACGGCTTCGCGAAACAGCGCGCTCAGGATCAGCGTCAGGTGCTCAAGCTCATGGTGCTGGCGAAGAGTACGCCGCCGCCGAACAACGAAGTCACATCTGCCTATCAGAGCGCACTCGCTCGCCTGAAGGCGCTCGCCGGCGAGACCGATGATCCGCTCGATCGCGAGATGATCGCGGTCTGCGAACAGCGCCTGAATGGTACGGCGTAACCGATCGGGTCAGGTTCGCTCCGACGAGCGGTCCCGAAGGGGTTAGGCTGGGCAGATGGAACGATGGCAGCCGCTTCTAGCGAAGCTCACGCTACTCCGTGACACATGGCCGACCCCACCTTGGAGTTGGGACGGCAGGTTTCACATGATCGCGGCGTCGTTCAGCCGGGACCTCGAACCGAAAGCGCGCGCGAGTGCGATGCACGCGTTCCCGCGTGGATGGACCGCAAAGTCGCTCGACAACGCGCCGCCGGAGATGCAAGCGCTTGCCGAACGGACCGGTGGACTCCGCTCAGGTCAGCGGCTGCTCGGAGGTGATGAGCTCATCGCGCCGCAGCTGTTCGGACTTTGGTGGCCGTGGGGTGGTGGCGACACGATTACGCTTCGCGTTGGCATCGCCGACGCAGATCCGGCGACCGAGCCACTCAGCACGATTCGGGAGCTGTTTGCCGTGACGCGCTGACAGGTACGGACGCAGTCAGAAAACTCGTAGCGCCAAACCTGACCCAGGCGTCAATCCTGCGGAAGACAATGCTTGGACGGTCGCAGTGACACGAGCGCGCCGACTGCGTTGAACGGCTTGCCGTCGCGCGACGTTGAAGGACATCTCGAGATCGTCGACGTCGCCACTGCCGTCATTCTTCGCCACCTACTCGGGCATTGATTGTGCTCGCAGTACGATCCCTCTGATGGGAAGCCGCAAGAAGCCACCGAAACCTGAGACCAGTCACACCTCGGAGGCGACGAGCGTTCCCCCGCGGCCCTTTCCCGAGTGGCGGGCCGAGCCGTTCGAGCGTGACGAGGACGCTGCATACGCGTTCGGCCATCACCTGATCGTGGATTGCCGTGACGAAGCGCTGAAGGTGATCCCGACGAGTGCGACGGCCGCAGCGCGTGCCAGTGCAGTGGAGGCAGTCGACACGGCGCTGCACAATATGTGCGACATGCTCGAGGGGTTCTGGCGCCTGACTATTGATGCGACG
>DATDCH010000507.1:0-13538 GCA_036524455.1 Kofleriaceae bacterium | reverse complement strand
GTTCGCGGTGGGGACGCCCGCGCGTCGCACATGACACGTGGACGTGGCGCACAGCGAACGGGACGGTTACCGCGGAGCTCGGTGACTGGCCGAAACGGATCACGATCCGCTCGTGACGACTTGTTTGACTAGTGCGTGCCGCGCAGGCAGCCGCCGATCCAGCGCCGCAGCTCCGCGTCGACGTCGCCCTTGTCCGCGAGGTGGACGAAGTAGACGTGGCCGGCCGCGATCTCGATCGTGCGCGCGATGCGCTCGCTGTCGATCGCCGCGGTCGACACGAACGACAGATCGAGCCAGCGCTGCTTCGGCCGCAGCTCGACGATCGTGCGCTCGCGCTTGATCAAGATCCCGACGCCCACCGCCTCGACGATCAAGCCGCGGTAACGCCGCACGAATGCGAGCACCGCTTCAGCGGCGCGTCGCTGCGGCTCGGTGCGCTCGGCAAGCCACACCTCGATTGGCATGCCCGCCGAGCACACGTGCGCACGGTTCACGCGGCCGAAGCTGCGATCACACCGAGGGCACGTCCACACGCGCCGATAGTCTCATGCGGTGACAAGCTGCCGGTCGCGACGAGCTTGGCTCAGCGAACGGGTTTGCGTTGCATCCGTCGGTTTACGAAAGTAGACGCTCGCCAGGCGACTGACGTGTGGCGCACGAGCCGACAAACGGCTTGAAGCGCAGGCACTCGGCTGTGGCATCACCGCTGCAACACGCGCAGACATGACCCAATTCGAAGCCATCACTGAGGAGCTGAGTGACGTCACCGGCGGGAACTACTGGTCCCGCATGCACTACGCGAGGGCGGCATGGGCCGGCGCATACGGGTACCCCATGTACCCGCGCGGCATGTACCCACGGCCGGCCCCGGGCCCGTGCTACGGCGGACCGTGGGCGCCGTCGCCGCGAGCATTGTGGCGCTCATACGCGCGGACGCACGGGATCTGGGGGTAGGCGATCCCCTGTAACCCGGGCGCGATCCGGGCGTACGCGTACGCATGAGGCTCGGATTCGGATCGATCGCTCTGGCTTTCCTGGTGGGTTGTATCAAGCCGACGTATTCGTTCGAGCCCCGTCCGCTGCTACCGCCACCGGCGACCGAGACCGAGCGCTGCTACCAGGACGCGCGCTTCGAAATCGCCGCCGCGAGCGGATCGTACAAGTCGATGCAGAGCTCGACGTACGTCGTATCGACCGCGACGAGCTACTCCATCGTCGGTTCGGAATCGTACGACTACCAAGGCGAGAGCGGGCTGGTCCTCTACCGCGGCGGCAAGCGGCTCGACGTACGTGAGTCGCTTCGCGAGCTGCGTGACCCGGCGGTCGACCAGGAATACGCGCGCGTGCTCGGGCCGACCGAGAGCGCGTACCGCTCGCATCCGATGTGGCGTGCGCTGTCGGTGGGAACGACCGTGGTCTCGTCGGGCGTCGTGCTCGGAGCCACCGGGTGGGCGATGGCGACGGGTTTCTCCGACACGCGTCCGTTGTACGTGATGCTCGCCGGCACCGGCGGGCTGTTGGTCTCGCTCATCCCCACGGTTGCCACGTACCTCACGCGCGACAAGCACTACCTGCACGAGCGCAAACTGAAGTTCTTCCACGACCGCGCATTCGCGCCGACGCTCGCAGCCGGCGTGCGCAACGCAAACCAGCGCGTCGCGGCGACCTGCAATCACGCGCCCGCCGACGTGCCGATCACCGCACGTGCAGCCGCACTCAACGCGTCTGCGTTTAGCGCGAACCGTTAGTTCGCGACCTTGCTACCGATCGGCTCGGGCCGCGACTTCATGCCGTCGCGCGATCGTTGCGCGACGAGCAGCACGACGGAGATACACGTGCAGATCACCAGCCAATGCGAATAGCGATAGTCCGCGGTGATCGCGAGCGCCAACAGGGACAGCTCCATCACGAGACCTGAGCACAGCACCGCGAGCACGAGCCGAGACCGACGAGCAAACGGAAGCAGCAGGATCGAGAGCAACATATAGATCCACGGCCGAAACATCGCGGTGGCTGTGCCGAGCCCGTGGATCCACTCGTCGAGCGTCCGCTGGAAGCTCGACGTCACGATCGGGATGCCCATCTTGACCAGCCGCTCGCGCGTCTGCCAGTGCGGGCGAAATACGTGGCCGACGAACGCCTCCGGTAGCCCGAGCACCTCGTGGAACGCTTGGAAGCGATAGCAAACGTAAGCGCCGACGTGTGAGGACACGATCTCCGACCACGCATGGCCGATGGCATCGCGCTGCTCGACCGGCGCCGGCTTCGTCCCGCGAATCGGTACCCGCCACAGCGGATTGCCCTCGAGCAGCTTGAGGAACGTATCGGCCCGGTACCGCGCGCGCAGCGTGTCGTGGTACGCGCGATCGATCGTGATCTGCGTCGGCGCGAGGAGTGGGCGCAGCTCCTCGTCGGGAATCGTGCCGTCGACGTTCGCGAGCGTGCCCGTGATATCGGCGAGCGCATACGACGAGTACCAGAAGTGCATCTTGCGATCGGTGAGCGCGGCGTTGAGCCCGAGCGCGAGCAGCGTCACGCCCAGCCATGCGCCGACGGCGATCGCATAGCGCACGTACCAGCGGCGTACCGGTTGCCACTCGAAGAGCAACACGATCAACGGAAGCGTCGCAGCGAGCGCGTTGTACCGCATCGCGGTCGCGACGAAGCACGCGAACAGTCCGAGCGCGCGACGCGATTTCCGCGCATCGGTGATCCACGCGATGCCGAGCACGAGGAAGCCCGCCATCAAGCAGTCCTTCCAAATCGCGATCATCGGCGCCATCACCGGCGGAAACAGAAACACCACGCACGCAGATAGTGCGGCGGGCGTCGGCGACAGCACGCGCCGCATGATCAAGTAGAGCCCGCTGAGCAGCGCGAGACTCTGGATCAGCAGCATGCCGAACGGCCCGGGGATGATCCGGTCGACGATGCTCCACAGCGCGGCCATCGTCGGCGGATGACTATCTGTATAGAAGTGCGCCCGCGCCTCCTCGAGCTGATCGAACGAGTCCGGCGACATCAGGCCCGGATATGCGTAGAGCTCGAACAGCGTCCAGCCGATCGCGAGGATCGCGTATGGACGAAGCAGGGTCTGCCACGTGTCGACGCGGCTCGTGACGGTGTGGCCTTTTGAGTCCACGCCGGGTGGTTATATCCGCAAAGCGGATGCGCGCTCGATGTGACTCGCGATTCGCGACGCGAGGTCGGGCCATAGTGCAGGCGGCAAGTCGTGGCCCATGCCTTCAATGACGACGAGCTCGGCGCCGGGGATCGCCGCGGCGGTCGCGCGCCCACCACTGCAATCGCACATCACATCGGCGGCACCGTGGATCACGAGCGTCGGCACGTCGAGCGAACGCAGCCGCGGAGTCCGGTCGCCCGATGCGATCACGGCGACGCCTTGCCGCGCGATGCCAACCGGATCGAAGGCGCGGTCGTACGCGATACCGGCACGCACCCCGATCGCGTCGAGGTCGGGCGGATACCCCGGCGAGCCGAGAATCCGAGCGCTGAAGCGTCCGCGCTCGATCATATCGTCGCGGGTCACCGGCGGCTTGCCGGCGAACAACTGCATCGCGGTGGGGTGCATCTGGCCGACGTTGCGAGCGCCGGTCGACGACATGATCGACGTCAGCGAGCGCACGCACGCGGGGTGCTCGATCGCGAGCGTCTGCGCGATGAAGCCACCCATCGAGGCTCCGACGACGTGGGCGCTGGTGAGCCCGAGCGCGGCGAGCAGCCCCGCCGTGTCGGCGGCCATGTCGGAGAGCGTGTACGTGGCGGATGACAGATCGCCGGCGATCGCGGCGGGCACGTTCGGAGCACGCGCACCATGCATGTGCGTGGACAACCCGACGTCGCGGTTGTCGAACCGGATCACGTGCAGCCCACGCCCGACGAGCAGGTCGCAGAATCCATCGGGCCAGTGGATCAGCTGAGCGCTGAGGCCCATGATCAACAGCACCGGCGGTGCGTTCGGATCACCGAGGCGCTCGTAGGCGATGGTGATGCGGCTCGGGCCGACGTCGTGTACCAGCTCGACCGTCATCGTGACAATTCCCACGCGGGCCGATGGATGTGCAGAGGCGTGCACAGCACAGCAAGAGGCATGTCGCGCTTGTACCGAGCCAGCAGGAAAACACCAGACTTGTTGTTGCGTACGGTTTCGGCAGTACTGACTGCGGCGCTGGGCAGTGAGACCCGCCCTTCTCACGGTCGCTCCGCGGGAAAGAGCGTGCCGTTCGCACGGGTGGATTGTGCCTCCTCGCCGTCTTTGGATCGCCCTACACTCCGCGCATGCGTCGCATCGTCCTGGTTGTTGCTCTCGCAGTTCCGACGACGGCGAGCGCGCACTTCAAGCTGGTCTCGCCAGAAGCCGCGTACACACAGAACGGGCTCGGTGATCCGCAGAAATCGGATCCGTGCGGGCCGACCGGCGACGGCGGGACGCCGACGAACAAGGTCACGACGCTGATGGCGGGATCGATGATGACGCTGACGATCAGCGAGACCATCTATCATCCGGGTCATTATCGCGTCGCGATCGCGCAAGACGAGGCTGGGCTGCCGCCGGTGCCCACGGTCACGACCGGTCAAACCGCGTGCGGCTCGGCGCCGATCACGCAGAACCCGACACTGCCGGTGCTCGCCGATGGCGTACTCGTGCACACGAGCTCGTTCTCAGGGCAGCAGACCGCGCAGATTCCGCTGCCGGCGGGCATGACCTGTAACAACTGCGTCGTGCAGGTCGTCGAGTTCATGTCCAACCACGCCGCACCGTGCTTTTACTATCACTGTGCGCGCGTCAACGTGACGACCGGCGCGACGCCCGACGCGGGCATCGACGAGGGTAGCGGCAGCGGCGATGGTGATTCAGGCGGTTGCCGCACCGGGCACGGCGTCGGCCCTGGCGTGGCGCTGTTACTGTTCGCGCTGCTGCTCCGGCGTCGCCGCTGAGCCGTGCAGTCACAGTGTCGATCTGATCTCGCTCGGCGAGCATCCGCCGCCGATGCGCGATATTTTGCGCCCGACTCGCATGACCAATCACGAGCGAACCATCCGGAAGCGGTTCCACCAAACGATCACGCGGCATCAACGTGCAGCGACCGCAACCTCATGGTTCGCGCTCGGCACGCTCCTCGCCGAAGCATCCGAGCTGTCACCGAAGCTCGGGCGCGAGCTATCCGAGTCCGAGGGGCTCGGCGATCCGATCACGTGCTGGCGGCGTTGCGTGAAGCTCGCACCGCGACGTGCCGACGCGTGGCACCGCCTCGGCGATGCCTACTTCGCGGGCGACGATCGCGTGAACGCCGCGCGCGCGTTGAAGCGCGCCGTGAAGCTCGATCCGCACGTCGCCAGCGCATGGAACAAGCTTGCGATCTTGACGCTGCTAGAAGCAGGCGATGCCGACGCTGCGCGGGTCCGCCGCGCCGAGCGCTATCTGCAGCGCGCGATCGAAGAAGACCCGCGGGGCAAGAAGCTCGGCTGGGAACCGTACGCGTGGCTCGCCGAGGCAGCGGAACGTCGACGCGATGACCCGGGTGCACTCGCTTGGTACGCCGAAGCGAACCGGCGTGGCGATCGCTACGCGGCGGCGCGCAAGCACGTCATCGAAGGCCACGGCGCCAGGCGGCGCGCCACGAAGCGTGGGCCACTTCCTCGGTCGCCTCGGAGCCGCGCCACGAAGCGTGGGCCACTTCCTCGGTCGACCGCGAGCCGCGCCGCTTCGAGCCGTTAGCCGCGCGATCGAAACTCAGCGAAACGTCGTGCCAAACGTAAGGCCGATGGTCGTGCCTTGCCGCGAGCCGGTCTGCTCGAAGGCGACCCCGAACGTGATCCATGCGTGCATCCAGCGCGACAGCCGGAACGTGCGAAACGCAAACAGCCCGACCATGCGCTGCGTGGAGTCGCCAACCCGGCCCATCGAAGCGTTCACGCCGACGTGAAACGGTCCGAGGTCGTACGACAGCTCCGCGGCGGCGCGATAGCCATGGCTGTGCAGGTCCTCGGCAAACATGCTCGGCGCCAATCCGCTCTGCCACCACTTGCCCTCCGCACTGAAGCGAGCGCGTGGACCGAGATCGAGGCGCACGGCGCGACCATCCATGAGCCCGCCTTCTGCGTCCGCGGGATTGGGCATGATCGCGTCGAGATGCAGCCACGGTTCCGTCGCGGCCTCGCCGTGCCGACGCATGCGGATCGTCGTGTCGTCGGCCGACGCCACCGATGAGGCGAGGACCAGCGACAGGACCCAGGTCCGCATGGCCCTAAGACCATAGCTCCGGCCGAATCGTTGCCCACCCCGGACCCAGCGCGCGTCGCACGATTTTATGGGTGCTCGTGCAGAGTGGGATTAGGCTGCGCGCATGGCAATGCGTCGGGCTCGGCTTGGACTGTTGGTTCTGTGCGCTTGCGGCGGCGCTCCCAAGCCGCCGGCTGAGCCGACACCAGAGCCGCCGGCTGCGCAGCCGGCACCCGCGAAGCTGAAATTGTTCGTGCAGGTAATCGACGGCGACGAGCCCACGATTCTGCTCGAGGCCGGTGGTGGTGCTGACTCGGCGTCGTGGGAAGCGTTGCCTCAGCGCATCAGTGAAGTGACTGGCCGCCGCGTAATCGCGTACGACCGCGCGGGCTTTGGTAAGACGCCACTCCCCGCGGATGACTTCACGATCGCCGAGGAGATCGATGGGCTACACAGCATGCTCGACGAGCACGGTGCAAAGCGAGTGGTCATCGTGGCCGCGTCGTACGGCGCTCTGTTTGCGCTCTACTATACGAAACAGCATCCGCAGAACGTCGCGGGTCTCGTGCTGCTCGACCCGATGAACGCCGACTTCGTCGAAGCTGTCGGGATCGACAAGGTGTTCAGTACGGTGCCGAAGATCAAAGATCCGAAGACCGACAAGGATCGTGCGATCGTTCGCATGGTCGAGAAGTTTCCTGGCTTCGTGACCGAGCTCCGCGGTGTGCGCTGGCCCGCGAGCGTTCCCGCCGTCGTCATCTCGGCCGCACGGATGCCGTTCTCGGAGGATCTCCACGCCCGCTGGCGCGCGAGTCACGTGGCACTCGCAAAGACTGCCGGCGCGCAGCACGTGGAGGCGACAAACAGCGGACACGACATCGCCGAGGACGAGCCCGAGGTTGTCATCACAGCGGTCAAGCGCGTGCTCGCGGCTCGCGCAAACTAGGGACGCAATGACATCCCGATCGCTGCTCTCCACGCTCGCACTTGCGACGGCAGTCACTGCGTGTGGCCCGCGCGAGCAGACCCGATCGCCGACACCGCCTGAACCGATCGACGCGACCGTGGTCGTACACGCGAGCCGCATGCTCGACGTCGAGACCGGCGAGTACGTGGCCGACGTCGCGATCGCGATCCGCGGTGATCGCATCGTCCACGTCGGCCCGCGCGGTTCGGTTCGTGCGGCTACGAGCGCGCGCGTCGTCGAGCTCGGCAATGTGGTCGTGATGCCCGGTCTGATCGACGCGCATGTTCATCTCGCGCTCGGCGGCAACGCCAACGACGCCGCGGCCAAAACGCTGCACGCAGGATTCACGACCGTACGCGACCTCGGCTCGACGAGTGGCGCAGCGATCGCGCTGCGCGACGCGATCAACGCCGGCAAGGTCCCAGGACCGCGCATGGTCGTCGCAGGTGCCGGCATCGGTGCACCCGGCGGTGCATGCGACGGCGTGTTCGCCGGCGAGGGCCGTGTGACCAGCGCAGCGGAGGCGACGCGAATCGTCGACGCGCAGGCCGCCGCGGGCGTCGACGTCATCAAGATCTGCACGGGAGGTGGGGTGCTGCCGCGTGCGGCCGACATTGACGTCGTCGAGCTCGACGCCGCGATGGTCAAGGTGATCGTCGACGCAGCCGCACGTCACAAGCTTCGCGTCGCAGCGCATGCCGAAGGACCGAAGGCAATCGCCGCGGCTTGCATCGATCGAGCACGGTGGTTTGATCGAGATCGCGAACGTCGCCGACATGCGCGAGCGCGGCACCATGCTCGTGCCGACGCTGTACCGCATCGACTTCACGCTGGGCCAGCTCGGTGAAGGTCGGCAGAAGACGGTCATCGCCGAAGGACGTGCGCTGGCATTCGCGCGAGCGAAGGCAGTGATCGCGGCCGGCGTTTCCGTCGCGATGGGCACCGACGCGGTGGTCATCCCCCACGGCGACAACGCGCGCGAGCTCGGTGCGCTTGTCGAGGTCGGAATGTCGCCCGCGAATGCGATCCGCGCCGCGACCGTCGACGCCGCTGCGCTGCTCGGCGGCAAGCTCGCGGTCGGCAGCCTCGCGCCGGGCAAGCTCGCCGACTTGATCGCGGTGCGCGGCGATCCGCTTGCGGATGTCGGCGCGCTGCGTGACGTCGGGTTTGTAATGAAGGGCGGCGCGATCGTGCGCGACGAGCTCACCGTCGGATCGCGGCAGAATCCCTGAACAAACGCGCAGGCGTCAGACCGGCCCCGTAGCCTCGTGCGGCGAAGGTCGAAACCGATGCTCGCGCCGCGCATCTGCTGCCTCGATCTCGACACGTTCTTCGTGTCGGTCGAACGGCTGCTCGATCCGAGCCTGCGCGGCAAGCCCGTGGTCGTCGGTGGCCATCGCGGCGGCCGCGGCGTCGTCGTGTCCGCGAGCTACGAAGTGCGCGCGTTCGGCGTGCGCTCGGGGATGTCGATCCGAGATGCGTCGGAGCGCGCCCCGCGCGACGCGGTGTTCGTGCCCGGTCACCACGACGAGTACACGAAGTATTCCGGCCGCGCGCGAGAGATCGTCGAGCGGTTCAGCCCCGTCGTGCTCGCCGCGAGCATCGACGAGCACTACATCGACTTCTCCGGCTGCGAGCGGCTCTACCGCCAGCGCAGTGACAGCGACGAAGACGCCACGATCCTGCGCGTGGTGCGCGAGATGACGCAGGCGATCGACAACGAGCTCGGCTTGCCGGCGAGCGCGGGCATCGCGACGAGTAAACCGATGGCCAAGGTCGCGAGCGGGCTCGCCAAGCCGCACGGCGTGCTGCTCGTTCGCGCCGGCACCGAGGTCGCGACGCTCGGCCCGTTGGCAGTTCGCAAGCTGCCCGGCATCGGCCCGGTCGCGGAAGCGAGCCTCAACGCGCTCGGGATCGAGACGCTCGCTCAGCTCGTCGCAGCGCCGGAAGCATTGGTGCGCCCGATCTTCGGCGCGTACACGTCGTCGATCCTACGGAGCGCGCGTGGCGACGGCAACGACGAGCTGGGTCGCGAACGCCCGGCGTTTCGCGAATACGATCCGCGTGGCGCCGTCGCCGGCACGATCTCCAACGAACGCACGTTCGCCGAGACGAACGCCGACACCGCGCATGCCGTGCTGTCGGGTCTGTGCGAGCGCGTGGGCTCGCGCGCACGCCGGCGCGGCGTTCTCGCGGGCCAGGTCACGCTCAAGCTGCGCTACACCGACTTCCACACGATCAGCCGAGGGCGCACGATCACACCGACGAGCGTCGACTTCGAGCTCCACCGCGTCGTGCTCGAGCTCTACCGCGAGGCGCGCACCCGGGCCTTACCGATCCGGCTACTCGGCGTCGCGCTCGCGAAGCTGCGGCTCGATGCCGTGCAGCTGCCGCTGTTCGACGCAGGCGAACGCCGCGGGATGGTCGTCGATCGGGTGCGCGAGAAATACGGCTACGACGCCGTCCACCTTGCCACAACCCTGTCACGACGCAGGCGCACGCGCGGCTAGCCGTCGGCCCGCGCGGCGAGCCAGGTGCCGACATTCGGCCGATTGTCGGCAATCACCCTGCGTTCAGGAACGTCGTCGACGACGAACGCCATGAACCCGGCGATCGCGCGACACTGATCTGCCGTCCAGCGGTGGAGCGCAGCGGCGTGCGTCGTCCCGGCAAAGTAGAGGAACGTGTAGAACTCGCAGTCGCCAGCCACGTGCAACGCATGGGACAGGCACGCCGGCAGGTAGAACGAGAGCGCTTCCTCGTCGAGCCAGATGTAGACCGAGTTCTTCGAGAACGCGAAGTCGATCTCGTCGGCTGGAACCGCGCGCCAGCTCGTCGTCACGGCCTCCTCGCGTGCCTGCTTGTACTCGTCGGGATGCACCACACGAAACCCTTGCTCGTCACGCAGGTACGCCTCGCGGATCACGCAGCCCTCGAGGGGCGCGACCGGAAATGCGGCGACGATCTCGGCGAGCAGTGCGTTGCGGCGTTCGGCGATGCCGAGTGCGCGGATCACGCGATCGGGCATCCGCGACGTTCGCCAACCAAGCTCCGTCAGCATCGAGCGCAGGCGGATGCGGACGTCCTCTTCACTCGCCTCGATCGTTGCCTCGAGGAAGTCCGCGATCGTCTCTTGCCTCAGATCCCACGGCAACATCCCCGACCCGACGCCAAGGTGTTTCCTGAGCAGGCCGCGCTGCGCCGGTTCCTCATACGCGCGTCCCAGCAATGCGAGGAACGCGGCTCTCGACGGTTCACTCGCCGCTTCGCTCATTGCAGCCGCTGCGAGCATACTCCGCGACGAACCTGTCAGGATGTGGTTCCGCGTGGCGGCAGGCGGCGTTCAACATCGGTTAACCTCGCAGCATGGTGGAGACTCCCGCCGGCCAAGGGGCGCCGCTCCGGCTCGTATGTTTCGAGCTGCGCGGCCAGGAGCTCGCGTTGCCGATCGGCGACGTGCGCGAGACCTTGCCGATCCAACCGATCACCCGTGTCGTGCTGACACCATCCTGCCTGGCGGGCGTGTTCAGCCTGCGCGGTGACATCGTGCCGGCGATCGATCTCGGCGTGCTACTCGGGCTTCGCCGCACCGAGGTCAGCGAGGACAGCCGGATAGTCGTCGTCGGTCACGAGGGCGCGATGATCGGCATCGTGGTCGATCGGCTGCGCGAGCTGCGCACGCTCGAACAACCGCTCGAGCCGCCGCCCCCGAACCTCGCCGCCGAGATCGCGAATATGCTCGCCGGCGTTGTCGTTACGACGAGTGGAATCGTGCGCGTGCTCGACGCGCACTCGATCATCAATGCCGAGCCGCTCCGCGTGCTGGCCGGCAATCCAGAAGCAGAAGGCAGGACCGAATGAGTCGCAAAAAGCTTCGCTTTCCGTTGTTCGCGAAGTTCCTGTTGGGATGCCTCCTCCTCGCCGGTCTGCTCATCATCGGCGGCACCTACGTCGTCAAGGACGAGACGCGGTTGCGCTCGCGCGGCAACTTCCTCGTGCGGGTCGAGCGCCGCCTCGAGGGCTACGTCGAGCGCACCGGGTCGAACGTCACCGGCATCGCCGAGCTGATCGCCGGTGACGCGGCGCTGCGCACGGCACTGGCAGCCGCGGCAGCCGCGCCTGGACCCGCCGAAGTGCCAGCGCCCCCGCCCGGAGCACCCGCAGCGCCCGCAGCGACCGGATCGTCAGAAGCGGCCGCGATTGCCAAGGCGCTGCACGAGAACCTCACAAGCGGTAACGGGCTCAAGCCCGACCTATTCGCGCTGTTCACGCCGTCGAACCGCTTGGTCTGGACGCCGCCGCGCGATCCGATGCTTACCGCAAACCTCGCGCAGATGGCGCCGATCGAGAAAGCGCGCAACGGCAGCGTGTTCGCGCATCGCATCCAGCTGCTCGCCGGCGTGCCGTATCAGATGTCGGCGGTTCCGATCCGCGCGCGAGGATCGGACGCCATCGTCGGCGGAATCTTGATCGGCGTGCGCCTCGAGCGTGCGTTCAACGAGTTCGCCGAGCAGAGTGACGAGAACAAGGCCGGGCGCTGGCATTCATCGCTCGTCGATGGAAGTGCGGTACTCGCCTCGTCGCTCGCTGCCGAGAACCGAGCCGTGCTCGGGCGCGCGCTGCAGCCGGAAAAGATCCTACGCGTCAAAGTCGGCGACGACGTTCGTGACGTGATCGAGCTCGCCGATGGGCGCTACGACTTTCACGTCGCGGACTACGAAGGCTACAAGGACGGCGATCCCGGCGTGATCGGCAAGCTCGTGATCGCGCGCGCGCGCACGAACGTGGTCGATCCGGCGGACAAGCTGCCGTGGCTCGAGATCGGGGTCGCGATCGCTGCGTCGCTCGTGATCGCGCTGTTGCTCGCGTTCTGGGTAACGCGACCGATCAAGCAGATGTTGCGCCAGTCGCGCGATCTGCTCGCCGGCGAAACCGATCTCACGCAACGCATCAAGGTCAGCTCGCACGACGAGACTGCGGACCTCGCCGACAACATCAACCTGGTGTTCGCGCGCGTGCACAGCCTCGCGACCGAAGTGCAAGCGGCTGCGTTCCAAGTTGGCGCGTCGAGCGCCGAGATCAGCGCGGCGTCGCGGCAGATGCTCGGCGGGCTCAAGGATCAGACGCTCAAGATCGAGAGCTCGACGACTGCGGTCACCGAGCTGTCGGCCTCGATCCAGCAAGTCGCAGGTAACGCGGTGCAGGCCACGAACGTCGCCGAGCAATCGAGCACCGACGTGACGAACGCGGTGTCACGCATGGAGGAGATTCGCGCCGCCGTCGCCGACGCGGCCACGAAGATGCGCGAGCTCGGAGAGAGCAGCAAGCGCATCGGCAACATCGTCGAGGTGATTCGTCAGATCAGCGAGCAGACGTCGATGCTCGCACTCAACGCCTCGATCGAAGCTGCGCACGCGGGAGAGCAAGGCCGCGGGTTTGCCGTCGTCGCCGACGAGGTGTCGTCGCTCGCGCGGCGCGTCGGTCAGTCTGCGAAGGACATCGAGGCGCTGATCCAGACGGTCAAGGAGCAGACCCAGGCTGCGATCACGTCGATGGAGCTCGGCACGCGCGAGGTCGCCACCGGCTCGCAGCTGGTGACCGGTACGCTGACGGGCCTCAGCAAGCTGATCACGGTGGTCAAGGACACCGCGACGGCGGTCCGCGAGCAGGCAGTTGTCTCCGACGAGATCGCGCGCAACATGGATGCGGTCCGGCACATCGCCGGCGACGTGCTGCACGGCTCCGAGGAGTCAGTCGTGCAGTCGGAGCGCTTGCACGAGCTCGCGTTCCAGCTCGAGGAATCGATCGCAGGCTTCAACCTCGATGGCAGCAAGCTGCAGTCGCATCGCGGTCCGCCGATCCAGCCCGCGAAGCAGCTGCCGGCGCTGCCGAGCAAGGCGGTCCCCAAGCGAACCAACGGACCGATGACCGAGGCGAACGACTAGTGCTGCGACCGCGGGAATCTGATCGATCTGCCGTGCTCGTCCACGTACACGTGTCACGTGCACGTGCACGTGCACGTGCACGATCTTGGAGGGACCGGCCGCTCGAGCCAGGAGACTCCGACACCGACGATCGGAGCGAGCTTGGCCTTCGACTCGAGCCAACCGATCACCTGCGATCCTCCGGCACCGAACATCGGGGCGAGCCTTGGGCATCGAATCGTGGCGATCGTGTACGAGTACGTGCACGTGGCACGTGCACGTGCACGAGTACGCGTACGTGCACGCGGGGGCTCGAATTCGTGCGGTCGGAGCATTAGCGCGTGCCGCTTGGTCCGGACATGATCGCCGCCATTTCGCAGCGTCTTGCGGAACGCGCTGGCTT
>DATDCH010000506.1:0-8349 GCA_036524455.1 Kofleriaceae bacterium | reverse complement strand
CGCACCGTGAACGTGGTGCCCTCGCCGAGCTTGGTCTCGCACTCGATCGTGCCGCCGTGCCGCTCGACGAGCTCGTGCACGATCGACAGGCCGAGACCGGTGCCCTCGCCGACGTCCTTCGTGGTGAAGAACGGATCCCAGATCCGCGGCAGCACCTCTGGCGGAATGCCCGGGCCGTTGTCGCTGATCTTGACCTCGACCGCGTCTTGATCGCCGACCGTGATGCCGCCGCGCGTCTCGATCGTGATCGTCGCTTTCTCGCGGTTCGACAGCGCCTGGGCGGCGTTCGTCAGGAGGTTCATGAACACCTGGTTGATCTGACCGGCGTGACCGCGCACGCGTCCCGGGTTGCTGTACTTCTTGGCGACGGTTTTCTCTTTGAGCAGGTGACGAAGCAGCTCGAGCGAGTCATCGATCGAGCGATCGATGTCGAAGTCGACGACGCTCTCGTCGTCGGTGCGCGAGTAATTGTGCAACGCAGACACGATCGCTTTCGTGCGCTGGGCGCCGCGCTGCACGACCTTGATCATCTCGACGACGTCCTTCGCGGCATCGGGATCTTTGTCGATGTTCGAGACGGCTTCCTGGAGCGGACCGACGGTGTTGACGATCGCGTTGACCGGGTTGTTGATCTCGTGCGCGATGCCCGCGACGAGCTGACCGATCGACGCCAGCTTTTCGGAGCGCACGATCTGTTGCTGCGCGCGGTTCAACTTGTCGAGCGCCTCGGCGAGCTCGCGGTTCTTACGCGCGAGATCCGCCGTTCGCATCTGCACGGCGCGCTCGAGATCGAGGTTGACCTCTTCGGTCGAGCGCAGCTTGTCGCGCAACGCGCGGCGCATCTCCTCGAGCGCGAGCGTGAGCCGGCCGATCTCGTCACCCTCGCCGCCCGCCGCGACCGGATCGGCGAGCTCGCCACGCGCCATCGCGTCGGCACGCTGCTCGAGCCTGCGGATCGGCGCCATGAACTGCGCGACCGTGAACGCGACGATGCCCGCGCACGCGCCGAACAGGACGAGGAAGAACACGAGGAGCTCTTTGAGCGGGGCGACCATCGACTCGCCGCGCCCGCGATAGCTCGGATAGAACACCGCGAACGTGCCAACCTCGTGCGGTACGCCGCGCCAGATCACGGTGAGCCGCCCCGACTTGCCGGTGAGCTCGGCCGCCTCGAGCGAGATCGCCGTGCCCGGGTTGTGCTCGATCATCGCGCGCGTGTACCAAGCCAACTTCGGTGCGCCCATCGGTCCACCGCCGAGCCGAAGCAGCGTGCCCGAGCTGCCGACGAAGTAGATCACGCTCGTCGCCTCGGGTTCCTTCGCTTGGATGCGGCGCAGTGCCGCGTGCACCGACGCCTCGGTCGGCGGTTCTGCCGACGCGCCGAGGTCGGCTTGGATCTCCGAACGCAACCAGCGCACGCCAATTTCGGATTGGCGCTGCACCGAGTCGGTCGACAGGTTCTTGTACTGGACGAAGCCCCAGAGCATTGCCATGCCGCACGCGAGCAGCACGACGCCACCGAACGACAACATCAGCTTGCTGCGCAACGACAGCGACGGCGCGATGCTGCGCACCGGCACGCGGTAGCGCTGGGTCAGGTGCGCGAGCAATGGGCGCAACACGTCGCGGTGCCACAGCTGCTCGTAGATCGCACCGGCGAGTGCGAGCACAAACGTCGCGGTCGCGAGCACGATGGTGTCGTCGAGGTCGATGCCGAGATGCAGGCGCGCGAGCCCTGCACCGACGATCGCGATCACGCACCACACCGCGACCGTGAGCAGCGCGAGCCGATACGGCAGCGCCTGCGCGCGCCGATAGATGAACGCGGCCGGCGGCGCGTCACTTGTCGGCGAGCGCGTCTCGCCCCGCGACGACGCGAGGTAGCGGCGCAGGTCCGAGGTCATCACGCGCGCGATCAGCGTCCAGGCGACGAGCCCCGCCAGCGCCGCGACCGGGAAGTACGTCTCGAGCTGCAGGTACTGCTGCTTCTGGTTTTCGAGCACGAAGTAAAAGGCGAACGCGGCCTGCGCGGCGAGCACACCGCCGGCAACGATCATCGCGACCAGCAAGAACCGCCGGAAGTGGCTGTCGTCGAACTTCTTGAGCGGCGAGCCGACGGCAAACAACCGCCCGCGGACTTCGCCGAGGATCTGCGCCCACCACACCGCGCGCACGCACGACACGACGTACGCGTGGACCCCGGCGAGCGCGGTCAGCTCGGCGACGCGATTGAGCGGCCAGTTGTTGTAGATGTAGAGGAACAACCCGGTCAGCCCGGCGGCTGCCGTCCACACGCCGGTGCGCAGCAGCAGCACGCGCACTGGGCCCTTGTACGTGATGCGATACGCGCGCGCCGCGAGCTCTTTGTTGACCTTCTCGCCGCGCCGCCGCGCGCTGACCGCGGCCCACAGCGGCAATAGCCACGCGGTCGTCGTCGCCCACCACACGATCACCGCGACGATGCCGACCGGCAGCGCGGTGCGCAGTAGCGTGTCGGCGCCGAGCGCGGCGAGGTCGAACACCTCCCATACCGGATAACCGACCGCGAGGAGCTCGAGCCCGGCGAGCACGAGCGCCGGCATCACGAGCCGGCGCTTGAACGGCACCGTCGCGGTCGACGGCAGCGCCGATGCGCTGTCGCTCGCCGCGCGATCCGTCTCGCCGGTATTCGGCATGCGACGAGAATAGCTCGTATGATGTAGGCATGGTGCGGATCGGCGGCCTCGTGCCGCTCGTCATGTGCTTTGCCACGTCAACTGCGGGCGCAGAGCCAGAAACCCAGCCGATCACCGACAGCAATTACTCGATCGAGCTGTACGACGGCGTGGCGCTCGGTAACACCGCCGTCGTCGGAATGGGCGGCGCCACCGTCGCGCTGGCGATCGGCACCTCGGGCACGCTGTTCAACCCCAGTGCACCGGCCGTCAAACCGACGACCGATACCGATACGTGGAGCTGGGACTATCACATCGATTACCTCAACGGCTCGCTGTCGACCGACTACGACAACAACGGCTTCACCAGCGAGACCGGCACGTCGGTGCTCACGCTCGGCTTCGGCCTGCGGTTCGGCGAGTGGGCCGGCGCGATCACCGCGACGAACCAATTCGTCCCGGTCGCCGACGCGATGTACACGCTGCCCGGCGGCGAGATGGTGCCGCTGCAAGCCTCGGTGTTGCGCGTGCAGCTCGCATTCGCGCGCTGGGTAAAACGGATCGATACCGCGATCGGCATCTCCGGCCAGCTCGCTCAGTTCGGGCTCGCACCCGATTGCACCGAGGCCGGCACGGCAGAAGGTTGCGAGCCGCTGTTCAACGTCAACGGCACCGGCTTCGAGCTCGGCGCAACCTGGGCACCGCGCCAACAATCGTTTCGCATCGGTGCCGCGCTCGCTACCCCGATTGCGGGTGGCAACGTCAGCGGCTGCGATCCGATGGACTGCGTCGGCTGGGTCCTGCCCGAATCAGTCGTCTCGCCGTGGCGACTCGCGGTCGGCGGTGCCTACCGGTTCTCCGACTCGCACTGGAACCAGCTCGTCGGTGGCTACTTCCGCGACGAGAAGTCTGTCACCGTCGCCGCCGACGTGATCATCACGGGCTCCTCCGAGAACGCGTTCGGGCTCGAGAAATTCGGCGACAGCATGCTGCAGCGCTCGGGGCGCCATACCTCGATCGGCCTGCGCGGCGGTGTCGAGTACGAATGGCTGCCCGGCCGACTGCGCATTCGTGGCGGCAGCTACTGGGAACCGGGCCGGTTCGTCGGCGTCAGCGGCCGCTTGCACGGCACGTTCGGCATCGAAGTCCGCGTGTTCCAGTTCTGGTTCTGGGGCACGCTGCGCCGCGGCAGGATCTCACTCACGACTGACTTCGCCGAGCGCTACCGCAACGGAGGCCTGTCGGTAGGCTTCTGGCATTAGCGCCGCGAAAGAGAACACCCGACTGCTCGCCGTGCTCGGCGGTTTGCTCGCGCTCGCCACCGCGATCGTGATCTGGCAGACCCACCATCCGATCGTGCGCAGCTGGGTGATCGGCGCGATCGCGATCCCGTGGGTCGCGCTTGGCATCGTGCTGCGCATCAAGCCCGACACGCTCGGCGTCGAGGGCAAGTACTTCGACCTGTGGTCGATCCCGCACTTCACGGCCGGCGTGCTGTTCGCTCTGTTCGGGATCAGCCTCGGTTGGCTCGTCGCGATCGCGACGATCTGGGAAGTCGTCGAGATTTACGCGCGGTCGCGCGAGTACCCGGCAAATCGTGTCGCCGATGTCGTGCTCGCCGCGGCCGGCTGGCTGCTCGCGAATGCCATCGCGGGTGGCGCGTTCCCGCTACTGTGACCTGCCCGCTTCGCGTGCCAGCGCCTCGTCGATCGCGGCGTGAAACCAGCGCGCCGCCGATTCGAGAGTGCCGAACAACAGCTCGTCGACTGCGCCTGCATCGATGCTGTGCTGCGCCTGTTCGCACACCCACAAGTCCTCGCCCTGGAACACGCCGTCCTCGATCAGCTGCCAGCTCTTCGTCCAGTGCTCGCGCTCGCCGCTGCGCGCGGCCGGTACGAGCATCATGTGATCCCACGCGGTCTCGTTCGGCGACACCGGCTCCATCGTCATGATCGACAAGAAGTCGGGATGCTCGACGAACACGGTCGCCGGAAACAGATGCAGGCTCGGCGTCGCGAGCTGGCGCAAATCGATCGTTGCGCCGTCACTCGCTGCTAGATCGCTCGGCGCTTCGAGCAACGCGCGACGACCGGTCAGCGCACGAATGTGCTGCCCTTCGCGTTCGGCGACCGACGCGGCGTCGAGGAAGAACCGATACACCGAGTCGCGGTGGAGCACGCGGATGTGATAGCCGTCGACGAACGCCTCGACGACGAGCTTCCAGTTGCACTTCCGCGTCGTGCGCGAGCGCTGCCACATCACGTGGGTGTCGAGTCCGAGCGCGGCGATGTCGGCGTCGAGCCCGCCGAGGTAGCGCTCGACGTCGTCGCCGAGCCACACCAAACCATGTCGCTCGGTGACGGGCAGTGACACGAGGCCCCGCGCATCGAGGTCGACGCCCGCGAACGACTCGGCGTGCGGCACGTGCACGAGCTTGCCGGTCAGATCGTACGTCCACGCGTGATACGGGCACACGAACGCTTTCGCAGCACACGGTTTGTCGACGAGCCGCGTGCCGCGGTGCCTGCATGCATTCGCGAATGCACGCACGACGCCATCCTGCCCGCGCACGATCAGCGCGGATCGGGGCCGTGGCGCCGGTGGGACTGCCGAAGCTGAGAGCGACGAGGTCGGCGTCGGCACGAGATCGATCGGCAGGCACGCGCCGCGCTCGAGCGACGCCGAGACCGCCACGATCCGCGGCCCCGAGAACAGAGTCGCGCGCTCGAGCTCGCAGCGTGCCGCATCGCGATAGCGCGCCGCGGGGACCACCAGCGGCGGTTCTCCTCCTCCGCTCGCATTCACCGTTCGCACGGCCGCGCCGTTCGCCGCCCGAACCTCGTCGCGCAGCTGCTCGGCGAACCGAAGAATCGTCGCCCGTTCCATCGATATCTCGTATACGAGATACGTATCTCGTATGCAAGGTAAATTGGCAGGCCGACGGACTTACATCGCGAGCCGACAACCCGAGTCGCGAGCCGCGCACGGGTGCGGGCGGGCGGAGCGCTGCGTGGCACGACTGCAGCCAGATGCGAGCAGCCCGAATTTGCTGTTATCTCGGATACGAGATACCTATCTCGTATGCAAGATGATCGGCGCGATCGGCTGCTCGGTTCGCTGGCCAATGCGGTCGTACGGTTGTTCCGGCAGGTCAACCGCGTGCACAACCGGCTGTTTGCTGACCACGACGTGTCGGCGGAGCAGGCGCATATCTTGTTGCTGCTCGGCGTGCACGGTCCGATGACGATCGGCCGGCTGCAGAGACAACTGTCCCTGTCGAGCGCCACGTTGACCGGCGCGATCGATCGGCTCGAATCGCAGGAGCTCGTGCGGCGCACGCCGTCACCTCACGATGGTCGCGCGTTTGTGATCGAATCACTGCTGCCGGCGCGCAAGCAGGCGCAGCTCGAAGCTACCGTCGACAAAGGCGATCAACGCTGCTTCAGCGTGCTGACCGCGAGCGAGCGCAAAGAGCTGCTCAGGCTGCTCGAGAAGTGCGCCGCGCACCTCGAGGATGCCGCCGCCGCCAAGTGAGCGCGACCAGCGCGCACAGCACGAGGCCGCCGCGCGCGTCACTGCGCGTATCGCAGCAACCACCGCCGCCGCCCGGCGGGTCCGTGCCCGGAACGTAGTCGGCCGGCGTCCCCTCGGGAACCGCTGCGGTCGACGCGCACGCCTTGTTGCCGCGCCGATCGGTCGCGCACACTTCGTAGCTCGCGGCGAACGCGTCGATCGGAATCGCCGCGCTCCACAGCATGCCGCCAGACCACCGCATCGGAATCTCTTTGACGCCGCTCATCACGACGAGCTTCTGGAAGTCGTGCACGTGCGACGGCCCGATCGAATCGTGGACGCGCGCGAACACCACGTTGCCAACCATCTCGCTACGCGCCTGTACGACTGGCGGCAGCGTGTCGATCTGCACCTCGGTCGAGGCGAGCTGCACCTTGTCGGCGAGCGAATTCATGATCTCGCCCTGCCCTTGCAACAGATCGATGCGACCGTCGCCATCGAAGTCCGCGACGGCGAGGCCGAGCGTCGCATTCGTGTCGTTCGGCGTCGCGCCCGCGACGAGCGTGAACTTGCCGGTGCCGTCGTTCGCGAGCAGGCGATCGGCGCCGAGCGAACCGATCAGCAGATCGGGATCGCCATCGTTGTCGTAGTCGAGCCACACCGCGACGTTGTCGTCGGCGCCGGCCGGATTTGCGGTGCCGGTGAGCCGCATCGCCGTCTCGTCGGTGAACGTGCCATCGCCGCGGTTGACGAAGATGTGCTCGGTGACGCTCGGGCCGTCGTTGATCGTGACGAGATCGAGATCGCCGTCGGCGTCGATGTCCATCGGTTCGAACTCGTAGTTGTTCGCGAAGTGTGGCAGCGCGGCGCCGTCGTTCACGAACCGACCGGTGCCGTCGTTGCGGAACAGATAGCTCGTCGTGCACGACTTGCACGCGACGAGCACGTCGAGGTCCCAGTCGTTGTCGACGTCGGCGAGCTCGAGGTCCCACGACCAGCGCACGAGCTCGGTTGGCATCTGCGCGGTGGTTGCTTCGGTGAACGTGCCCAGCGCGTTGAGATAGAGGCGCGTGCGGCCGCCGGTGTTGGTCGACGGATTGCCGGCGCCCCACTCGGCGAGCACGATGTCGAGATCGCCATCGTTATCGACATCACCGAATTCCGCGTCGCCGATGCTGGTCATCTGCTGCGGCAGCTGTGCTGTCGCATCCATCCAACCGGTGCCCTCGCGTTTGAACAGCCGCGGCTGCGTCTGGTACGCGCCGCCCGTGAGGAGATCCAGATCGCCGTCGTTGTCGATGTCGGCGGCCTTGATCATTCGTGACAAGCCTGTAAACCCGCCGACGGCCTCCGCCGAAATCTCCGCGCAGCTCGCCGCGCTGCCCCACGTGTTCTTGAACACGCGCGTTGCCTCGGCGGTGCCGGCCGAGGAGTAATTCCCGCCGTTTGCCAGCAGCAGATCGACCTTGCCGTCGCCGTCGACGTCGGCGACCTCGACCTTGTTCGTCCACTGTGCGGTCGTCCCGATGCACGTCGTGGTCGCGTCCTGCCACTTCTGAGCCGCCACCTCACCGGGGGCCAGCACCACCACCATCGCAATCAGAGCTCTACGCACGATGCGAACGAAACCACGCCGCCGTCCTCGCTACCAGTGACAAAACACTGCACCGATTGCGCATTCCGATATGCGCCCCCGGCGCATCGATGTGCGAGGAGGCTTGAGGTTCAGCGCATGACCTTTCGGCGCGGTCGGTGCAACGGTACCGCCCATGCGACGCCGACAGTTTCTTGGCCTCGTGGGTGGAGCCAGCGCGGCTGCGATCGCCGGGCCGTATTTGATCCGCAGGGCTCACGCACAATTTGGTGCGTTCCCCGCAGGTACGGAAGCGGTGACGCTGCCCGAGGGCCTACGCGCGAAGCGCGTGCTCGAGGTGTTCCTGTACGGCGGCCTCTCCCAGTGGGAGACGCTCTACTTCGTTCGCAACTACGGGACGCCCGGCGATCCGCAGTACGCGAACCAGCAGTACTACACGTACGCGTCGAGCAACGCGACGATGATCTCGCGCTGCGGCGGCGGCTCGTTCGATACGCCGCGCGCGTTCGGCCAAGATGCGCTCGGCTCGATGGTCGAGATCGGGCCATTCGCCGATCGACTGTGGCAACGCACCGACGTGCTCGATCG
>DATDCH010000505.1:0-15702 GCA_036524455.1 Kofleriaceae bacterium | reverse complement strand
ATCTCAATCGGATCGCGAGGCTAGTCCGGCCATTCGATGAGCCAGTGACTGGCTGGTGTGGCCGCCGGCCGGACGCGCGGCCGGTGCACGGACGGGTTTGCAGCCGAACAATGTCCGGCAGTTGTCCGGTGCGATCGCGCCGGTGTCCGTGGCGCGGCCGTTGCTGAATGCGCCTGCATCATGCGCCTCCTCTCGATTGCACTATCCGGCACCGCGCGGCTGCTGCCGCTCGCGCTGCTGATTGCCGCTCCGGTCACGCTTGCCGCCTGTGCCTCGGAAGATGATGGCGAAGATCTCGGCTCGGTCATCGATGGCAAAGGCGACGGCGCGCTGATCGACGTCTCGATCACCGTGCCGAAGCGTTCGACCAGCGGCTCGGTCGGCGTTCGCAATTACACGGTGCGCTCGACGAGCGACTTCGACGTCTCGCTCGATTACGAAGGCACGCAAGGCGCGAAGCTCACGGTCACGAACCTCGACTCGGGCGAGAAGGTCGAGAGCTCGGTCGGCCCGCGTGCGACCGTCTCGGTGCCCGGCACCGGCGAAGAGGTCACGTTCAAGATCCGCGTCGAGAACCACTCGACCACCACGCTGCGCGCGAAGCTCCGCGCACTCGGTCACGGTGGCGGCGGCGTCACGCCCGCGCTGCTCGCCGCGGCGCGCGCGAACCTCGATCGCATCACCAAAGAGATCGATTACACGCACCTCAACAACTACGACCTGTCGGGCTCGCTCACCGATCAATTCATGAGCGCGCTGTCCGCCGAGTACGAGACCCAGCATCGCGACCAGTACGTCGCGCGCGTCAAAGCGCTCGCGTCGATGATCTTCTTCGCGCTGCCCGACGTCGCGCCGCCCGAAGGTGGCAAGCCGACGCCGTTCCACGGCCTCGACATGGATCAATTCGACGCGCTGATGGACGTCGAAGACGCGATCTTCGGCCGCCTCACGCAGCTCAACAACAACGACACCAACGGCGTGCGTCCGTTCTCGGTCTGCGAGACGCGCTACATCATCGAGACGTACGTGCGTCCGCGCGTCACGTTCCCCGGCTTCGACGCGCACAAGACCGGCTACACGGCCTACGCCGCGAGCTGCCCGCAGAAGGACAAAGACGACTGGTACAACTTCCGCGGCCTCGGTGGCCTGCGCCCGAGCTGGGTCGAGTCAAACCTCGCCGACCGCTTCCTGCGCCGGATGGCGAAGACCTGCAAGAACCCGACGTCGTCGTGGACTGCCGAATGCGCGAAGTGGAACGCCGACCGCATGGGCTACCGCCAGGCCAAGAACAAAGAGCTCGCCGCGCGCACGATGTTCTACGCGCCCGCCGACGAAGCGCACTTGATCAACCCGAACAACCCGCTCGTCCTGATCGAGGACCGCAACGGTGACGGCATCGGCGAGTTCCTCAAGCCCGGCTCGATCAAGCTCAAGAACGGCGACATGGGCACGCTGCAGGTCAACTCGACGGGCCAGTTCACCGGCAACCTCAAGTTCCAACCGATGACCGGCACGCTTCGCACGGTCAGCCCGGGCGAGCTCGTCGCGGCCGACGCGGTCGACTCGCGCTGGAACCCGAACCTCCTCGCCAAGCCCGACATGGGCCTGATGACGGTGTTCTCGTCGAGCACGGGCTGCACCGGCGCGTCGATCGATCCCGCGCAGTGCCCGCTGATGCGCCGCTTCTACTCGATGATCGATCGTCACGAGAACTTCTATCAAACGTTTTCTGCGCTGCAGCCGACCTACTACGGCATCTCGAGCCAACCGTCGCCGCTCGTCGCGTGCTCGATCACGCTCGCCGCGTCGCACGCGTGGGACAGCGCGGGCACGCCGCCCGGTGGGCGCGCGGGCTTCATCTACCTCATGCGCATCCCGTTCAAGGACATCCTGACCGGCAACGACAAGAGCGTCGCGACGATCATGCCGGGCCCGAAGACGACGAGCCTGCAGAGCCTGTACGCCGGCACCTCGTCGCTCGACTTCAGCTCGCTGTGGCTCGACATCGCGAGCCTGTCGAACAACCTGTACGAGAGCGAGCACGAGATCTCGGCGTTCGGCGCGGTGCGCGCGGATCAGATCGAGGGCATCCTCGTCGTCCGCAAGCCGGCGGCGATTCCCTCGTCAGTCCTCGCGGTCGTCGCCTCCTCTCGCGCCGGGGTCCTGCGACGATCCGGTAAGAACGTTGTTCGTACCGGATCGGCCGGAGCCGTCGTCGCGGTCGTAGCGATCGTCGTCGCCGCCCTCGCGGCCGTGTCGGCCATCGCCACGACTAGCGACGATATTCGAGGCCGAGCGAATACGACACCGAGCCGTTGCTCGACGTGCGAAAGCTCATCCCGTCGAGGCCGACCCACACGGCGATGTGGCCGGTGCCGACCTTGAGCATGTTGGTCCCGATCGCGAGACCGTAACCGACGCCGGCGTGCGTGCGCGACGGCATGCTGTCGCTGACATGATCGAGGTGCAGCCCGAGACTGGCTTCGATCCACGAGCGCCTCTTGTTGTACGCATACGCCCAATACGCGCCGACATCGATCGGCACGACCGAGTACGCGTAGTCGGCGCCGGGAATCTCGTTGTACTGACCGCCGGCCTGCGCGATCGATACGCGTCCGCCGATCATGCTCCGCAACGTGTAGCGATAGCCGACGACCGCACGTACGCCCTTGCCGAGGCTCGACCAGGTCGAGGGACCTTCGGTGAATCGCGTGAGCGCCGCGCGCACGCCGACCGCGAGCGCGAGTCGCGGCGGCGCCGGCTCGGTCAGTGACGGCTGCACCTCGGAAACGCGCACCGGCGGCGCGATCGTGCCGATCGGTGCATTCGTTGCCGACGGTGGCGCGACGGCCGCCGACGCATCGAACGGATTGGCCGCCATGTAGCTCGGTTTGCGGCCGAGCACATCGAATGCGCTGCGCATGTCGCCTTCGGGGCCGCGCATCAGCACGGGCGCGCGCGCCAGATCGAAGTCGGCGAGCGTCGCGGTCATGCGCTCGATGGTGAGCGCCTGCACGGCGGCGGCGGTGACAACGTCGCTCATCGGCTCGCGCTCCAGCGCCACGTCGAGCTCGACACGGCTGGCGAGGGATTCGGCGCTACCCACGCGGGCGAGCAGTTGCGCGATCACGTGCTTGCGCGCGGTCACGAATGCGCGTGCCGCGGTCTCCGGATCGCTGCGCAGGCGCTGGATGCGCTCGACGATCAACTTTAGTGCCGCTGCCGACCGCGCCGCATCGATGAATCCCGCGATCACGTAGTGGCGCGCCAACCGGTACTCCGAGAGGTACGCGTCGACGGTGTAGCTCGCGCCGAGCTGAAACCGCACGTCGCGCGCGATCTCCGACAGCATCTCGGCCGCGACGAGCTGCTCCGCGCGATTGCTCGAGGTCGCCGGTAGCGCGATGCGTAGTTGCACCATCGTCAGATCGTCGACCTTCGCGATCGATGCCGGCTGCGGCGCGCTACGTGCGGTCGCGCGTTGCGTCGAGGTGCCGCGCCAGTCGGCGAACAGATAGTCGACCCAGCGATCGACGAGCGCGGGATCGAAGCTCCCCGCGATCACGAGCGTCGCGTTGCTCGGCGTGTAATGCCGGGTGCGGAACTCCGCGGCATGATCGAGCGTCAGCATCATGTTCGCGTGCCGCACGAGCCCGGCCTGCGCGTACGGATGCTGCGCGCCAAACAGCGCCGCGCGCCACGAGTCGGTCAGCGGTGCATCCTCGTCGCGACGCGTGGACGCTCGCCGCATCTCGACCACGAACTTGGCGGAATCTTCGTCGAACGTGCCGTCGAGGATCCACCGGCGCAATCCGGCGAGCAGCACGTGCACCTCGCTGTCCATGCCCTGCACGGAGAACGTCGTGCGATCGGTGCCGACGTCGGCGCTCTTCATGCCGCCCGCCGCGGCGAACGCCATCAGGTCCCTCAAATAGCGCAGGTCCCACGACAGCGCCTGCGCCGTCAGCGTCGCGATGCCGCGATGCGTGACTGGCTCGTCGGCGGTCCCGGTGCCGAACACGAGGCGCACGTCGACGGTCGGCACGCTACCGACCGGCAGCATCACGATCTTGAGCCCGTTCGGCAGCACGCGCGTCTTGCCGCCGACGATCGTGCGCGGCGCCGCCCCAGCGGCCGGCTGTTTCGCGAGCATCGGATCGGGTGGCGTCCTGCGCTGCCGCATGTCGTGCACCGGTTTACGCAGCGCGACCGACTGGCCACGCTTCTTGCCCTCAGTCGCCTTCAGCGTCACCACGGTCGGCGCGCGCACGCCGAGATACTGATTCGCGATCGCGACCGCATGCTGGCGCGTCAACCCACGCAGCACCGCGAGGTCCGACGCCAGCGCCGCACTTGGCTCGCGTCCGGCGAGCACGTAGGCGGCGAGCCGCGTGTCGCGGTCACTGCCATCCTCGAGCCCGGAGTACACGCCGTAGATCGCGCCTTGCCGGATGCGCTCGAACAACACGTCGTCGGGCGAGCCCGACCCCTGCAACACGCCGGGCAGCTTCTCGATCGCGCGATACGCCGCCTGTGTCACGCCGATGATCGTCTCGGTATCCGCAGGCAAGATCGCGATGCCGTACAGCGGCGCGCGCCGATCGCCGAGCTCGATCGCGACCACCGCGCCCTCGATCTCCGAATCGATCAACCGCGGCAACGCCGCCGCGATCGCGCGCACGCGGGTCTGCAGCTCCGGCTCCACCGGCAGCGGCCACGCCAAAATCTGAATGTCGTCGTCGAGCGGTGCCGACACCGCCGCATGCGGCGCCGCCGCCGTCACGGGCGCCACCGTGCGCGACGACGCCGCCACGCGCTTCGTCACCCCGGTCGCCAGCTTGGCCAACGCCGCCGGCGCGCGATCGCCGATCGCACCCGACACCACGAGCACCGAGTTGCTCGGCGAGTAATACGTGTCGATGAACGCGCACGCCTCCTTGCGGCTGATCGCGCCCACGCTCTGCACGCTGCCGCCGATCGATTGCCGATACGGATGCTGCTTCGGATACAGCGCGCCGTGCAGCGCCGTATACGTCTCGGACGACACGTCGCGCTCTTTGATCTCGTTGATCACGACCTCGCGCTCGCGCGCGAACGCCTCCTCGGTGATCGTCTCGCAGCGCAACGTGAGCCGCGCGGCCTCGAGCTCGAGCAACTTGTCGAGCTGCGCCGCGGGCGCGCGCGACACATAGGTCGTCGCGTCAAAGCTCGTGTTCGCGTTGAAGAACGACGCCGTATCTTCGAGGTGCGTGAACAACGGCTGGCCATCGATCACCTGCTGGAACATCAAGTGCTCGACGAAGTGCGCCATGCCCGGCTGGTCGAGATCGTCGACGGCGCCGACCTGGTAGCGCATCGTGACCTGCACGTCGATCGCGTACGGATCTTTCACCAGCACGACGCGCTGGCCGTTCGCGAGTGTCGTGGTCGAGATCGTAATGCCGAGGTTCGTCTGGCGCGGTGGTGCTGGCGGCGGGAACCGCCCAACCGAGCAAGCACCGACGAGCACGACGAGCACGATGTACAGCCGCGAGGTCACGTCGGCAGTATCGAGGTTGCGCTGTGCAGTTTGAAGTAGCGCGTTCGAGTTCTCGCGCGCGATGTGATGTAGGGCGCGCTCGCCCGTGCAGTCCGAGTTGCTCGTAGCAGCGCCTAAGGCGCCGACGGCGAAGTCACGGAACGCGGCCTCGCGGCCTCGCAAGTCGTTTCGAGACGGTGCAGCCGTGCGCCGAAGGCGGTGTGCGAAGGATCGCGGCGAATCGCGTCGAGGATCGTAGGAAGCCCGTCGCGGATGTCGGGAAGGCATTGGCCGGCCGCCCGCACCGAGTTCTCGAGCGCGGTCACGCTGAGCTCGATCGCGCCCGGTGCCGGCACGGCAAGTCGCGCGGCATCGGCGATGTTCCACCACGTGAACCAAGGAGCTGCTTCGAGGGGCGGCCAGCTGTAATAGGCATCGAGTAGCCACAACCCGCGCTGCGCGAGTTGCTCGTCGGCAAAGTAGCCGCGGCAGCCGATTCGCGGGTCGTCCCAGCACCTCAGTTTGTTGTGCAACCGCCGGCAGGTCTCGTCTGGAGCCGGGCCGGTTGCCTTGCGCTCGAGCGCGTGTTGTTCGTCGAGGGTTTCCCATCGATCGCGCAGCATGATCTGCCGCACGAGACGGCGGCACTTGGTGGCTTCGGGCGCGCCACGGTCAGCGTCGATCGCTCGGCGATTGATGGCGAACGCGTCTGCGCTCGAGCCCATCTCGGCGAAGCTCGCCGCGAGCAGATCCAGCGTATGGATGTCGCGGATGTCGTGCTTGCTGAGCCAGTGCTCCGCCTGATCGGAACTGCCCTGCGCGACGAGAACGTTCGCGAGGTCTTGCCGTACCGCGTCGGTCATCCCGCGCGTGACCGAGCCGAGCAGCGGCTTGAACCGCGCGCATGCTGCATCGACATTGCGCGATTGCACGTCGCACCAGCCGTGCAGATACGCGAGTAGCTCCTTCTGTGACGCCGACACGCGCTTGTGAACGCCGCGCTGACAGAGCTCGTCCCACGCGACATCGATCGCGAGCTCGCGCGCGACCGGAAACTTCGGCTCGAGCGCGGGGTGGTCCATGCCTGCCAGCGGCCACCGCAAGTCCTCGTGAAGGTCAGGCAACCACGCGCTGAGATCGATCCTCGGGCGCTGTCCCTCGACTACAGGACTGACCTTTGGAGTCGGTCCCTCGCGCACGGTGGTCGTTATCGGCGTCGGCGCTTGCGTCTTCGGGGTGGGTCCCTCTCGCACGCTGGTCGTTACCGGCCCTGGCGCCGGTGCTTGCGCCTTCGCGCCGCATGCCGCCGCGACCAATACGACCCAGCACCTCACGCGACGATCCTACGTCAGCCGCCGTCGACGATCGTCACGATTTCATGGCGTGGGTGGCGAAGGCACAGCGGGGGCCGGCACGGGTGTCGGTGGCGCCAGCGGCGTCGACACGGCCCGCGGCGGCGGCCCGATGTCCGGCGGCGGAGGCCTCGGGGGGCGTGGCGACGGCCCGGTCACGCCCTGTGGTGCGGGCGGCAAGCGCGGCGGCGGGGGCGGATAGATTGTAGTCGCCGCCTTGGGCTGCGCGGGTGTCGGGCAGTCCTGCGCGAGCTTCTTCAACCGTGGCTCGAGCGCAGCGTTCGCAGGATCCACGCGGATGTTCGCGATGTCCTCGTGAAGTGGCGCGCGCGCGTACGCAGGACAATAACCGAACGCGCGAACGGCCAGCTCCGCTGCGGTGACCAGCAGCTCGGCGGCGCCGTGCATGCCCAACGCGGTGCGCGCGCGCTCGACGGTAGTCCACCACGTCCACGCATCGGCGGAGAACGGCCAGCTGTAGTACGCGGCCAACAAATTGCTCGCCCTGTAATCGATCTTCTCGTCGACGATGTACTGGTGGCACCCGGTTTCCGGGTATCGCCAGCACGCGATCTTGGTCCACACGCGCTTGCACACCGGGTCAGGAAGCTTTGGTTTCAGCGCGAGGTCGTTGAGCTCGTTGATCGCCGGCTGCGGATTCGCTTCGTGTCCGATCACGATGCGCTTCGCGAGCCGGCGGCACTTCGTGGCGGGCGTCGCATAATTGTCGGAGTCGATCGCGCGCGCGTTGATCGCAAATGCATCGGCCGCCATGCCGACCTCCACGTACGTAGCCGCGAGGATGTCGAGCGTCTCGACGTCGCGAATGTTGTGCTTACTCAGCCAGTGCTCGGCTTTCTCCGCGCCACCGTGGTCGGCGAGGATGTTTGCGAGGTCGTGACGCACTGCGGGTCGCAGCCCGAGCGTCATCGAACCGAGCAGCGGCGTGAGATGCGCGCACGCGCTGTCGACGTCGCGCTTCTGCACGTCGCACCAGCCATGCAGATACGAGAGCAGCTCCTTCTGCGTCGCGGACACGCGCTTGTGCACGCCGCGCGAACAGAGCTGGTCCCACGTGACACCGATGCCGAGCTGCTGCGCGACGGCGAAGCGCGGCTCGAGTGACGGATGACTCATCGCGGACAGCGGCCAGCGAAGCTCTTCGTGAAAGTCCGGCACGAGCCACGACATGTCGAGCGCAGGACGCGGTGAAAAGACGCGATACGTCAGCCGACTCGCCGGCTCGGTTCGCACGACGCCGGTGTTCTCGACGGCGGGCGGCGCCTTGCCGAAGCATCCAGCGACGAGCACGACCCCGATCCAACGCACCGCGCGATCCTGCCACAGCGACCCGTCGACGATCGTCACGATTTTATGGCGTGGTCGGCGAAGGCATCGCCGGCGGGATTAGCAGCGGTGTCGATACGGATTTCGACAACGATGACGGCGGTAGCTCGGGCTTGGGACACCGCTTCTCGAGGGTGGCGAGGCGATCGGTGTAGATCGCGTGGCGTGGGTCGAGCCGGATCATCCCAATCGCGTGGTGGACCGCGAACGACCGGCGCTCGTAGCAGCCCGAGTCCGCACGAAACGACGCTTCGTACGCGGTGATCACGAGCTCGGCGGCGCCCGGGAACGGCAGGCCATGGAGCGCTCGATCAGCGGCAGCCCACCAATCGTTGTGATCGGTCTCCCTTGGCCAGTTGAGGTACGCATCGACGACGATGTGCGCCTTGATGTCGATGTTCTCGTCGGCGAAGTACTGGCCGCAGTTGGTCTGCGGTGCGCGCCAGCACGAGATCTTGTTGAGCATGCGCACGCATGTCGGGTCGGGTACTTTTGGCGATGTCGCGAGCTGCTTCAACGCCTGCAGCGCAAGCGTCGGATCGGCCTCCAGCTCGAGAACGATGTGCCGCACCAGTCGCTTGCACTTCGTCGCGTCGGTCGCGTAATCGTCGGAGTCGATCGCGCGGAGGTTGATCGCGTGCGCGTCCGCCCTCGAGCCGACCTCGACGAAGTTCGCGGCCAACAGGTCGAGCACGTCGACGTCGCGGATGTCGTGCTTGCTGAGCCAGTGCTCCGCGTTCTCAGCGCCTTGCTCCGAGAGGATGTTCGCGAGGTCGTGGCGCACTGCCGCGGTGAGGCCACGCTTGATCGATCCGATCAGCGGCTTGAAGTACGCGCACGCGCCATCGACGTTCTTCCGCTGCACCTCGCACCAGCCACGCAGGTACGCCAGCAACTCGCGGTGCGTCGCCGACACGCGCTTGTGCACGTTGCGCTCGCAGAGCTGTCCCCATTCGAGGTCGATCGCGAGCTCGCGCGCCACGGGGTACTGCGGCTCGAGCGCAGGATGACTCATGCCGCTGAGCGGCCAGCGCAGCTCCTCGTGAAAGTCAGGCAACACGCCGCCGAGATCGAGGTCGGGTCGCGGATGCGACACATTCGAGACACTTCGCAGGATGCGCGCCGTGGATTGCGGCGGCGTATACGCGTTCGTTACTTGCGCCGGCGCCTTCGCGCCACACGCAGCGACGAGCACGACCGCCATCCAACGCACGACGCCATCGTGCCATAGCGACCGTCGACGATTGTCACGTTTTTACGGGACGAGCCGGAGCACCGGCGCCAACCGCTTGGGTGTCGCGAGCTTCTCGACCGGTGGCAGCGCTTCGAGCTGCTCGAACAGCGCGTAGCAATCGTAGTAGACCGAGTCCTCGATGACGCGGCCGTCGGCGAGCGTGATCACTTGCACGACGTCGAGCACGACGCGCCGCTCGGTCGCCGCGATGCCGAAGAAGTCACCGTAGTGCACGCCCTGCCACGTGGAGCGCACGACGACCTGATCGCCCGATGCGATCACGTCCTCGATCACGATCATGATGTCGCCCCACGTCGTGTCGCGTAGCCGCTCGACGAGCGCGTCACGCCCCTCTAACAGAGAGAGCGGCTCGCGGAGCACGTACTCGTCGTCTACGAGCGCCGACACCACATCGAGATCGCGCTCTTCGAACAGCTCGATCACATAACGCTGCGCAATCTCGACATGGTCCGCGACCATGCCTCCCTAGAGTGCAGCGGGCATGCCACCGCGCGCGACGCGCGCTTCGTCCGTGTCGGGCACCTTCTCGTTGCGCTTCATCAAGATCGGGATGAGGTACATCGCGACGGCGCCAAATACGTTGTGCTCGGGCTCGAGCATCTTGCCGATGCCTTGCGCTGTGATCAGCGCGACGAACACGAGCATCATGTCCGTAACGGGACGTACCTTGTGCTTGCGTCCGATCGCAAACATTTCGCCGATGAGCTCGCCGTACTCGAGCTTGGCGGCGTCCTTGGTGCGGAACTTGGCGGCAAATGCCGTGACTTCGACGCGCAGTGCCTCCCAGTCGATCTCGCCAATGTACGTATGGAAGCGGCGCAGGTGAGCCACGATGTCATCGGGCGTGCCCATCGCGATGCATTTCGTCATGTCGATGAACTGGATCAGCACGTCCTCGTGGAGGAGCTTCGCGAGCCCGACGTCGTAGATGACGATGCAGTCGTTGTCTTGCACGACCATGTTGCCGGGATGGAGGTCGGCGTGCACGAAGCCGTCCTGGAAGCACATCTTGAAGAACGTGGTGCGCACGACTTCGGCGAGCTTGTGATAGATGCCCGGCGGTAGGGCGTCGACCTTCGTGCCGCGGATGAACTCCATCGTGAGCACGCGCGCCGAGCACAGCTCTTTGTGCACCTCGGGAAAACGCACGTTCGGCAGGCCCGCAAAGTTTTTGTGAAACAGCTCGTAGTTCTTTTCCTCGATGCAAAGATCGGTTTGGTCGTGGATCGCCTCGATGAAGTGACGCGTGTGACCGACCGGATCGTTGCGACGCCAACCCGGATGCAGTGCGATTACGCGCGCGAACCAGATCAGGATCACTTGGTCGCGTTCGACCTGGCGACGCACGCCGGGGCGCAGCACCTTGACCGCGACTTCTTTGCCGTCACGTAGGCGCGCGCGGTGCACTTGCGCCACGCTTGCGGCGGCGACCGGCTTTTCGTCGAACTCTTTGAACAGGTCGCCCAGCGGCGCTTTGAAGTCCTCGCTGATCGTGCGCTGGACCTTGCTGAACCCGAACGGCGGGATGCGGTCTTGCAGCGAGCGCAGCTGCTCGATCACTTCGGGAGCGAACAGGTCGGGACGCGTCGACATCACTTGACCGAGCTTGATGAACGTCGCACCGAGCGTGCTCATCGCTTGCTTGAGCATCCAGCCGCGCAGCGTGCCGAGCGCGGGCCCGCGGCGCTTGCCCCACACGAATAGCGCGATACCGAGCCGCGCGATCCCGTACACGAGGCCGCATACGAGCAGCACGATAATCAGGAACAGGAAGTGGACGACGTTACCGGGCCAGCGCAGCACTGCGGGGCCATCCTAACCGCGGCGAGCGCGCACGTGTGTCAACTTCGCGCGTTGTTCCGGCGGTGTTTCGCCGCATTGGAAGGGCGCGGATTTTGGAGGGCTGCGCGGTTATGAATACCTTCAAGGCTGACTTCGAGGAGATCCGGCGGCGCGCTCGCGAGCATATGGAGGAAGGCCCGGTCACGGAGGCGTATCGCGCTGACCGCGAGAAGGTCATCGACGTGCTCAACGAGGTGTTGGCGACCGAGATTGTCTGCACGCTGCGTTACAGGGCGCACTACTACCTGGCGCAGGGCATCCACAGTCAATCGGTGGCCGACGAGTTCCTACAGCACGCGAACGAAGAGCAGCAGCATGCCGACATGGTGGCGAAACGGATCACCGAGCTAAACGGTAAGCCGAATTTCAATCCCGACGGTTTGCATACGCGAAGTCACGCTGAATACAGCGTCGGCGACAAACTCGAGGACATGATCCGTGAGGACCTCGTTGCGGAGCGCATCGCGATTGGAACGTACTCAGAAATTATCCGGTGGCTCGGGAATGATGATCCGACCACGCGTCGCCTCATCGAGGAGATTTTGGCGAAAGAGGAAGAGCACGCTGACGATCTTGCGAAGTTGCTCGTGCATCTTGGCGCGACGAGCAACGGTCACTAACGCAGACGCGCGACGCTCGCCGTGATAGAACGAGCGTTGGGTGACTGCAGTACCGTCAGACCATGAGATCATCCATGCGCTCGCGGATGACCTCCCAGTTGGACTATGGGTCGCGCGCGCCCCTGGTGGTGAGCTCGTCTACGCAAACCGCATGTTTGCGGAGATCATGGGGCAAGGCGGACGCGAGGACGCGTCGGTCGGTCACTACGCCGAGCCCTACGGAATTCTGACCCACGACGGCACGCCGTATCCGGAAGAGCGACTCCCGTTCGTGCGCGCGCTGCAAGAGCGCAGCGTGGTTGTCGTCGACGACATCATGATTCGACGGCCCGATCGCAGCGTGGTGCACGTGCGCGCGTTCGCGAATCCGGTGATGAAGGGCGATGCGATCACGCACGTCGTGATCTGCTTCTTCGATATCTCGCGCGAGATCGAAGCGGAGGCGGCGAAGGCCGAGAGCGAGAAGCGCCTGCACCGCGCGCAGCGACTCGAAGCGGTCGGCACGCTCGCGGGCGGCATCGCGCACGACTTCAACAATCTGATCTTCGGCATCAAGCTACTCGCGGCCGAGCTCGCGGCGGGCGAATCCGATCCGCAGCGGCGCGCGTCGCTTCGCATGATCGACGACGTGACCGAACGCTCCGCGATGCTCACCCGCTCGCTGCTCGCCTTTGCAGGACGCGGCAAGCACCGCGCGATTCCAGTCGCGATCAACGACGTGATCACCGCGATGCGCGAGCTACTCACCCGCACGCTCACCGGCGTAGAGATTTCGTTCAAGCTCGATGCGAACGATCGCGGCACGGTGATCGGCGATCAGTCGCAGCTCGAGCAGGTCGTGATGAACCTGGTCGTCAACGCGCGCGACGCGCTCAAAGACAAGGGCGGCCGCGTCGTCGTGCGCACGAAGACCGAGCGCGGCAAAGTCGTGGTCGAGATCGCCGACGACGGGCCGGGCATTCCGATCGCGCTGCGCGAGCGCGTATTCGAGCCGTACTTCACGACGAAGACGCACGGCTCGCAGCGCGGCACGGGCCTTGGGCTCGCGACGGTGTTCGGCATCGTCGAGAGCCACAAGGGCAACATCGAGATCGGCCCGGGCCTCGACGGCGTGGGCGCGACCTTGCGCGTGATGTTTCCGGCGGCGCCGCGTCCTGCGGCCGCGCCCAAGCCACACGATGAAACGCCGGTCGAACCGGGCAGCGGCACGATCCTCGTCGTCGACGACGACCTGATGGTGCGACGCGCCGTCGCGATGACGCTGCGCGGGCTGGGCTACACGACGTTCGAGGCCGCGAGCGGAATCGAAGCGGTCGACCTCTACAAGCGGCACCAATCGAACATTCGCGCCGTCGTGCTCGACGTGATCATGCCGGGCATGAGCGGCCGCGCGACCTTCGATGCGATGCGCAAGCTCGATCCCGAGGTGTCGGTGTTGCTGATGAGCGGCTACACGAAGAACGAGGACGTCCACGCGCTGCTCGAGCAGGGCGCGCGCGGATTCGTCATGAAGCCGTACTCGGTCGATGTGCTCGCGCGTTCGCTGGCCGAAGCGCTCAAGCCGGCGGCCGCGGCGCAGAGTTAGCTCGCGACGCTCGGTGCGCGGTCACGAGCACGTCGACGCGAGCCGGCGATGTGCTCGCGCGTTCGCCCGAAGCGCTCAAGCCGGCGGCCGTAGCGCAGAGTTAGCTCGCGACGCTCGGTGCGCGGTCACGAGCACGTCGACGCGAGCCGGCGCGCACGGTCAGACACGCCAGCGCTAACCCGGCACGCGCGCGGTCACGATCCACGTCGACGCGTTCGCGAACACGCCGCTCTCGCGCTGCATCGGCTCGATCGCCTTCGCGAGCGCTTGCTGGATCTCGGCGCGGCGCCGCACGCCCTCATCACCGGCGAGCCGCATGATCTCACCCGCGGGACCGAGCGTCAGCGCGAACTCGATCGCTTCGGCGACGGTGCGGCCGATCATCATGTCGGCGTCGCTGCGCTCGAACGTGATGTTCGTGTAGCCCGCGCCGATCAGCTGATCGCTGACGAGGTCGGGGCTCGCCATCGAGAACGGCCCAGGCCCGCACGTCACCTGATCGTGCTTCGGCGGATCGCCGAGCAGCTCGCGCACGATCAGCTCGGACGCATACATCGCTTCGTTCGCGTCCTTCTTGCGCCACACGACCATCGACAGCATCGCGCCGGGTGCGAGCGCCTTGCGGATGTTGCGCATCGCGATCACGGGCTGGTTGAAGAACATCGTCCCCATGCGCGAGAACGCTGCGTCGTAGGGACCGCCCGGTACCGCGGCTTCGACGTCGGCGACCTCGAAGCGAACGTTGTCCTGGCCGGCCGCCTCTTCGCGCGCGGCCTCGATGAATCGCACCGCGGCGTCGATGCCGACCGCGCGCCCCGTGGGGCCGACGCGCTTGCCGAGCGCTTGCGTGGTGTCACCGAAGCCGCAGCCGATGTCGACAACGCGGGAGCCCGGTGCGAGGTCGAGCTTGGCCATCCCGCGATCGCCGTGCGCGGCAAGCGCGGTGACCACGAGCGGGCGGTACTGCACGAACTTGTCGAACAGCACCGTGTTCCACGCCTGAATCGCTTCCTGGTTTCCGGGCAGACTGGTCATCGTCCGACACTATCCCGGGAGGTTGTCGGAGCGCTATCGCCCTTCGGGAAGGTCGCTCGCGGCTCGGCGGCGCGGTGTCGGCGCCCTCGCGCTCGTCGGGCGGTATCGGCACCCTCGCTCGTCGCGCGGTATCGGCGCCTTCGCTCGTCGCGCGGTATCGGCACCCTCGCTCGTCGGGCGGTATCGGCGCCCGCGCTCGTCGGGCGGTATCGGCGCCCTCGCTCGTCGCGCGGTATCGGCGCCCTCGCTCGTCGCGCGCGCGATCGGTCGCAAGGCCAAGTCAGCCGTCGCCAGCAACCGTCGTGCGCGCGAGGCCAGGCAGCCGTCGTGCGCTATCCGTCGCCAGGCCAAGTCAGCCGTCATTCGCTATCCGTCGCCAGGCCAAGGCAGCCCGACCGCCGCGTGCTACGACAACCTGATGGTGCCCGATGCGTGGCGGCACGTCCTCGAGCGCGAATTCCCATACTTTCGCAAGCTCGATGCCGTGCAGCGCGACAAGCTGCTCGCCGACGTCGCGCTGTTCGCGGCGAAGGAGTTCATCGGGCTCGACGGTTTCGTCGTCGATGACCGGGTGCGCGTGCACGTTGCCGCGACGGCGGCGTTGCTGGTCAACGGCCTGCAGATGTCGCTGTTCGATCACGTGCGGCGCATCGAGATGCGCGAGGCGCGCTACCTCGACGAGGACGGCAATATCGCCGAAGGCCACTACGAGTACGCAACGCCAGACAGCGGACCGATCGGCATCCTGCACCTCGCGTGGCACGGCGTGCTCGACGGCCATGCGCGGCGCGACGGTGCCCACGTGGGTATTCACGAGCTCGCGCACGCGCTCGATCATGGGCTCGGTGAGCGGATGCTCGCGCAGCACGAGCGCTGCGAGATGTGGCGACACGCGCTCGGCGGCATGCCGCTGCACGGCGGGCAAGTGATCGCGGATGTCGAAGGGCCCGAGCTGTTCGCGGTCGCGAGCGAGCTGTACTTCGAGCGGCCGATGACGCTGATGCGAATCGATCCCGAGCTGTTCTTCGAGCTGGCCGAAATCTACAAGCTCGATACGCGCACGCTGGCGTAGCTGCACGGCTCGCTCGATGTCGCGCTCGCTCGGCGTTCGGGCTCGCTCGATCTCGCGCTCGATGTCGCGCACGCCC
>DATDCH010000504.1:0-18051 GCA_036524455.1 Kofleriaceae bacterium | reverse complement strand
TCTACCTTGACTCCGGCGGTGGCACCTCGAGGACCTGTAAACCAGCTGGGACACTAGCCAGCGACTCCAGCCCCCATTTGACACTTTGGCAGGACGCTCGGAACGACCTGACACGATGGCACGAAACGTCGTGCGCGCAAGGAAATATTTCCTAGAATTCCAGATAGATAGGTGGAATCGCCGCTGGCACTCCGCTTGTTAATGTCCCCGTCGGTATGTGGCATCAGCCTGGGCAGAGTCCTTTTCGACGGTTTGCCGCGGCCCAGGTCGAGGGCAGCGGTGGCGCACCTGGCGATGAACCGACCGCGCTGCGCGATGTTCCCGCAGACGCGGGGATCGTGCTGGTCGTCGATGACGAGGCCGCGATCGTCGAGTCATTGACCAAGATCTTCCGCCGCGAAGGTCTCAACGTGCTGTCGGCGACCGATGGCAACGCCGGCCTGGACTTGCTGCGCAAGCATCGCGTCGGCGTGCTGCTCACCGACTTGATGATGCCGAACACGAGCGGCATGGACCTGCTCCGCGCGGCCAAGACGATCGCGCCCGAGACCGAGGTCGTGCTGATGACCGCGTACGGCACGGTCGAGACCGCGGTCGACGCGATGAAAGAAGGCGCGTACGACTTCGTGACGAAACCGCTCAAGCGCGCGCACGTCGTCCGGATCGTGCGTAACGCGCTCGAGAAGCAGTCACTGCTGGTCGAGAACCGCAGCCTCAAGGCGCAGCTCGCCGAGAAGCGCCGGCGCGCGATCATCGGCACGTCGCTCGCGTGGCGGCGCACGATGGACATCGTGATGCAGGCGGCGCCGAGCGAGGCGACCGTGCTGCTGCTCGGCGAGAGCGGCACCGGCAAGGAGCTGCTCGCGCGCGCGCTGCACGATAACTCGGCGCGTGCGAAGGGCCCGTTCGTCGCGGTCAACTGCGCGGCGATTCCCGAGTCGATCCTCGAGGCCGAGCTGTTCGGTTACGAGAAGGGCGCGTTCACCGGCGCCGCGCAGGCACGCGACGGCCGGTTCGAAGCCGCGAACGGTGGCACGCTGTTCCTCGACGAGATCGGTGAGATCAGCCGCCACGTGCAGGTCAAGCTATTGCGCGTGTTGCAGGAAGGCGAGATCGAGCGCCTCGGCGGCAGCGGCAAACCGCGCCGCATCGACGTCCGCATCGTCGCCGCGACGAACGTCAACCTCGCCGAGGAAGTCAAAGCCGGCCGGTTCCGCGAGGACCTGTACTACCGGCTCAACGTGATTCCGGTCTCGGTGCCGCCGCTGCGCGATCGCCGCGACGACATCCCGCTGCTCGCGCAGCACTTCGTGCAGGTCTACGCCGAGAAGAACGGCAAGGCGATCAGCGGCTGCTCGCCCGCCGCGATCGAGCGGCTCACCGAATACGGCTGGCCGGGCAACGTGCGCGAGCTCGAGAACGCGATCGAGCGCGCGGTGGTGCTGACCCGCGCCGGCCATACCGTGATCGACGAAGACGCGCTGCCGCGCGAGATTCGCGATGCGTCACCCGGCACCGCATCGGCGACGTCGCTGACGTTTCCGATCGGCATGCCGCTCGCCGAGATCGAGATGCGCGTGATTCACGAGACGCTGCGCCACACGCGCGGCGACAAGCGCCTGACCGCGAAGCTGCTGGGCATCGCGACGCGCACGATCTACCGCCGACTCGAACAGCCCGGCGACGAGCCGGCGAACGGTAACGGCGACGAGCATGACGAGGAGCCGAAGGAATAATGCAGGACTTGATCAAGCGGTATTTCTGGGTCCTCGGCGTCGCCGCAGTGTTCATCTGTGCGGTGTTCGCGGCGAAGGCGACGAGTCACATCGTCGAGGCGAAATTCCTCGGTGATGCGACGAAGGCGCCTCGCATCGCTGCGGTGATGCCGTCGCCCGCCGCGCCGGCGAAGCAAACGCGCAGCAAGGACGGTGGCGGGTTCGCCGCGCGCAACATGTTCTGTTCCGAGTGCACGCCGGCGCCGACCGTCGCGAACGCCGATCCGTCGTCGATCAACACGACGAGCTTGCCGCTCGTGCTGCTCGCCACGATGGTGAGCACGAACCCGAAGGATTCGTACGCGACGATCGTCAACACCGAGAGCCAGAAGCAGGGCGCGTACTCGGTCGGCGACATGGTGCCGGGCGCGACCGGTGCGGTCAAAGAGATCCACTACAAGTACATCGACTTCGACAACGGAGGCCGCGTCGAGCGCCTCGTGCTCGCCGGTGCGACGGCACCTGTGGTCGCGGCGGCGCCGGCTGCAGAACAGCCGAGCGGCGAGCCGGTCGACGATCTTCAGGCGTCGATCGACAACGGCATCAAGAAGATCGACGAGAACAACTACGAGATCGACAAGTCACTCGTCGACAAGGTGCTCGCGAACCCGATGGCAGTTGCCAAGGGCGCGCGCGTCGTGCCGGCGGTCAAGAACGGTCAGCCCGACGGCTTCAAGCTCTACGCGATTCGCCCGAGCTCGGTCTACGCGAAGCTCGGCCTGACCAACGGCGACACGCTGCAGTCGATCAACGGCTTCGAGCTGACGAGCGCCGACAAGGCCCTCGAGGTCTACACGAAGCTCCGCGAAGCCACGTCTCTCGAAGTCAACGTCACGCGTCGCGGCAAGCCGTTGACGCTCAAGTACAGCATTCGGTGATCTAATGAAGACTACACGCCTCACGATCGTTGTCCTCGTCGCCCTGACGGCGCAGGTCTTCGCGCAACCGACGACCACGCCGACCGGCAACGAGCCGACGCCGGCGCCCGGTGCCGACGATGCGCTCTACAGCTGTAAGAAGCGCACCGGCCAGGTCGCGGTGACGTTCAAGCCGGAGACCGAGCTCAAGGATCTCATCACGTGGGTGATGGGCTTCACGTGCAAGAACTTCATGCTCGACCCGCGCATCGTGTCGACCGGCAAGAAGGTCACCGTGATCGCGCCGAACAAGATGAGCGCGCAAGAGGCCTACAACGTGTTCCTCGCCGCGCTGTCGACGATGGGCCTCACCGTCGTGCCGAAGGGCAACATGATGCGCATCGTCGAGTCTGCGACGGCGCGCAGCGAGACCGTGCCGATCTTGAAGCGCGGCGTGCCGGCGAACCAAGACCAGATGGTTCGCTACGTGCTGCGGCCGACGCATACCCAGACCGAGACGCTGCGCGCGGCGCTCGACTCGATCAAGTCGCCGGCCGGCAGCGTCGCGACCGCGGGCAACGTCATCATCATCACCGACTACGCGAGTCAGGTCCGCGACATGCTGACGCTCGCGAAGACGCTCGATATCCCGGGCAACAACGAAGGCATCTACACGATCCCGGTGAAGAACGCGGATGCCGCGCAGCTCGCCGCGAAGATCAACGAGATCCTCGGCGTCAGCGGTGGTGGTGCGGCTGGCGGAGGTGGCGGTGGTGGTCAGCGCGGCGGCGGCAGGGCAGGTGGCGCGCCTCCCGCGCAAGGCGCGCAGTTCGCAGGCGATGACGTCGGTGGCGCGGTGCCGTCGAAGATCCTCGTCGACGAACGCAGCAACACGCTGATCGTGGTGTCGAGCGAAGCCGGTTACCAGCGCGTCAAGGCGCTCGTCGATCGCCTCGACATTCTGCTCGACACCGAGGGCGGTAGCGCGATTCGCGTCTATCCGCTCGAGAACGCGCTCGCCGAAGAGCTCGCCGCGACGTTGACGAACGTGCTGTCGGGCCAGCAGCAGCCGACGACGCGCGGTCAGCCCGGCCAGCCGCAAGCGCCTGCGCCGCGCCCGGTCGGTGCGGTCGGCGATCTCGGCAGCTCGCTCGAAGGTCAGGTCCGCGTGATCGGCGACAAGCCGACCAACTCGCTCATCGTCATGTCGAGCGGCCGCGACTACATCGCGGTGCGCGACGTCGTGCGCCGCCTCGATCAGCCGCGCCGCCAGATCTTCATCGAGGCGCTGATCCTCGAGGTCCAGCTCAACAAGCGACTCGATCTCGGCACCAGCTCGCACGGCGGTCTGCCGGTGGCGGGCGGCGATGCGATCGTGCTCGGCGGCGTGCAGAGCGCGACCTTGAAGTCGGTCAATCCGGCATCGCTCGCGACGCTGACCGGTCTCATCGGCGGCCTCGTCGGCTCGCCGCTCGCGAACTCGCAGACGTTCCTCGGTACGAGCATCCCGTCGTACGCGATCTTGTTCCAGGCGCTCGCGAACCAGGACAACTCGAACATCCTGTCGGCGCCGCACATCATCGCGATCGACAACGAGAAGGCCGAGTTCTCCGTCGGTAACAACATCCCGTACAAGGCGGGTCTGTCGTTCGGCGGTCTGCCGGGCGCCGCGGGCCAGACGAGCCCGATCGGTTCGATCGGTCAGAACATCCAGCGCGAGAAGCTGAACCTGACGCTCAACGTCACGCCGCACATCTCGAGCAACGATGCGGTGCGGCTCGAGATCGAGCAGGAGACGAAGGATCTCGGCGGCAGCGATCCCGAGCTCGGTCCGACGTGGGCGGAGCGCAAGCTGAAGACGCAGGTCGTCGTCCACGACCAGGAGAGCGTCGTGATCGGTGGCCTCATCCAGGAGCGCGACATCTACAACGCGACGAAGGTGCCGCTGCTCGGCGACATCCCGCTGCTCGGCTACCTGTTCAAGTACACGACGCGGCAGAAGAAGAAGATGAATCTGTTGATCCTGCTGACGCCCTACATCATCAAGGACCAGCTCGACCTCGCGCAGATCCGCGAGCGCAAGGTGCGCGAGTACCGCGAGTTCGCGGCGTCGTTCGCGAACCTCAACGACAAGAAGTACGAGCCGCGCATCGACTACCGCCGCAAGCGTGGCGTGCTCGAAGAGATCAACCGCGTCGTGCAAGGCGTCGAGGAAGACCTGGCGGTGCTCAACGCCGCCGGCGGCCGCATCTACCTGCAAGAGGGCGCGATCAACTACGGCGAGTCCGGCATCGACGCGCCCGACGAGCAACCGGGGGCGAAGCCCGCACCGGCGCCGCAAAAGGCACCCGATCCGACGCCGCCGCAGAAGGCGCCGACGCCGCAACAACCCAAGCCCGACGCGCCCAAGCCGCCCGCGAAGGCCCCCTAGACATGGCAACGCTCGGCTACACCACGACCGCACCGCTGATCGGCGAGATCCTGGTTCGCCAGTGCGGTGTCGCGCCCGATGCGATCGAGCGCGCGCTCGCGAAGCAACGCGAGGAGGGCGGCCTCATCGGCGAGGTGCTGGTGCGGCTGAAGCTGATCGACGAGGACCAGCTGGCGGCGGCGCTCGCGTCCCAGTTCGACATCCCGTACCTGCGCGACCTGCCAAAGCCCGACGACATTCCCGCCGAGCTGATCGACAAGCTGCCGATCAACTTCGCGCGCCAGCGCCTCGTGCTGCCGATCGGCCGCATTGGCGATCGCGTGTCGCTCGTCGTCGCCGATCCGCACGCGGTCGAGGTGATCGATGCGGTGAGCGTGCTGCTCGGCGAGCCGGTCGAGCCGGTGGTCGCATCGGCCGCGAAGATCACCGATCACATCAATAAGACCTACTCGCGCCTGCGCGGCGGTGCCGAGCTCGAAGAAGGCGCGAAGAAGGACGACGACGAGGAATCGGAGTACCAGTCCGAGGAGCTCGTCGACATGCTCGACGCCAGCGACGAGGCGCCGATCATCCGCTGGGTCAACTCGCTGATGTTCCAAGCCGCGAAGGAAGGCGCATCGGATATCCACATCCGGCCCGGCGAGAAGGACATCACGGTGCGTTACCGCGTCGACGGCGTGCTGCGTGAAGCGAAGCGCGCGCCGAAGAAGTTCCAGCCGTCGATCCTCGCGCGCGTCAAGATCATGGCCGGCCTCAACATCGCCGAGAAACGGTTGCCGCAGAGCGGCCGTATCCGCCGCAAGATGGCCGGCCGCGATGTCGACATGCGTGTCGAGACGGCACCGGTAGCCGCCGGCGAGAGCGTGACGATTCGTTTGCTCGATCGCAGCTCGGTGCTGCTCGGCCTCGCCGACATCGGCTTTGCCACCGACCAGCTCGAGACGATCCGCGGCATCATCAAGCGACCGCACGGCATCTTGCTGGTCACCGGTCCGACGGGCTCCGGCAAGACGACCACGCTCTACGCGTGCATCTCCGAGATCAACGCGCCCGACATCAACATCCTCACCGTCGAGGATCCGGTCGAGTATCAGCTCGAGGGGATCTCGCAGACCCAGGTCAACTCGAAGATCGATCTGACGTTCGCGTCGGGGTTGCGCTCGTTCTTGCGCCAAGACCCCGACGTCATCATGGTCGGCGAGATTCGCGATCGCGAGACCGCCGAGGTCGCGATCACGGCGTCGCTCACCGGTCACTTGGTGTTCTCGACGGTCCACACGAACGACGCGGCCGGCGGCATCACGCGTCTCGTCGACATGGGTATCGAGCCGTTCCTCGTCGCGTCGTCGCTCGTCGGTCTGCTCGCCCAGCGCCTCGTGCGCCGCCCGTGCTACGAGTGCGCGCGCCCGGTGCGGCCATCGGAGGAAATCCTCCGCGAGCTCGGCATCGATGCCCGCGCGTTCTTCGCCGGCGCATACAAGCTGCCGGGCGTGAAGGGCCAGCGCCCGCCGCCGGTCGGCACCGTGTTCGAGCCGGTCGGTTGCGGCGCGTGCCAGGAGCTCGGTTATCGCGGCCGAACCGGCATCTACGAGCTGCTGATGATCAACGACGCGGTGCGCCGGCTCACGCTCGACAAGGCCGACGCGGGCAGTATCCGCAACGCCGCGGTCGAGGCCGGCATGGTCACGCTGCGCGGCGATGGCGCTCGCAAAGTCATGCTCGGCATGACAACACCCGAAGAGGTCATGCTGATGACCGCGGAGTCGACTGACTAATGCCGATGTACGCGTTCAAAGGCGTCTCGAATAACGGCAAGTCCGTGTCGGGTGTACGTGACGCCGACTCGCCGAAGACGCTGCGCCAGAATCTGCGCAAGGACGGCGTGCTCGTCACCAGCTTCGAGCTGTCGAAGGGCGGCAAAGCGGCGAAGGAGCAGAACGCCAAGCGCGCGGGCCTGTCGAAGCAGGTCGATCTCGGCGGCCTGTTCTCCGGCGTGCGCAAAGTCGAGATCGCCGCGTTCACGCGTCAGATGTCGACGCTGCTCCGCTCGGGCATTCCGCTCGCCGACTCACTCGGCGCGCTCGTCGATCAGGTCACGAACGTGCGCTTCAAAGCGCCGCTGTCGGAAGTGCGCACGATGGTGAACGAGGGCAGCTCGTTTGCCGACGCGCTCGCGAAGCATCCGAGGCTGTTCGACGAGCTGTTCGTGTCGATGGTGCGCGCCGGTGAAGTTGCCGGCAACCTCGACGAAGTGCTCACGCGCCTCGCGGACTTCCTCGAGAGCTCGCTGAAGCTCAAGTCGAAGATCCAGGGCGCGATGATCTATCCGCTCGTCATGGTCGTCGTCGGTGCCGCCATCATGGCCGTGCTGATGATCAAGGTGATTCCCGAGATCACCTCGATGTTCACGCAGCAGGGCAAGACGCTGCCGCTGAACACGCGGTTCTTGATCGCGTCGTCGCGCTTCCTCGGCAACTACTGGTGGCTGATCGGCATCCTCGGCGTGATCGGCTTCATCCTGTTCATGAAGTGGATCAAGACCGAGGGCGGTCGGCCAGTCTGGCACAAGTTCATGCTCGGCCTGCCCGTCGTCGGCGAGCTTGTCCGCACGGTTAACGTCGGTCGGTTCGCCCGCACGTTGGGCACGATGTTGCAGTCGGGTGTACCGATGCTAAAAGCCCTCGACACTGCCAAGCAGATCGTCGGCAACGTTCTGATCCAGAACGCGATCGAAGACGCGAAGCGGGCGGTCACGGAAGGCGAGTCGCTCGCGCAGACGCTCAAGAAGAGCGGCCAGTTCCCGGCAACGATGATCCACATGGTCGCGGTCGGCGAGAAGGCCGGCCAGCTCGAGCAGATGCTCGAGCGCGTCGCGACGACCTACGAATCGGAAGTCGACACCAAGCTCACTCGTCTCACCTCGCTGCTCGAACCACTGATGCTCGTCATCATGGGCGGAGCGGTCGCATTCATCGTGTTCTCGATCCTGCAACCCATCATGGACCTTGGTTCGCTCACAGGCCCGAAGTGAAAGAGAAGGAAGATATGAAGCGGAAACTGTCAAAGCTACTAGCCGGCTCCCAGCGCGGCATGACGCTCCTCGAGATCATGATCGTGCTCGCCATCCTCGCGCTCGTCATGGGTCTCGTCGTCGGTCCGCGCGTCATGAAGATGTTCGGCGAATCGAAGGTCGACATCGCGAAGCTCACCGTCACGAAGTTCGCGAACGAGGCGTTCCCGCAATGGTCGCGCTCGCATCCCGACAAGGGCTGTCCCGACAAGATCGAGGACCTCAGCGAGTACATGGACAAGAAGGACACCAAGGATCCGTGGGGCAACCAGTTCAAGATGCTGTGCCCGCCGAACCTGCCGCCCGGCGCCAAGGGTGGGGTCGCGATCATGTCGGCCGGTGAAGACGGCAAAGAAGGCACCTCGGACGACATCAAGTCCTGGGATTAACCAATGAAGCGCGAGCGTGGCATGACGATTCTCGAGCTGATGATCGTGTTGGCGATCATCGGCGCGGGGATTTTCTTGATGCGCTCGGGGTTTCGCATGCTGACGAAGGCCGACCTCGTCGACAACGCGACCGAGCTCGCAGCGGTTGCCAAGCGCACCGGTCAGCTCGCGGTCGAGAAGGGCGAGATGCATCGCATCTTGTTCGACGTCGACAAGCACATCTACGCCGTCGAGATGTGTCAGGGCGCGCGCACGCTCAAGCTGAACGAGCAGGTGCGAGCCGACGAGGAAGAGACCAAGCGCGCGATCGAGAAGGGCAAGGATCGGCTGCGTGACATGCCGCTCGATGCGATGGCCAGCGATCCGGAAGGCGCGACCAAGCAAGCGCTGGTGATCGCGGGGCATCACATCGCCGACCGCATGTGCGTGCCGATCGACGATCCGAGCAACGACATCGAGGGCAAGGGTTGGATCAGGCCGCTGCGCGCCTCGAAGGGGATCAAGTTCAAGGAGATCTGGGTCCAGCACAAGGACGACAGCACGACGAAGGGGCAGGTCGCGATCTACTTCTTCCCGACGGGCTCGTCGGAGAAAGCAGTTGTCGAGATCACCGACGGCAGCGAGACGTTCACGGTGACGGTGGCTGGGTTGACCGGGCGCGTCGAGCTTCGGGACGGCACGCTGCGCGACGTCGACGATCACATGATGCGCAACGCGCTCGGCGACAAAGACAAAGCGCGCGAGGACCAGCAGTGAAGCGCGGCGAAACGATCACCACGTCGACGTACACGTGCACGTGCACGTGCACGTGCTCGTGCTCGTCCATGAAGTCAGCGTGTTCCCCGCTGTCTGCTTCCGCGGCATCGATCTGGAAGGCGTCGACCCAACCTGATGCCGATGGCTCGGAAGGACGAATCACCAGGAAGCAGGTCTCCGAGATCGTGGACGTGCACGTGCACGTGACACGTGGACGTGAACGAGGACGAGGACGAGAGCACGTTCAGCGCGGGTTCACATTGCTCGAGGTCATGATCGCGCTCGCGCTGCTCGGCCTCGGCATGGTCGTGCTGATCAAGAGCGCGGCCGGCAACCTGTTCAGCACCGAGGACGCGCACATGATGGGCATCGCGACCGATCTCGCGCGCGGCAAGATGTACGACATCGAAGAGATCCTATTGAAGGACGGCTTCACGGATACCGATCAGTCGCAGGAGAGCGAGCAGTGCTTCGAAGACGAGGGCTGGCCGAACATCTGTTACTCGTACAAGGTCGAAGAGCCGAAGATGCCGAGCCTCTCCGAGATGCAGGAGGCGGGGCAGCAGGAAACAGCCGCGACGGCTGCTGGTAGCGCCGGCTCCGCCGCAGGTTCCGGAGGCGCCGAGAGCTCGGGGATCCTCGGCATGCTCAGCATGTTCGGCGGCGGCAAGCAGGACATCGACGCCGCGCAAGGCGGTGCGTTTATCCAGATGTGGTACGCGCAGATCCAGGACATCCTCAAGGTCAGCGTTCGCAAGGTCACGCTGACCGTGAAGTGGAAGACGCTCGGTCGCGATCGCGACATGCGTGTCGTCGCGTTCTTCACCGACGCTGCCGCGATGGACAAGGTGCTCAACGGCATGGGCTCGCAGGAGTACGACCCGAACCAGGGCAAGACCACGCCGACGTCGCCGACGCAGCCGACGCAGCAGCCCAAACAACCAGGGAAGCCGGGGCCATGATGAACCGGCGCAACTCTCAGGCGGGCCTGACGCTCGTCGAAGTGATGATCGCCAGCGCGGTGATGGTCATGATGATGACGCTCGCGTGGCGCACGATCTCGAACACGTCGGACACGCGGCGCTCGTCGGGCAAATACCAGGAGCGCAATCACGAGCTGCGCATGGCGCTCGGCCGCGCGGTCGCGGACTTCGAAGGCATGTACCTGTCGACCAGCGAAGGTTGCCCGAAGGGCACATCGTGCCCGCCGTATCCGACGAACCCGACGCATCCGCGCACGATGCTCGTCGCGAAGTCCGGCAGCAAGGTGCCCGAGATTCAGTTCTCGACGATGAACCACCGCGTGCTGTGGTCCGACGCGAACGAGTCGGAACAGACCGTGATCAGATATCTCGCGCTCAGTGCGAAGGACCGGCCGGGCGAGACCGACTGGGTGCGCGCCGAGCAGCGGCGTCCTTCGAACGAGTCGCCCGAGGAAGAGGCGGCCGAGTACGACGTGCTCGCGCGCAACATCGAGAAAGTCGAGTTCGAGTTCTGGAACTGGAAGAACCTCGAGTGGCAGGACACGTGGGACACGACGCAGTCAGATGGCCAGAAGGGCTGGCTGCCGAGCCGCGTGCGGATCACGTTGACGCTCAAGAACGTCGACGGCGACGACATCAAGTTGTCGACGCAGGCGCGGATCATGATGCAAGAGGCTTTGGTGTTCTCACCGACATGACCGACATGCCTGACCAGGAGCAACATACGGAGACCGAGACCCGGGCGGCGAAGCCGACGCGGCAGCGGGAACGCGGCGTCGCGCTGATCGCCGTGCTGATCGCGATCACGATCACGATCGTGATCTCGAACGACTTCGGAACCTCGACGACCACCGACATCAACGCGGCCGCGAACTACCGCGATCAGATGCGCGCGCACTTCCTCGCTCGGTCGGCGCAAAACCTGGGCGAGCTCGTCGTGCGCATTCAGGGCCGCATCGACAACATGAAAGACTTCCAGGGCCAGGTCCAGATCACCGACTACGCGGGCATGCTGACCTCGCCGCTGTGCGGCGGCGCCGACGAGGTGAAGGACATGTTCGGGGTCCTGCCATCGGATTCACAGGGCCTCGGCGCGGATATCGGCACGTGCGGGTTCAACGACGTTTTTACGACCGAGGACGACAAGATCAACCTCAACTGCGCGAACAACACGACCGCGTTCCCGATCATCAAGAGCGCGCTCGACGCGCTGGTCTACTTCAAGGCGTACGACCCGGTGTTCGAAGAGGCCGACGCCGAAGGCTGGCGACGTGACCGCGCGCAGCAGGTCGGCGCCATCCTCGACTACATCGACGGCGACACGATGAAGCTCAAGGACCGGGGCACGAGCGAGGACTACAACTACGAGGGCCTCAAGGACCGCTACCAGCCGAAGAACAACTACATCGACACGCTCAGCGAAGTGAAGCTCGCGCGTGGCGTCGACGACCGGTTCTGGACGCTGTTCGAGCACGCGTTCACGATCTACGGCGGCTGTAAGGTCAACATGGCCGCGGTCAGCAACGTGCAGCTGATCGCCGCGATCCTGTTTCTGTCGGCGAAGAACCCAAACGACCCGGTGCTGATGGATCCGCGCAAGCTGTTCGCGCTCGCCGGCATCGTCGCAAAGGCCAAGCAGATGGGTGAGACGTTCGCGAAGCTCGACGACTTCGTCACGTTCGTGAAGGACCCGAGCGCGGCGATCGAGGCGCTCGCGGGCACCACGGGCATGGCGGGCAGCGCCGCCTCGAGTGCGCTCGCGACCGGCCTGATGCCGGGCGAGAAGATCGGGCTCGAGCTCGATCCGAAGAAGCTGGGCACGATCGCGACGAGCGGCCCCCGCCGCACGTATCGCATCGAGGCGTTCGGCGAGATCGCGCGCAAGCAGACCGACAACGAGGGTAGGCCGGTGTTTCCACCGATCCGCTCGACGATCACGGGCGTGTGGGACACGAAGTTTGTGCCGCAAAACGTCAGGAAGCAACCCGTGCCGAAGGGCGCGTGGGTGTTCTTGAGGGAAGACTGATATGGCGACTCGGACGTTTGCAGTCGATCTAGGCGCGTGGAGCGTGAAGCTCGCGATCGCCAGTCCAGGAATTCGCGGCGCCGCACTCCTCGGCGTGCACGAGCGCATGGTCCCGGCCGGCGACGAACCGATCGAAGACCGCATGCGCCAAGCGCTCGTCGCATTGATCGACGAGCTGCGGCTGCGCGACGAGACCGGCTACATCGGCGTGTACGGCGACCAGGTGTTCACGCAGGTGCTCGAGTTCGGCTTCAAGGCTCTGCGCCGCAGCGAGCTCGACAAGGCCGTCGGTGGCGAGCTCGAAGGCGTCGTGCCGGTCGACCTCGAGGACATGGTGTACTGCTTCGAGCAGATTCCGTCGCCGCCGGCGACCGGCCCGATCCCGCAGGATGCGATCCGCGGCCGCGTTGCGGCGCCGGCCGATGGCATGCGCGTGCTGTCGTACGCGATGCGTCGCGATCGCGCGGAGCACATCATCGACATCGGTCAAGTCGCGGGATTCCAGCCACGCGGTCTGCTCGCGTGCGGCGGTGCGGCGTCGAAGCTCGTCGCGCACGTACCGTCCCTGATGAAGGCGCGCACCGACGGACCGGTTGCCGTGATCGATATCGGTCACGAACGCACCGATGTCGTGGTCGTGTACCAGAACAAGGCCGTGTTCAGCCGCAGCATCGCGCGCGCCGGCAAGCAGGTAACCGAGAAGATCGCGACGCACTGGCAGATGCCGTGGGGCACTGCCGAGCAGGCGAAGCACAGCGACGGCTTCATCGCGTCGCAGGCAGAGCCGGCGACGAGCGAAGCGTGGGACCGGATCTCGCGCGTGCTGGCGCCGGAGCTGTCGGTGTTCGCGCGCGACGTCCGCCAGACGCTCGCGGCGTGCCGTGCTCGCACCGGGTTCGCGCCGATCGCGGCAATCCTCGTCGGTGGCGGCGCGCGGCTCCGCGGTATGGGCTCGTTCCTCAGCGAGCAGCTCGGGCTTCCTGCGTGGCGGCTCACGCAAGACGATGTCGTCGCGCTCGCCGGTCCGCGGTTTAGTCCCGACGCAGCCACGGGCTTGCCGATCGATTCGGGCGCGATGACCGTCGGTATGGCGTACGACGCCGCCGGCGGCCGGCCGCAGTTCGATCTGCGCTCCGGCTCGCTCGCGGTGAAGGTCGACCTGTCGTTCCTGCGCGCGAAGGCCATCCCGCTCGGTGTCGCCGTGCTGTCGATCGCTGCGTTTGCCGCGGGCAGCGCGTACGCCGACCTCTACCGGCTGCGCAAAGCCGAGAAGACGCTGACCACGCGGCTCGTCAACGAGACGACCGAGATGTACGGCGCTGCGAAGTCGGCGGCCGACGTCAACAACTCGACCGGACCGGGCGGTGTCGCCGCGATGTCGCCGCTGCCGAAGATGTCGGCCTACGACATCCTGCTCGAGATCAATTCGCACTTGCCCCCGAAGGACAAGATCACGCTCGACATCGACAAGCTCGATATCGACGAGTCGAAGGTCGACATGACCGGTACCGCGAAGACCGGCGAGGAGATCGACCTGCTCGTCGCCGAGCTGCGCAAGATCACCTGCTTCAAAGACATCCAACGCGGCGCGACCGAGACAGGCGATGGCGGCGTGAAGAAATTCAAGCTGACGATTCCCTCGACCTGCATGACGGGAGGCACGAAATGAGCGCGGTCAGCGACAAAGCCCGGGATTTCTGGGACCGCATCTCACCGCGCGAGCGCCGGCTCGTCCTGATCGCGGCAGTCGCTCTGCCGGTGACGCTCGCGATCTGGCTCGGCCTGGCGATCCGTGACGGTCTCGTCGACATGGAGAAGCGCAACCACGAAGCGCGCAAGGCGCTCAACGTGCTCGCCTCGCTGCGCGCGCGGGGCGAAAATCTGCAGAAGGTCGACGACGCGGTTGCGATGATGGGCACCGAGCCGCTGAGCTTGGCCACCTACCTCGACAACGCCGCGAAGAAGGCGAACTTCACGCTCAAGTCGACGTCGCCGCAACCGCCGCAGAAGGCGAACGGCTTCGTCACGAACTCGGTGTCGTGCACGCTCGACGATCTGACGATCGATCAGCTCAAGACGTTCCTCATGGAGGTCGAGATGGGCAGCAAGGTCGTCTCGGTCACGCACATCGATCTGCGCCGTGACTTCCGTGACAAGGCGAAGCTCGACGTCAACCTCGAGGTGTCGACCTATTCGAAGGAAGCGCCGGCGAAACCCGAAGGCGAGGCCGACGCTGCGGGCTCGGCAAAGAAGGGAACGTAGCGATGGCGATCAACCTGCCGAAGCTGCCGTTCAAGTTGCCGCGCCTGCCGTTCGATCGACTCGGACCGCGAACGCGCCGCGTGCTGCGTTACGTCGGGCTCGGGTTCTTCGCGCTCATCATCTTCGTGTTCGCATTGCAGATGACGTTCCCGTACCAGCGCATCGGCGACAAGGTCATCGAGGCGATGCAGGAGAAGTACGAGGTCTCGATCGGTAGCGTCGAACGCGGCTGGATGCCGGGGCGCGTGTACTTCAATTCGTTCTCGATCCGTCCGCGCCCGACGAAGCCCGACGAGGTCACGACGCCGTTCTACATCTCGCGCCTGGAGGTCGACGTCGGCGTCCTCGCGCTGCTCGGCGGCAAGATCTCCGTCGACATCGATGCCGAGATCGGGGACAAGAAGGATGGCTTCGGTCACCTGATCGGCGAGCTCGAGATCGAGAACTTCGGCCGTGGCAGCATCACCGCGAGCGTCGAAGGCAACAGCCTGCCCGGCGCGCACTTGCCGATGCGTTCGCTGCTCGGTCTGCCGATGACCGGCAAGCTGCAGTTCTCGATCAACGCGCACCTGCCGATGGAGAAGTCCAAGCTCGGTCGCACCGCGATCAACTGGCAGAAGGCGAGCGCAGGCCTGACGCTCACCTGCCCGAGCGGCTGCACGTTCGGCGACGGCAAGACGAAGCTCAAGCCGCTGCTCAAGAACACGCGCAACCAGGCGATGGTCGGCGAGGGCATCGACTTCGGCAAAGTCTCGATGGACTCGCTCCTCGCGAAAGCGACGATGAAGAAGGGCAAGCTGACGCTCGACAAGTTCGACACGACGTCGAAAGACGGCCAGCTCAAGATCGACTACACGATGACGCTCGAGAAGGAGTTCGGCGAATCGATGGTCGCGGGCTGCCTGCGCTTCAAAGGCTCCGACGATCTGATGCGCCGCGAACCGAAGACGCACGCTGCGATCTCGACGACCGGTGCCGAGATCCGCGGTGACGGCCTGTTCCACATCCGGCTCACCGATCGCTTCAAAGACATGAAGCGCCTCAACCAGGAATGCGGGCCGAACACCAACACGAACAACGGCGAAGACTTCAACCGGCCGAGCCGGCCCAACCTCGCGGTCCAACCCGACGAGGGCGCTCGCCCGACGATGCCCGCGGTCCCGACGCCTGCGCCGGTGGCGATGCCAGAAACGCCTCCCGCGACACCACCGGGGCACGATGCAGGCACGGGCTCGGCCCCCGTTGGTGGTCCGGCGGCGGGCGCCGCAGCACCGGCCGGTGCAGCACCGGCGCCACCGCCGCCGGATGCCGATGGTCGTGTGCGCGAGATGAAGGGCGGCGATCACCAGCCGGGTTCGGCGGGCTCGCAGGAGCAACCGCCGCCGACGCCTGCCGCACCGCCGCAAGAGTGACCGCGGGCAATTCGACTGTCGGGCGAACCGTATTGAACAGTTGCTCGGGCGAATTGACCGACGCCAAGTAGCAAGCCGGTCAGGCAATTCGTCGGGTTGCAGCCGCGCGCCGTCGGCGTACTGCTTGCTCTATCGGCCGCCATGCGATCCATTCTCGTTCTGGCGATGGTTGTAATGGCATGTGGTGATGTGGAGACCGATCCGCCCGACGACTGCACGTCGATCTGGTGGTACGCGGACTGCGACGGGGACGGCGTGGCCGCCCTCGACGCCGAGTCGAAGGCCAGCTGCGAGGCGCCGACAACAGCCCCGGCGTGCGGTGGTGGTTGGATCGAGGACATGCCAATCGCCGCCGAGGCGGACTGTGACGACACGAAGTCTGCCATCCATCCCGGCGCGACCGAGGTCTGCGACATGGTCGACAACGATTGCGACGGTCCGATCGACGAAGAAGGCATGACGACGTTCTATCGGGACGCCGACGGCGACGGTTACGGCGATGCGGCCATCCCGATGCAGGGATGCGGGAATGTGGCTGGGTACGTATTGAACTTCGGTGACTGCGACGACAGCCGCGCCGATGTGCATCCGGGCGCGACCGAGACGTGCGACTTGGCCGACAACGACTGCGACACGATGATCGACGACAACGTGCAGACCACCTACTACCGGGACGCCGACATGGACGGTCACGGCAATCCGGCGGTGACGATGGCCGCGTGCATGCCGATCACCGGTTACGTTGCAAGCAACGACGATTGCAACGACGCGCGCAACGACGTTTACCCAGGCCGTGCCGAGGTCTGCGACGGTGTCGACAACAACTGCACTGCCGGGATCGACGAGGGCGTGCAAACGACCTACTACCGCGACAACGACGTCGACGGTTACGGCAACCCCAATGTGACGACGATGGCGTGCTCGGCACCCGGGGGATACGTGGCAAACAACACGGACTGTAACGACGCGCGCAACGACGTCTATCCGGGCCGCGCTGAAGTCTGCGACCTCGCCGACAACAACTGCAACACGATGATCGACGAGGGCGTGCAGTCCACGTTCTATCGAGACAACGACGTCGACGGTTACGGCAACCCCAATGTGACGACGATGGCGTGCTCGGCACCTGGGGGATACGTCGCGAACAATACCGACTGCAACGACAACTCGAGCGCGGTCCGTCCCAACGCCACGGAGCTGTGCTTCAACAACGTCGACGACAACTGCAGCGGCACGCAAGACGAAGCCGCACAGTGCTCGATCGACTGCAACTGGAACGGCGCGAACTGGCTCAGCCATGGCCATAACGGCGGCAACATGGCCTACGCCGGCGCGTGGGCGACTTGCTTGAACGGCAAGCTCAACTACATGGACGTGCTGATGCTCAATCCACCGGGCTGGTCGCCTCAGACCAACCCGATTGCATCCGGGACGACCGACACCGTCGTGGGCTGCAACTGGGGCAACGCGCGGCGCTGGACCTCGCAGGGTTGGGATACCGGCGCGGCGTATACGCACGGCGTCGATGCCCAGTGCAGCGGCGGCCGCGTCACCTCGCTCAGCTGGGAGGGCAATCTGGTCGCAAACGGCCAGAGCCCGGTCATCACCGGCGGTCAGCTCGGTTGCGACTGGAACGGCGCGATCTATCTGACCCACGGTTCGGACAGCAACTGCGCCTGGTACACCGGCATGGTGGTCACGTGCAGTAACAGTCGCATCACGAACTTCCAGTGGCTCGAGGACGCCGGGTGTCCGCGCGCCCGCGACTAGCTAAGGGCCGAGGCCAACCCACTCGGCGCCGTCGACGCTGATCTCTTTCTTCCAGATCGGCACGCGGTCCTTGAGTCGATCGATCATCGCGCGGCAGGCAGTGAATGCCTCCGCGCGATGCGGCGCTGCGGCTGCGATGACCACCGCGATGTCGCCGATCGCGAGATGGCCAACGCGATGCTCGACCGCGAGACGCGTGCCCGGAATCTCGGCTTCGAGCTCTTCGCACAGCTGGGTCATCACCTTGACCGCCATCGGCGCGTAGGCTTCGTACTCGAGGTGATCGATCGTGGTGCCCCGGCTGTGCAGGCGCACCATGC
>DATDCH010000503.1:0-7028 GCA_036524455.1 Kofleriaceae bacterium | reverse complement strand
GCAGAACGCGAGCGAGTTACCATCGGCGGTCATCGCGCCGGCGAGCGTCACGTCGGAGAGACCGAGCTCGGTTTCGGTCGCGCTGCCGGGGGCTTTGACCATCATGTGAAGACGACCGCTGACGTGCGTGACCGCGAGCGTTCCGGAAGCGGACCGATCATGGACGCGCAGCCTGCCGGCACTGGCGTGGTGCACGAGCTCTTTGCCGTCGAGCCCGATCGCGCGCACGGAGCTGTTGCCGCCTTCGCGGCTCGCGCTCACCCACAGCGCACGGCTGTTGCCGGCCCACGCGATGCCGTCGATGCTGCTCCAACCTCCGGACAGCGTGCGCTCAGCACCGCCCGTGAGCGGCACGATCACGAGGTCGCCGGCGTTGTCGTGTGGACCGGCGTGAACGAGGCAGGCGATTCGCGAGCCGTCGGGTGAGACGCGCGGATGCGAGATCCAACCCGCCTCGAGCAGCACGCGGTCGAGCGGGCACTCGAGCCGGAATCGATTGCCGGCGCGGCGCACGATCGCGAGCATGGCGCCGTCGGGCGTGAAGTCCGCATCCTGGACCGCAGTGCCCAGCGCGCGCGGCTCGCCACCTTCGAGCGGCGCGAGCGCGAGCTGACCTTCCTGATGAAAGCTCTCGTAGAAACGATGGTCCAGCGACAGCGCGAGCTGCCCGCGCGACGACACGGCGAGCAGCTGGGCGGGCGGCATCTCGAGCACGCGCGTACCGCCACCGGCGAGCCGAATCGTGAACATCGTCATCGGACCGCCGTCCCACGCCGCCGAGTACAGGATGCTACCGCCGTCGGGCGTGAACCGTGCGCGGCCGACGCGCCCTTGGCGAAACGTGAGCTGAGCGAACGCCGGGCGGAACGTGCTCGCTCGTGGTACCAGCGCGCGGCCGACGAGCATCCCGCCGATGCCCGTCGCGGCGGCGCCGATCACGAACGTGCGGCGCGATACCGCCGCTCGCGTGCGCGGCGCGCGCTGCACCGGCGCTGCATCGAGCTTGTCGAGCGCCCACGCGAGGTCGATCGCCGACTGGAAGCGGTTCGCGGGATTCTTGGCGAGGCAGCGCAGCAGGATCGGCCACGCCGGATCGTCGATCGGTTGCGGCGTATCGCGCAGTACGGCGGAGAGCCGTTCGGCAAACGTGGATCCCGCGAACGCGCGCCGACCGGTGAGCAGCTCGTAGCCGATCGCGCCGACTGCGAAGATGTCGCTGCGCGCATCGGTGGGTTCGCCGCGCGCTTGCTCGGGCGCGAGGTATCCCGACGTGCCGACCAGGGTGCCTGGTTCGGTCGCGTCGACGTCGCGATCGCCGGTGAGCTTCGCGAGCCCGAAGTCGAGGATCTTGAGCGTGCCGTCGCGCACGATCAGGTTTGCCGGCTTGAGATCGCGATGCACGACGCCGTGGGTGTGCGCGGCGGCCAGACCGCGCGCGAGCTGAAGCGCGAGATCGAGCGCGGTCGCACGTGCGATCGGACCGCGATCGATCACGCTGCGCAGGGTCTCGCCTTGGATCAGCTCGCTGACGATGTACGGCACGCCTTGGTCCGTGCCGGTGTCGTAGACCGTGACGACGTTTGGGTGCGCGATCGCCGCCGCCGCGCGCGCTTCGGCTTCGAGCCGCCGGATGCGCTCGGGCGAGTCGGCGAGGCGGCGCGACAACACCTTGACCGCGACCTCGCGCTGCAGCCGGGTATCCCACGCGCGATACACCTCTCCCATCGCGCCCGCGCCGACCAAGCCGTCGAGACGATACGGTCCGAGCGTCGTGCCGACGAGGTCGCGGCGGTCTTCCGGTGTCGACGCGATCAGTGTCGAGAGTAATCCGCTGCACGCCGGGCAGTCGGCGAGGTGCGCTTCGAGCACCGGCGCATCGCCGAGCCGTCGCCGACCCTGGGCGAGGTCGAGCAGATCATCCTCGGCGAGGCACGCGGTCATCTACAGCGCATTCAACCACGACAACAGCGGTTGCCACGCGAGTGCGGGCGCGTTGTCGGCGAACAAGAGGTCCGCGTGGCCGAAGTCCTCTGCTTCTTGTTCTGCCGGCAGCAGCCGAATCACCTGGGTGGTGACGTCAGGCGAGCTGACCTGCGTCGTCGAGAACAACGCGCGCTCGCCATAGCCACCGGCCGCTGCGAGCAGGAGCAGCGGCACGCGGATGCGCGACAGCGGTGCATCGACGGGCGGTGCTTCGTTGCACAGCATCGCGTCGGTCTCCGCTTGTTCCAGCATCGACTGATGCGGCGCCGCATTCGCGAGCCAGGTGGCGACGGTCGTCTCGTTGCTGTAGCGCAGCCCGGTAATGCGGCCGTCGATCACCGGCGCAATCAGGTGATAGACCGGGTTCGGCGCGAAGAACAGATAGGTGCGGCCCACCGTCGTGAACAGCACGCCGCGGTTCGTTTGGCCCGGGAAGAATGCATACGGCGAGACGTCGTTCGGTGCGGACAGCGCCAGCCTGCCGACGTCGAAAATGAATGTGTTCGGCGAGTCGATGAAGCCCGCGTTGTACGCGTCGTACTCGAAGCCGGCGAGCTCGCAGAAGTACTGCCGGCGGTCGTCATCCGCCGGCGAGATCGACGCATAAACGTCGAGTGGTACGAGGCCGTGCACGTGACGCAGCTGCGGCGGCGCCAGCATCTCCTGCGACGCGTAGTAGTACGCGAGCTGGCCGCCGCGCGAGAACCCGCCGAGCGTGACGCGCTCGTCGCTGCCATCGGTCACGAGCCGTACGCCGCGCACGAACGCGAGCGCCGTGCCGATGTCCGCGAGCTCCTCGGCAAGGCCCATCGTTGCGAAGTCAGAGACGTCGGCGCCCGTCTCGGGTGCTTGCGTCCAGCGTCGATCGAAGCCCCACACATCGATGCCGCGCTCGGCAAGCCAAGGCGCCATGCGATCGAAGTTTGTCCAGAACGTCGAGAAGTCGCCGTGCATGAGCACGAGCGCGCGCCGGCTGCGCCGCGGTTGCCACGGCGCCCGTTCGCGGGTGACGCGGTGGATCGTGAGTCGTGCATTCGGGCCATCGCCGACGGGTAGCGCGAAACTGTAATGATAGACGTCGCCGGCGATGTGCTCGCGGGTCGGCGCGCTCGCGCCGAGCTCGTGCGTCGTGGCCGTCAGGTCTGGATCGGGGTCCGTGCACGCCGCGGATAGAGCGACGAGCACCAAGAACAATCGAAGCATGAGTAGTCCTCCTGCTCGATCGACACGCGTCGATTCGGATCCTGCACGGAAATCGTCAGCCGCGTAACAGCCGAGAGATGCTGGCGTCGAGGTTGCTCAGCACCATGCGTGCCACGCTGTCGAGGCTCGATGGCGACAGCGACAAGCGCTCGGTCAACCGCCTGCGCGCATCCTCTGCGACGGCAGCCGCGGCCGCTTTGACCCAGCGCGCGGCCGTCGTCTCGTGCACGTCGTAGAGCCGGCCGAGCTGGACCATCGATACGCCGTCGACGTACGACAGCCGCAGCAACGCACGCTGTCGCTCGGGCAGCGCACGCAGCGTGGCGGTGAGTGCGTCCTTGAATTCGGCGCGGTACAGCGTCTTGAGGTGCTTCATCTCGGGGTCGGCATCGTCGACGAGCTCGGTCAGGATCTCGGCGCTCACCGGGCCGGTCGCGCGCTTGAGGTTGAGCGCGACGCGCAGTGCGGCAACGCCGATCCAGCCGCGTAACGGACCGCGGCCGACGTAGTCGTGGATGCGCACGCGACCCTCGTCGCCGACGAGCAACCGCACGCGCAGCGCCTGGCGGACCTCGTCGACAAATGCCGGCGAACGATCGACGCGCCGCGCGGCGGCTTCGGCCTCGCTCGTGATCATCGTGTCGAGCTCGCGTACGGCATCGGGCTCGCCGCACCCGCCGCGCCACGCCAGGTGGAGCTCGTCGCGATGCTCGTCGCGCGCGCCACTGGCACGACAGCGATCGACGTGTGCGTCGAACCCTGCGTCGCTCATGCCGCCGAGCGTACTCGATCACGCGCGACGCGTGATCACTGCACGGTGAGCTTGCCGCCGCTGCACGTGACCGTGCGGCCGGTGACGCGCGGAGCAACCGCGGCGCAGATCGCGTCGTAGCCCGCTTCCGCAGGCGTGAGCTTCGGGCGCTCGCCGCCGCGTCCCGCCATGCCTTGCAGCAAGAACTGCGGCGAGCCGAGCAGGGCGCCACACAGCTGCCGTGCGGCCGCCGCGGTGACCTTGCTCGCGGGCATGTCGATCGTGGCGCCGAACAGGCCAGCGATCGCGCCGGTCTCGGCGGAGTCGACGAGCGATGTCTCGCCGATGAGGCGATCCTTGATCGCCGCGACGACGTCGCCGACGGTTGCCGCCGGATCGGCGGCGCCGGCCGCGACGAGCTTGTCGATGAAGTCGGAAGCAACCCACGCCGGTCGCGTGCACGCGCCGTAGCGGTCTTCCCACACCAGACGCGCTTGGAAGTCGAGGCCGCGGAAGCCGCGCTCGCTGTTGCGTAGGAACATGCCGACGCCGCGCTCGAACGGCACCTGCACCGATGGCATCACGCCGCCCATCATGCAGGCCGCCTGATACGACTTGCAGCACGCGCCGAACTGGTTGCAGTAGCCCTGCATCTGCGAGCACGTGCTGTCCTCGCAACCGTCACCGTAGTCGGGGAACCGGGTTGCCGCGGGCGGTGGCGTCCAGTCGAGCGCCGCGGTGGTCGCGGTGACGAGCGTGCGCGCGTCGACGGCGCTGACCGCGTCGCCGGGACCGTTGAACCGGCGCTCGGGATCGGAGTCCTCGAGCACCCATGGATCGAACACGGCCGGATACGTGTACGGCGTCTTGCCGCAGCCGAGCTCGGGCGGTTGGCGATTGAAGTAGTCGGTCGATACGATCGCGACGAGCAGTGCTTTGATCGAGAAGCCGCTCTGCGTGAACTTGCTCGCGAGCGCGTAGAGCAGGTCGCTCGCGTGCTCGTTGCGCGGGAAGTAGTTTGCGATCGTCAGCGGGGTGCCGGTCGCGCGCTTCCACACGTCCTCGGTGATCTTGAGCGTGACGAGCCAGGCGAGCGCGGTATCGGGATCCGCGATCGCGCCGTCCATGCCGATCGGCGGCAGCTGGCCGCGCAGCTTGTCGAAGCCGCGCGCGAGCGCTTGCTCGAGGTTGTACACGGTCAGTCGCCGCCCGGTGAGGCTCGCGAGCTTGCCGTCGACGCCGGCGATGTCGTCGCCGACGGTCGTCGAGAACTCGCCGCAGTCCTGGTGCCAGCCCCACGGCCGCGCGTTGCCCGACAGAAAGCCTTCGACGCGGAACGCGGCGTGTGCGCGATCGCTGTCGATGCCGGCCGACGCGCCATAGACCGCGCGTTCGGCGAGACCGGGTACGGGCCAGTGGCGATCGCGGATGGGATCGTCGCTGTCGGTGACCGACGCTTCGCTGTTGTGGCAGGACAGGCACACGACGTCGCGGTGCAAGAACCCGGAGTCGAACGTTTCGCCGAAATCGGCACGGCGTGCGAGCTCGGCCTCGCGGGCGGGTACGTTTGCCGCCGGAATCGGGTGCGCGACCATCGAGAACAGCTGCGCGCGATACACCGGCGTCGGATCGTCGAGCACCATCGCGGAGCGCGCGAGGTCTGCCATCGTCCACACGCCTTTGCCGTCGCCCGCCGTCGTCGCGGCTTGTCCGCGCACCGCGGTCGCGAGACCGGCATCGACGGTCGTGCGCAGCGGGCGGTCCCAGCACGACGCCTCGTTCTGGACGTCGATGCGTTGCACGTGCATCGCGTCCATGAACGTATCGATCCAGCGATCGGCGAACTCGGGGCTCTCCATGATCGCGCGCGCGACCGTGTCCTTCGGATCGCCACCGGCGGTCGTCACCGCTGCGTAGAGATCCGCATAGACGTCGACCTCGGCCTGGCTGCGCGGGCGGCGGCCGTTGAGCGACAGCATCGCTTGCCGCACGAACGAGGGTGGATCGCCGCCGCACTCGGTGTACGGCACGTCCTTGGTGCCTTCCTCGTCGATCGGCTTGCGATGATCGGTGCCGCACGCGGCCCATACGACGGCGACGACGGCGATGAGGGCGAGGCGCTTCATGCGGTCCTCCCCAGGCATGCCTGCATGGCTTTGAGCGCAGCATCGACTTCACCCGATGCGCCGGGCACGTCGGAGACGGCGAACGCTTCGGGCGAGAACGGCCAGATGCCGAGCGCGAGCAGCGCGGCGATCCGGTTCTGCGCGGGCGACGCGTACATATCGGCCACGCCGTTCGGTCCGATCGCGCCGGAGACGCCCTTCGTCGTCGGGCCACCGATGAACGCGGTGACGTAGCCGTACGGGTGATGGTTGCGCCCCGTCGAGCCTTGCGCGCGTGGCGTGCGGCCGAACTCGGTGTTGAGGATGATCAGCGTGTCGTCGAGATTGAGCTTGTTCGGGCTGGCCTCGTTCGGCGCGTTGATGATGCCGAGCAGCGACTTGAGCATGTTGTCGAAGTTCGTCGCCGTGTCGCGTGCGTTCTCGGAGTGCGTGTCGTAACCGCCGCCGCCCGACGCTTCGTAGAGCCCGATGTCGCTGACGCACACGTACGACGCGGGCTCGGTCGGATGCGTGAGCAAGCGTGCAGCAGCCGACAGGCCCATCAGCGGGATGTCGCGCGACCGCGTCGCCTGGCACACCGTGCCGCCTTGCCCCGTGAACAAGTCGTTCGTCAGCACGCCGGCGATCGCATCGACGCGCTTCGTGTTGTTGAACGCGACCTCGAAGTCGTCGGTGCGTGCGCTGCGCACGCGCGTGCCGGTCGGCCAGGTGAGCCGGGTGTTGTATTGCTGCGCGTACGCCTGCACGAGCGCGTCGTGGTTCGTGCGCGCTGCGCCGACGGTCGAGCGGCCGAGCAGATCCGTGAAGCCCGCGGCGTTGTCGGTCTTGATCAGCAGCGGGCGCGCGGCGCCGGGATGCACGCCGGCCGCGGCGGCTGCGGCGACGTTGTCACTCGACACGCCGCCGGTTGCGAACACGTACGAGTATGGCGACGCGCGATCCGGCGTGACGCCGGCTTCGAGTCG
>DATDCH010000502.1:0-13590 GCA_036524455.1 Kofleriaceae bacterium | reverse complement strand
TGTTTCGGGGCTTGGCGTGCCTGGCGTCTTGGCGGTTTATCTCTGAACGTTTCACTTGATGAGCTCCTGGTAATAACGCTTGCTCATCTCCTCGAAGCCTTCAGGCGGCTTCACTTTGTTTGCTTCCTGCAGTTCCTCTCGGAAGCGTTCCGGTGCGCGGTATTCGTCGGCGCCGGGGATCCGAATGGGCTCGTCGTTCGTCGTTCCCTCTTGTGCCTGGCGCGCCGCATTGCGCGCGCGATCGCGCGCCTTCGCGAGCGCATCGGCAGCCGCGCGCGCCGCTTCGCGCGAGCCCGACGGATCCTTGCCCTTCATCCGATCGTCGGCCTTGCCCATGTGCTGCGACGCCGTGCCTAGCTTCTTGCCGAGCTCGGCGGCCGCATCACCCGGCAGGTCCGCGCCCATCTGCTTCGTGCGGTCGCCGAGCTTGTCGGTGCGCTGGCGGTTCATCGCCTGGCGACGGCGCAGCCGCTCGAGCGCCTTGAGATCGTCGGCGCTCATGATCTGTTCCGGCTTCGGCGACAGCGAGGCCAGCTCGTCGATCAGCTCCTTCGCGACCGGCGCCGCACGCTCGACGCCTTCGAGCGCATCTTGCGTGGCGTCGGCCCACTTCGATTTCGGATCGTCGTTGATCGCGGCCTCGAGCTCGCCGGCGATCGTGTCGAGGCTCTGCTTCGCCTGCCGCGCCATGCCGAGCGCCTCGGCGAGATCGCCGTCGTCGACCATGTGCTCGACGTCGTTGAGCCGACGCTCGACGATATCGAGCTCTTCCTTCGCGAACGGCGTCAGGCCCGATTCGTTGACGCTGCCGAGCCGCTTGCGCAGCTTGTCGACGAGCGCGCTGACCTTCTTGCTCGCTTCGCGCTGGTGCTCTTTTGCGATGTCGTCGGCCTTGCGCGCATACGCCTCGAAGATGCGGTTCGCTTCCGCCGCGATGTCGTCCTGATCCTTCGCGACGTCGGCGAGCTCGTTCATCACCTCGTCGAGCTTGCGCTGCTCGTCGCCGAACTTGTCACCGCGCAGCGATGCGAGCGAGCCTTCGAGCGCGCCGGCGCCCTTCGCCTGCTGTTGCTGGCACTGCTCGAGCTTCTGCTGCGCCTCGACGGTCCTGCCGGCCGCGACCAGCGAGCGCACCTCGGCGACGCAGCTCGTGCCTTGCTGCGCCTGCACCGCGTCGCGATGCACGTACTGATCGAGCACATCCTCGGCCATGCCACGACGGTGCTTCTCGAGCTCGGCGTACGAGCGATCGAGCGCACGCATCTCGCGCTCGATCTCGTCGAGCAGGCGCGGATCATTCGTGCGGTTGTACTGGGCGAGCAGCTCGGCGAGCCGCTTCTGATGCGCCGCGATCTCGTCGCTGATGTCGAGCAGACCTTCGAGCCGCTCGCGATCGAGCCAATCCGCGAGCACGAGCACGTCGTCTTCGAGCTGCGCGATCAGGCGCGGATCGATCGCGGCGAATCGACCCGCGGGCACTTTCGCAGCGCCTTTCGGCAACAGTTTCTGCTCGGCGGTCACCCAGCGATCGAGCCGCTCGTGCATCTGGCGCAACGCTTTGCGCATCAGGTCCGACGCGTGCGGGTCATGATCGTACGCCGCCGAAATCGACGACAGCTCGAGCACCGCGTCGCGCAGCTGCCGCGAGTGATCCTCGCGCGCCTCGAGACTGTCGCCGAACCCGACGAGCCGGCCACCGAGGTTGCGCAGTAGCTTCTCCGCCACCTCTTGTTGGCGATCGAGCGTCTCTTCGTGGCGCTCGCGCGGGCTCACGACCTTGAGCGACAGCTCGCGCGACTTGCCGACGTTCGGTCCGCCGACGTTGTCGTTGTCCTTCGCTTCGATCCAGTAGCGAACGTTGCCGCCGCTCGGCACCTGCACGTCCGCGATGTCCCACATCAGCTTGCCCTGCACGCGGCCGTGGGCGCTATCGAGCGCGATCGCCTTGCGGCCGCGATCCTTGCCGCCTTCCCATACGAGCTCCGCGCTGGTTACGCCGAAGTCGTCTTCGATCACGTATGCGAGCTCGACGCGGCGTAGGTTCGCGACGTCGAGCGCGTCGGCCGGCGCCATCAGCTGCACGGCCGGCGCTTGATCGGGCTCGGCTTCGATCGCGCGCGGGGTCTGCTCGATCTTGCGCTCGCCGGTCGGCATCACGACCGCGACGCGGTACTGCGACGACGCTTCGATCGTCAGCTCGGCGGTGACTTGATCGCCGGTCAGCTTCGCGGGGATCTTCTTCGTCGCTTCGGGCGAGCCGCTCTCGATCACGAGCTCCACCGCTGCGGCGGGCACGAGCATGCGCGCGCTCAGCGTCACCTTCGTGCCGGGCAGGCCGCGCAGGTCGCCCGACGACGACTGGTAGTCGGCTTGCTTGCGCTTGCTGTACGCCGGGAACGTCAGCGTGGCGCGCAGATCACCGACCAGCGGGAGCGCCGACAGCTGCGCACCGTCGTAAGGCGAAGGCTGCGCGAGCACGAGCCGCTTCCAGCCCGCGAACATCATCGCCGGCACGAGCGCGAGCAGCCCGACATTGAGCAGCGCCGCCGCCAGCGCGTATCTGCGCGCCTTGGGCACGTCGCGCGCCGGCAATAGCGACGCCGGCTCGATCGTGCCGAGCTCGCTCTCGGTCGATTCGATGAGCGCGTCGACCAGCTCGGGCGATGGCGCACCAGGACGTTTGGGTGCGTTCGCGAGCTCGACCGACGACAACAGATCGCTCGCGATCGGCGCGTGCCGGCTACCGACCCAGCGCGCGAGATCGCGATCGGAGCCGAACCGCCTGCGCGGCGCGATGAGGCCCATGACGATCCCGCCGATCACGACCAGCATCGCGGCGAGGCCACCGATGCCGAGCAGCGCGAGGGCGCTGGCGCGGCTGGTGCCGAGCACGAGGCTCGCAAGTGGCAGCACGATCGCGAGCCCACCCAGGGCGGCGATCGCCCACAGCAGCGCGCGGGCAGCCTCGTGGCGGTAGACCAACGCGCGAACGCGGGCCAGATACCCTGAAATCGTAGTGCGAGACGATGCCACCGTGTGCCCTACCGCGCGGCAGCCGTCAGTTTAGCCTGCAAGGCCGCATCCGACACTCTCTGGTTCCGGTGATATAACCGACGCGGCGTGAATAAGGAGGGCCAGCGAGCGTCCACCGGACGTGACCCAGTCGATGACCGCGAGCTGGTTGAATCCGCACGCAAAGGCGACCGCGACGCGTTTCGTACGCTGTTCGAGCGGTACCACCGGCGCGCGTATGCACTGGCATTCGGTGTGCTCCGTAATCAAGACGACGCCTTAGACGTCGTTCAAGACGCTTTCATCAAGGCTCACAAATACTTAGACAAGTTCGAAGGCAACTCCAGCTTCTACACCTGGCTGTATCGGATCGTCATGAACCTGGCAATCGACCACCTTCGCAAGCATCGACGGGTCCGCCCTGTCGAGCTCGACGAGGCGCATCTCGAAGAGAGCTCCGGAGGGGATGATTCGCTGCTGCCAAAAATGCTCGGTGGCAATCCGGGTCGCGCACTACTCGACAAGGAGATCCGCGCCCGCATCGATCAGGCGCTCGGCGAGCTCTCGGAGAATCACCGCTCGGTGCTCGTGATGCGCGAGCTCGAGGGGATGTCGTACGAAGAGATGGCGCACGCGATGGGCTGCTCGAAGGGCACGATCATGTCGCGCCTGTTCCACGCGCGAAAAAACATGCAGAAGCGGCTCGCCGATCTGCTCGATCGACCGGTCGCGAACGATCAGACCGAAGAAGACGCGGCCGCATCGGGGAGTCGCGGATGAAGGCGTCGCGTGACATCGATTTGATGGCGCTCGCCGATGGCGAAGCAGACGAGCAGGAGCTCGAAGAGCTGCTGCGCGATCCCGCGTCGCGCCACAAGGTCGAAGCGGTCGGCGAGCTCGGCGAGCTCGTGCGCGGCCACCTCGAGCTGTCGGCCGATGCGGTGCCGCAGAAGAAGTTCGATGCGCTGTGGCGCGAGATCGACAAAGGCATAGAGCGGGAACGCGAGAGTGTGAGCAAGCCGGCGGCAGACGGCGCCCCTGCACCGGCAACGAGTTGGCTGCGGCGCGTCGGCAGGTGGTTCGATCACTATCGAGGCCACGTGATCACCGGTGCGGTGAGCGCCGGCGCGGTCGCTGCACTCGCGCTCATCCTGCGCGGGCCCGACGGCGATGGTCAGATCGCAGGCGGTAAGCGCGATCCGATCGAGGGCACGCCGGTCATGCAGCCGGCGGAGATCCAGTCGCTCGATACGCCGGGCGGCACCGGAACAGTCTTCAACATGGAAGACGAAGATGGCAGCACGACGGTGATCTGGGTGACGCCAGAAGATACTGTGGAGGGCATATGAGCCCCCGATCGCATGGCTCGCCAAGGCTCGCCTGGGGGCTCGCCGCGGTGATGGTTGTTGCGCTCGCGCAGCCTGCGTTTGCCGGTGATGCCGAGTGCAGCTTCATGGAGATCGCGGCGACGAAGACGGACAAGCCGTCGATCGATCCGGAGCTCAAGCCGCTCGAGAAGAAGTTCAAGAAGGCGCCGTTCTCGGCGTGGAACGTGTTCAAGAAGCTGTCGAGCGGCTCGGCATCGCTCACGAAGAACAAACCGGAGACGCTGAAGCTCAACAAGGGTTCGGCGACGATCATGCTGCGCGACCGCACCGAGAAGCGCGTCGAGCTCACCGTCACGAAGGACGACGTCAAAGGCAAGCGCGTGCTCGAGGCCAAACCGGCGTTCAAAGCAGGGGACTGGCTGATGCTCGGCGGGCCCGGCGAGACTAATGATGACGGGCACATCCTCGCGCTGACTTGTAAGTAAGAACAATCCGCCCCGCCGGTTGTTGTACAAGGACGCATGCGCTTGTTGTCGTCGGTACCTCGTCGCTGGCTGATCGCCGGCGCCGTCGTGCTCGGCGGCTTGTTCCTGGTCGCATTCTCGCTCGGCGTGATCTATCCGCGCGTCGGCGCGTGGATGATCAAGGACAAGGTCGGCGGCAAGCTCGCGAAGAAGCTCGGCCGCGACATCACGTTCGGCGATATCGACGTCTCGCTCGGCCGCGCCGTGCTCACCGACGTACAGATTCGCGGACCGCTCGATGGCAACACGCCGCTCATCCACATCGATCGCATCGATGTCGAGTTCGACACGCTGGCGTCGTTCACCGGCACCGTCAAGGTCGGCGAAGCGAAGCTCGATGGCGTGATGGTGACGCTGCGCCGCGACGCGTTCGGCCGCGACAACGTGCGCGACATCATCGAGCGCCGCAACCAGCGCACGAGCGGAAGCGGCGGCAAGGACAGCACGCTCGGCAAGATGCGGCCAACGAAGCTGACCGTGAAGCGGATCAAGCTGCTCGCCGATGACGCGATGACCGGCACGACCGCCTTGATGGGCGACGGCGACGCGACGTGGACACCCGAAGGGCTCGTCGCGCACGCGCGCGAGCTCACCGCGACGACGCCGGGCGCGCCGAAGGCTTCGGTCAAAGCGATCGAGGTGCGCAAGATGGACGGCGTTTCGCCGATCGTCACCGTCGACGGTGGCGAGATCGCGTTGTGGCCGAAGATGGCGCTGTCGGGAATCGCCGGCAAGATCGTCGAGGATCCGAAACAGAAGGGCCACTTCATCCTCGACTTCGCAGGTGGCTACGGCGGCGTGCCGGGCCGGCTGTGGACCGCGAACGGTGGCTTCGATCCGAGGGCGGGCACTGCCGCGATCGATCTCGTCGCCGCGAAGTTTGCGCTCGAGCGGCTTGCGCCGATCCTCGCGAGCTCGCCGGTCGTCGACTACAAGTCCACGGCGGTCGACACCGAGCTGCACGTCGCGGTCGATGCGAAGGGCGCGACGTTCTCCGGCGAATTCAACCTCACCGGTCTCAACGTCGGCCACCCGATGATCGCAGACAAGGAAGTCCACGATCTCGATCTCAGCGCGAACGTCGCGGGCAGCTTCGACCGCGCGACGCGCACGCTGCAGTTCACGCGCGGTGACTTTGTCGCGCGCGACGTGCCGTTCTCGATCACCGGCATGGTCGTCAGCCCGCGCCGCGACGTCGTGATCCCCGAAGTTCCGCAAGGCCCGGTCGCCGTCGACAACGATGATCCGCCGTCGAAGATCGATCCGCAGACGAAAGCCGTGCCGATGCGCGGCCCGCGCGGCATCCAGGTGCTGAAGCTGCGCATGGTGATTCCGAAGATCAAATGCCAGAAGGTGCTCGACGCCATCCCGGCCGAGATGGCGCCGCACATGCAGGGCTACAAGCTCAAGGGCGACTTCACGACAGACATCAACCTCGAGATCGATTGGACGAACCTCGACGCGCTCGTGCTCGGCGGTCACGTCGGCATCAGGCAGTGCAAGGTCGTCGAGGAACCCGAAGACTCGCCGAAGCGGCTCGAGAAGGAGTTCGAGCACTTCGTCGAGTACGAGCAGGACGAGTGGATGTCGTTTATCGTCGGGCCCGAAAATCCTGACTTCGTGCCGATCGATCAGATCAACGTCAACTTGATCAAGTCGATCATGACGACCGAGGACGCGGCGTTCTACAAGCACCGCGGCTTCATCACGACGGAGTTTCGCACCGCGCTGATCAGCGATCTCAAGGCGCGTGCGTTCCGCCACGGCGCGTCGTCGATCACGATGCAGATGGTCAAGAACGTGCTGCTGTTTCGCGAGAAGACCCTCGCGAGAAAGCTCCAGGAGCTGTTCCTGACCTGGCACGTCGAGAACACCCTCGAGAAGGATCGCATCCTCGAGATCTACTTCAACGTGATCGAGTACGGCCCGGCGCTGTACGGCATCGGCCCGGCGATGAAGCACTACTTCGGCAAGCACCCGCGCGACATGAACCTCGTCGAAGCGGCGTTCTTCTCGTCGATCCTGCCCAACCCCAAGGCGCGCTACAAACAGTACTGCCAAGGCACGCTGACGAAGTGGACGACCGCGAAGATCGAGCGAATCCTCGCGCTCATGCTCAAGCGCGAACGCATCACGCAGGAGGAGTACTACCGCGCGATGTCGACGCCGCTCGTGTTCATGAAGGACGGCACCGAGACCGAAAAACAGTGCATGGACCGCGTCAAAAAAGCGCTGAAGAACGCGCGGCCTACCAACCCGCTCAAAAAGTAGTAAGACGTCGCCATGCGCCTGCTCGTGCTCTGGGTCCTGCTCGCATTCGCAGCACCCGCGTACGCGCAGCAAGCGCAGGACGCGACGCCCGCGCCGCAGACCGAGAACCCCGAGGCAAGGAAACAACTCGAGTGGAAGGGCCCATCGGGATTCTGGACGAGCCCATATCCCGCGAAAGGCGGGGCCTATCGCTGGCGGATGATGGCGATCGGTGGCGTGCTGCTGGTCGGCACGGGCCTCTTCACGTGGTGGCTCGTCAAGAACGCGCGCAAATAGCAGAGATCGCGTCGCAGGGCTGATTTGTTGTCCGTCGTCGGGAGCGGGGCGACGCTTTGCCGTATGCGCGCGCTCATCGCCCTCGCGCTCGTCGTCGTGCCCACGTGGGCACGGGCGGACGTCAGCATCGGCGGCTCCATCGGCGCCGGCGCGCAAGGTGCCGCGACGTATGGCGCGCTCGATCTGCGCCTCGATGCGGCGTGGCCCGATGCGCGTGTACGGCTCGGCCTCGGCGCACGCGGGGTGTGGGACGACGCGGTGTTTCGTCGCAGCGATTGGAACAGCGCCGGCAGCATCGTCACGCTCGTGCGCGACTTCGCGATCGCGCGCGACGTCGGCGATACGCAGCTCGCGCTCGCGGCGGGTGGGCTCGCACCTGCGCACGTCGGCAAGCTCGTCGACGGCTATCGCGTCGCGCTCGACGATCGATTTCGCACCGGCGTGCGCGTCGCGGCGCATCGCGAGCATCTCGACGTCACCGCCGAGCTCGACGACCTGCTCGATCCGGGGCTGGTCGCCGCTGGTGCGCGCTATGCGATGGCGCCGCCGTATGCGATGCACCTCGGCCTCGCGATCGATCCGCGCGCGCCATCGCTGCGTGGTGCGCAGACCGCGGCCGCGATCGAGGTCGGTGCAAGCCGGCGCTTCGAAGCGTTTCGGGCACGCGCCGATGTCGGCGTCTCGGTCGTCGCCGAGCTATCCCTGGGTGCGTCGGCGGTGGTGTTTGCGAATGGCGCGATCGAGCGCGCCGGGGTTGTGTGGAGCGCGCGGGCCGATGTGCGTGCCGGCACCGGTACAGTTGGCTCGACGTTCGGTCCGCTGTATCGCATCGAGCGCGTCGCGCACGACGGGCGCATGAGCCTGTGGGATCGTGCCGAGGCGGGTGAGCTCGATGGCGCGAGTGCGGGTCTCGCGGTCGGGGCCGCACTTGCTACCCACTCGGCTACCCACTCGGGCGGGCTCGCCGGCTGGCTCGAGCTCGGCGCACGCGCGCGGCCTGGGCTCGGCGGATTGGCGTTCGCCGGTGCCGGTGCACCGATGGGCAAGTGGGTGCAAGCCGGTATGTGGGCCGCGGTCGGGCGCGACGACGCAGCGGGCGCAGCAGAGCTACGTGTCGCGTGGGCGAAAAGACTATTCAGCGGGCTCCAGTTGTCCCGCCTGTATCGATTCGACGCGATGGAACCGACCTCGCTGTGGAGCCTCACTGCATGGTTTGGCGCCGCGACCGAATGAGCTAGGCTTGCCCCGCTCTGTCGGCTGTATCCGAGTCCATTACGCGTCAGCTGCTCCGTTTGGCGGCGCCGATCATCGGGCTCAACGTGCTCAACGTGCTGATGCTCGCGGTCGACTCCGCGCTGTGCGGCCGCATGCCGAATTCGGAGCCCGTGCTCGAGGCGCTCGGCTTCGCGATCCAGATCATTTTTCTGCTGATGGTCGCGATGCTCGGCTTGATCGTCGGCACCGTCGCGCTCGTCGCGCGCGCCTACGGCGGTGGCGACACCCAGCGGCTCAATCACCTGCTCGTGCAGTCGACGCAGCTCACGGTGATCGTCGGCATCGTGGTCGGAATCGTCGGCGCGCTTGGCGCCGAGTACATCCTCGCTGCGCTCGGCGCGAGCGACGCCGCCGTCGAGCTCGGCGCGGCGTACTTGCGGCCGATGATGATCGGCACGCCGTTCTTCTACCTAACGCTGCTCTACGCCGGCATTTTGCGCGGCGTCGGCAACACGCGGATCCCGTTCATCGTCGCGCTCGGTGCGAACGCCGTCAACGCGGTCCTCAACTACGGCCTCATCCTCGGCAACCTCGGCATGCCGGCGCTCGGCGTGACCGGCTCGGCGATCGGTACGGTGATCGCGCAGCTGCTCAGCGTGATCGCGCTCGTCATCGTGTTGCGCCGCGGTTCGGTGCCGAACTTGAAGCTACCGCTGCAGCTGCGCAAGATCGACAAGCCGCTCGCCGTCGAGCTGTTCAGGATCGGCTGGCCAGCCGCGCTCGACATGCTCGTGCTCAACGCGGGCTTCTTGACCGCGCTCGGCATGCTCGGCCGCATCGACGACGTCACGGTCGCCGCACACGGACTCGGCCTGCGCGTGCAAGCGCTCGCGTTCGTACCGGGCCTCGGTGTCGGCCAGGCGACCGCTGCGATGATCGGCCAGGCACTCGGCGCGGGCAACGTCCAGCGCGCACGCGAAGTCGCGCGTGCATCGATGCTGCTGTGTCTGTGGATCATGGTCGTGCTCGCGCTCGCGATCTTCCTCGCGGCGGTGCCGCTGGTGCACGTGTTGGTGCCCGACTTGACGCCGGCGCTCGAGGCGTACTCCGTCGAGTGGATGCACATCCTCGGCTACGCGATGCCGCCCGCCGCGATCAACATCGCGCTGATCGGCGTGCTGCAAGGGTCCGGCGCGACGCGCACGAGCTTGCGCATCAACATCTGGTCGACGATCGCCATCCAGGTGCCGGTCGCGCTCCTACTCGGTTTCGGATTTGGACTCGACGAGACCGGCGTGTGGTGGAGCTTCCCGATCGCGTTCGTGGCGAAAGCCGCGCTCAACTACGTGGAGCTCAAGCGCGAGCGGTGGGCGGTGACCGGCGTGCGCATGACGCGTCACGTTTAACGCGCTTGTAGAGAACGTGTGCCAGCCTGCGCTCCGCACGCTGTGCAATTTCTCCACTGGGACTAACGTGGGCAGCTTCCGGGGAGTGAATCCCCTTGTGCGATCGCTGCACCTCGGGTTTCGAGCACATGCGCGCGGTGCGGGTTGTCCTGCCATTTGCATTGTGGGTCGCACGATGTTTCGGCTTGCAGTCATGCTGTTGGTGCTCGCTGCCTGTGATGTCGGTTCGGTGCTCGACCAGGCCGCACCCGATGCGGCCGGTGGGGGCGGTGGTGGCGGAGGTGGCGGAGGCAATCAAGACGCCGCGACCGTCGGCGCGCAGCCGCTGTCGATCACGCTGACGAGCGCGCCGAGCGCAGGCGCGGTCTACGCACCGAGCCACGTGCTCGCCGTGTGGATCCAGAATCAGGCCGGCACGTTCGTCAAGACGATCGGCCGACACGCCGATATCCGCCGCCAGCACCTCGTCGCGTGGACACAGGCCGCGGGCCTCGCCGACGTCGATGCCGTGACGGGCGCGACGCTGCTCACGCACGCGCCGATCACCGTGTCGTGGGATCTCAAGGATCGCGAGAACACCATCGTGCCCGACGGCACGTACACGATTCGCATGGAGGTCGCCGACCTCAACTCGACGACGCCGGCCGAGAACAATCAGGGCACGTTCACGTTCGTCAAAGGTGCGCAGCCGGAGATGCAGACCGGCTTGACCAACGGAGGGTTCACGAACGTCTCGATCCAGTTCGCACCCTGAAGCGGTTAGTAGAACCAACCTTGCTCGACGAGCGATGTCCCCAGCACGGCCTCGAGCTCGCGAACGAGCGGGCACGGCAGTGGCGCCTCGGCTTCGCCGATCGCCGGCACATCCTTGCCGCAATCGATCGTGATGCCGCACCGCCAGACGCCCGGGAACACGGTTCGCGAGCGCGTGAGCGGCGGCGTGGTCGCCCACGTCGCGGGGTACACGTGCGAGAAGGGGCTGTAGCTGGCGCGTGCCTCGGAGGTTTCGATGATCGCATTGCCAAGCCGCGGCGGCTCGATCACTTCCGCGTCGATCGTTTCGCTGAACAGCACCTTGAAGTCGACGCCGAAGATCACGGTGACGCTCTGGATGTAGCGATCCTCGTCGGTGACCTCCTCGTACAGCGACGGTCCCATCACGCGCGTGACCGCTTCGCCTTCGGGGCCCTCGTAGACGGCCATCACGTTGTCTGGCATCTCCTCGGGGACGGCGTCGTCTTCGATCTCCTCCGCGGCGTCGCCGAGCACGTACAGCTCGGGGTCCATCGGTGTGAAGCCATAGCGCGCGAGCACTGCGCGAACCGCCTCGACGTGCTGCCACGCCGGCCGCCAGTGCAGATCCTCGACGTAGATGCCGTGCGAGTACTCGACGCCCATGTCGCACCGACGTTATCCCACGGGGATGCGCTCGGGCTAGGGAGCTCGCGTCGCTCGCAAGCTCGCAACGCTCGTCGATCAGTCGCCGTCGCTTAGCTGATCCCGATGCGCACGAGCAGGCCCTTGATGATCGTCGTAGCGCGAACTTCGTCGAGCAGGTCGTCGAGCTTTGCGATGCCGGTGAACGCGGCGAACCGGCGCAACAGATCCGCGGCCTGTGCGGCGCGCCGAATCCCGAGTAGCTCGAACAGGTGCGGCTGGCCATTCTGTAGCAAGCGCTCGTCGAGGCGCTTCCACGGCTCGAGATACGCGGGCTCCTTCACCGGCCACGTCTCGACCTTGCGCGCCGTCGACATCGAGCGCGCGAGGATCACGTTGACCGCGCGGCGCGCCGCTTCGTTCGCGCCCTCCATCGACGCGAGATCGGTGTACGTGCGGACGTAGTCGGAGGCGAGCACGAGGTTTCCGATCGCGGTGCCGGCATCGGGGCGCGTCGACCACGACCCGGGCGGATGCACGAGCAGTCGCGACGAGTTCTTCGGCGGCACACCGGCGGAGTAGTCGAGATCCTGGTCGAGGTTCCACGAGTGGAGCAGCTCGTCGCGCAGGGTGTCTTCGCCGGGGTCGGGGCCGTTGAGCGCGGCCTTGAGCTGCCCCCACACTTCCTTCGCGATCTCCTCGGGCGTGCACTGCTTCGCCGTCTTCGGGATGAACGTACCGGGCGTGTCCCAGTCGGAGATGTCGACCGAGATCAAGCCGCCGACGTCACCACCGCCGTACGTGCGGCGGAACAAGCCGAGGTCGCGCCAGAACTGCGGCTGCGAGATCGCGGTCAGCGCCCACGGCGAGTCGGGAAAAAACGTATGACCGCGCACGAGCGGCACGTCCTCGTAGAGGAAGTACTGGATGCCGACCATCCACGACACGAGGTCGTCGAGGTTCGCGCTCTTGAGTGTTGCGAGCACCGGATCGGCAGTGGCCATCTGCGGCGTGATCATGTTCGTCACGCCGTCGAGCGGCACCGCGAGCACGTAGTAGTCGGCGGTCACCGTCGCGCCGGTCGCGAGCTTGACGCCGCTGATCTTGTTGCCCGCCATCTCGAGTGAATCGATGGCGACGCCGGCGTGCAGCTGGACGCCGAGCGCTTGCAGATGCGTGATCCACGGATCGAACCACATCTGGCTCGTCGGGCCGCCCATGGTGCGGTCGTTGTTCACGCCGCTGTCTGCGTAGTCGAGGATCAGCTGCATCGAGATCATACCGACGGTGCGCGCCGAGCCGCGCTTCGGATCCATTGCGACCATCGTGCGTGGCACGGCACGCAGCTGGCGCTGGAACCGCGCCGAGTAACAGTCGCCCTCGAGGAAGTCCCACCACGACTTGTGCTCGTACTCGCGCAGCCGGCGCGCGTCGCTCGTGGTCAAGAACTGCAGGATCTTCGCCGCGAACAGCGCGATGTCCTCGGTGTCGAAGTCGAGCTCCTGGAAGAACAGCTCGAGCGCTTCGAGCACGTCGAACGGCCGCGTCATCTTGCGCCGGTAGAATCGATACCAGGTGTCGTTGTCGACGAGCGCGATCGCGCTCTCCGTCGTCGGTCGCAGGTGATCGACGACCTTGCCGCCGCCCGCGACCGGGATGCGATTCATCGTGTCGATCACGTGAGTGTAGAAGCGCGGGTAAAACCGAAACCCGTGCTCGCCGGGAAGATCTCTGCGGCCGTTCGTGCCGGTGCCCATGACCGGCTGCGACCTCGCCTTGCCGCCCCAGCTCGGGCGCGCCTCGTAGAGATCGACGGAAAAGCCGCGTTCGATCAGCTCGTGTGCTGCAGTCAGACCGGCGACGCCGCCGCCGATGACGATGACCGAAGGATTTGCCATTGCTACTCCAGAGCGCCGCCGGTGTTCCACATGACGGCGAAACCAAGATTCCCGCAGTCGACCGTCGCGCCGGTGAGCCGCGCGATCGCGAGCCGATCGACTTTGCCGCCGCGCTCGCTCGCGACCGCAGCCGCGCGTGCGAGCAGCTGTGCAGCGGAGGTGTGATTGCCGAGCGTACGCTCGGCTTGTCCCCACAGCCGCAGTGCCGTCGCGGCGTAGAACGAGGCGCGGCCGCGACGGTGTAGCGAGCGCGCGCGCGTGCGAGCACGCAACGCAGATGCGC
>DATDCH010000501.1:0-18788 GCA_036524455.1 Kofleriaceae bacterium | reverse complement strand
CATCACGTCGCTGTTGTCGTCGTAGGTCGAATCGATCGAGAGGAAGTGGGCTTGGCCGTAGCGCGTTTCGTACCAGCGCTCGTTGTTCGGCAGCACGAAGTAGTCCTTGATGTTCGCGTTGCCGCCCGATCCATTGACGTGGTTCGAGTGCGAGGGCAGCAGCAGCACGTTCGAGATCCACGGTGCCGAGGTCCGCATGTAGCTGCGCCAATGCGTGATGTCCGTGCCGGTATCGACCATGTCACCCGACTCGACCGCGACGTGCGGGCGAAAATCGCGAATCTCGTTGCCGAACTTCGCGACGTTCGAGGACTCGCTTGGCGCGTGGTATTCGCCGAGCGCGATGAACCGCCACTTGCTCGCACCGGGCGTGACGAATACGCCTTTACGCGTGGCGCTCGTGTTGTCGACGGCGACCTCGTAGTAGTACGCGGTGGCCGGCGCGAGACCGGTCAGCATCACGTGATGGACGTTGGCCGCGGTGGCCGAGCTGCCGGTGCTGCCGTAGGCCTCGCTGGTTCCCCAGCGAACCGTGCCGGTGGTGGTGTTCGTAGTGCGCCAGCTGACGGCGACGCTCGTCGCATCGAGGAGGTTCAGGTACGGCGGGAAGTCGAACTCGGGCGGCAACGGCGAATCGGCGGGCCAGGCCGGATCGGTATCGGTGACCGTCGGGCTGTCGCTCGGACCGCTGCTATCGCCGGTGCCGGCGTCGACATCGTCGCCCTGGCTCGGATTCGACGAGCATGCCGCCACCACCAGCAGGATCAGTGCAGCCCTCATGTGCAGCAGGGTACGCACCCCCGGCCCGCTGGCTCAACCCATATTTTTGTTACGTCATTGTGGCGGTTTGCTCGTAGGGCGAGGCACGAGCTGACGAAGTTGCCACGATTGCAGCTGCATCGTGCGACGGGCCTTGCGCCGGTCGTCGTCCTGAAGCCGCGACAGTAACGCCGCCAAGTGGATCAGCGCGATGATGTAAATGAACAAGCCCGCGAGCGTGGCGTCCGGATCGAGCTCTCCGGCTTCGGTCCTCAGCACGAGGATATTGCCCGCGACCTCCGTGCGAACGGGCAGCACGTTCGCGAGCTCGAGCAACCACGGGCTGACGGTCGCGAGCACGGTGAGCATCGCGAGCTGCCACGGCCGGATCAGCCGGCGGTGCGTCGTCATCAGGGTCACCATGATGACGGCGGGACCGGGGCCAACGATGATCGGGCTCATCATCCATGAGAACAGCGCGAACATCGCCAAGTTGCCGGTGATCGCGAGGTAGCCAGAGAGATAGGGGTGGCGAGGCGCAACCAAGATCTCGATGAAGATGATGAACACGCAGATCGCCGGACCGGTGATCAGATACCAGGGGTCGCGAAACCCGATCCAATACAGGATCGGAAAGAACCCGAGGTAGGCGATCGCGGCGAGCATACCGAACCGCGCGCTGGTCTTGAGCGCCTCGAGGTCGATGCCCTCGAGCTCCTTGATCACTTCATCGGGCATCTCTTTCGGTGGCTCGAGCATGAGGGCACCGACGAGATCGGCGGGCTCGCGCTCGGTTGGATCGAGTGCAAGTGCACGCGCGGCGGCGCGCAACGCATCGCGACGCTCGATCGTGCCGTCGCCTTGCGCGAGTGATTTGCGAGCATTCGCCAGCTCTGCCTTCGCGAGGTCGCGGCGCAGCGCGATGTCGCGATTGCCATCGAGGAAGTGCTGCACCGCGTTGCCGAGCTCGCGTGCGGTCTGGAAGCGCAGCTGCGCATCGACCTGCGTCGCCTTGACGCAAATCGCGTCGAGCTCGGGTGGAATCTCGCGAGCTGGCGCGCGCACGGTCGCTCGTGCATCGGCGCCTGCGAGCGCCGACGCGAGCCCCGCTTGGCCGCGCGGATGGAGCGGCTGCAGCGCGAGGATCTCGAACAAGATGCAGCCGAGCGAGTAAACGTCGGCGCGTCCATCGAGGAAGTAGTCGCCGCGGATCTGCTCGGGCGAGATGTAGCCTGGCGTGCCGAGGATCGCGCCGACCACAGTCTCGGTGCCGGCGGCCGTGCCGATGTCGGCGAAGCTGTCGCGCTGATCTTCCTCGGCGTCCTCGGTGATGCGCGCGATGCCCCAGTCGAGCACGTAGACTTCACCGAAGTCGCCGAGCACGATGTTCGCCGGCTTGAGGTCGCGGTGGACGACGCGACGCGTGTGCGCGAACTCGATCGCCAGGCAGACGTCGGCGAACGCACGCAGCAGGCGCTGCAGCGTGAAGTCTTCCGTCGCGCGTTTGTCGCGCATCGCGAGCTTGGGGATCACGTCGGCGAGCGTGGTCCCGGTGAGCTGCTTCATCACGAAGAACGGCTGGCCGCCTTCATTCCACAGCTCGTGCACCGGCACGACTGCCGGGTGCTCGAGCCGGCCCTGGATGCGGGCCTCGCGGAGGAACCGCGCCATGACCTCGGGGCCTGGATTCTCGACGCGCAACCGTTTGATCGCGACCGGGCGGCCGATCTGCTCGTCGCGTGCCGACAGCACCTCGCCCATGCCACCCTGGCCGAGCACGTCGCCGATGCGATAACGGGAGAGCAGCGAGCCCTGGATCGGCGTCGGCGCCGTGTTCGCACGCGTCTGCCGGCTATCGACGATCGTCGGCGGATGTGCTTCTTCGATGTCGACCGCGCCGTAGAGCCGGGTCACGCGCGGACTGGAGGGCGGATCAACGCGCGCGTCGTCATCCGACGGTTCGCGGTCGTCTCCCTCCATGGCTCCATCGTATCCCGCACCGGAGGTCGCATGCACGTGGCCGACCGACCACACGGTGCGAACGGGCTGGGATGCGCTATCGTGCGGCGAATGCGGTTGTTCTTGATCCTGGCCTTGCTCGCGGTCGACGCACGGATCGTGCACGGCGGCGGTGCTTGAGCAGGTTGAAGTAATCCAAACCTTCCGGTCGGGAAGGTCGACAGCGCGACGATGCAGCCGGGCCAGTTTCTTCTGCGCCTCGGCTGGCTGGGGACGTACGCCCAGGCGCAGCACGACGACTTCGCCGATGTGGTGGGGCAGGGCGCGATCCCGATCATCCACGATCAGGACATCGCGATTAGCGAAGCGCGGCTCGCGCTCGACGTTGGCCTGACCACGCGGTTCGCCGCGTCGCTCGTGTTGCCGGTGCGCGTGGTCGCGACGTCGATCGTCTATCGCAACGGGATGGACATGGCGGTCGACCTCGTCGAGCCCAACGTCCACCATCGCAACGAGACGCTGACCGGGCTCGCCGATCCGATGGTGCTCGGCGCGTACACGCACGTGATCTCGGGCGTGCGGCTCACCGCGCGCGCCGGTGGCAGCCTTCCGCTCGGCCGCACCGAGGAAGATCCGTTCGCGCTCGGCGATGCGGGCATGGAGCATCAGCACATCCAGATGGGCACCGGCACGTTCAACCCGGTCGTCGCAGCCGAAGCCTCGTACGCGTGGGATCGCTGGCACGCCGGCGGCTTTCTGTTCACGCAGCAAGTCCTCTACGAGAACAGCAAGGGCTATCAAGCGGGCGATCGCTACGCGGTGGGACTATCGCTGCGCCGCGCGCTCGGCCGCGTGTGGAGCGTGCGCGGCGGTCCCGAATTCCAAGCCGAGACCGCGGAGCGTTGGAATGGCGTCAAGCACACCGAGGAAGGCAACCAGGGCCGCATCGACGTGATGCTCGGCGCGGGCGTGGCGTGGACGGTGATGCCGCAGATGACGATCGACTTCGCGCTCAAGGTCCCGGTGTACACGCACGTGGTCGGTGGCCAGCTCGACGTGCCCGCTCTCGTCGAGATCGGTGCGTCGTGGTCGTTCGGCGGCAAGCCCGCGGCGCCGGTGGACGAGGAGCACGAACACGAGCACGGACACGAACACGACCATGCCGAGCATGGCGGCGAGCACGACCACGGCGAGCACGGGGACAAGCAAGAGCATGGTGAGCACGGCGACAAGCACGAGCACGGCGACAAGCACGCGCGTCCGGCGCTCGACACCACAGGTGCAGATGTCGTGGATGTCGGTAAGGGCGGTCAGCGCGCCGATCTCGTGGCGGTAGCCGGCAAGATCACGATCTTCGACTTCTGGGCGGAGTGGTGCGAGCCGTGCAAGACGCTCGAGCCCGTACTCGTCGAGATCGCGCGCGCAAATCCAAACGTTGCGATCCGTCGCGTCGAGGTGATCGACTGGGACAGTCCGGTCGCGGCACAGCACCTCACGCCGGGCGGCTATGACCTACCGCACCTCAAGATCAAGGATGCGAAGGGTAACGTCGTGCTCGAGCAGAGCAGCGGGCCGGGCAAGCTCCAGGTGCTGATCGATGCGGTCCGCAAGATTACGGGGGTGCCTGCGCCTGCGGTCGCGACATCGACCACGACCGCGCCGCCGACCACGACCGCACCACCGGCGCCGACCGCACCGACGACGACCGCGCCGCCGGCGATACCGCCCACGGCGACTCCGCCCAAATCGCCGGCGATACCGCCCAAATCGCCGGTGACACCGCCCAAGCCTCCGACCGTGAAGCCGCTCGTGATCGATATTGTCGCCACGGCAAAGGGCTACGAGCCGCGCGATATCAAGGTGCCCCGCAAGCGTCCCGTCGTGCTGCGCTTCGTTCGCAAGACGGCGAAGACCTGTGCGACCGAAGTCATTCTCGATCACCGCGGCAAGCGGATCGTCAAAGACCTGCCACTCGACAAGCCGGTCGAGCTCGCCCTCACGTTCGATACGCCCGGCACGGTGACGTATCGCTGCGCGATGGACATGCTGCGCGGCACGATCACCGTGCAGTGATCAGTTCGGCGATGCATGCTGCGCGGCACGATCACCGTGCTGTGATCGGCTCGTCGAACGTGGGCGGGACATCCTGCGCGGCACGATGACCGTGCAGCACGATGACCGTGCAGTGATCAGTTCGGCTCGTCGAACGTGCGGCGCTTCGCACTCGACAGCTTGAATTCGCCGCGCGGGTTCGGCTCGGCGACGGAGTGCGTTTGGCGATGTAGTGTCGACGGCGGCTCGACCGCGGGCGCCGACGGCACGAACAGCACGGCGGTCGCCGGAGGCAGCGACGTACACAGTGCGCGAATCGCTTCCTCCGACAGTTCTTCGGCGAGCACCTTGCACACGCTCGCGATCAGCTCGCGCGTCTGGCTCTGGCTCATGCCCGTGAGCTGCACGCGATCCTCGAGCGGCCTCCGCTCGCCGTTCGCCGATTGCAGTGCGGTACCCAGTGCCGGGGGCAGCTCTTCGGCAATCAGCTGACGGAATGCCGGCGACAGATATCCGCCGATGCCCGCGAGTACCGCGCGTAACGCATAGTCCGCGAGAGGTGTGGACACGCCCGCGTGCGCGGCGACATGAGAAGCAAGCTGATCGATCCGCAAGAGCATGATCATGCTCGTTGCAAGCAACGCACCGTTGCGGCGCACACGCGTGCGTGCGCTGCGCAATCTGCGAATCGCTCCGCGAGATCCGCGAGATCCGCGGAGCTGGCTCAGCTCTTCTTGGGTGCTGGCTTCGCGGGCGCCGGCTTCGCGGTAGGCGTCGACGCTGCGACCGGGAACCCGCGATCTCGCATCAGCGCGTTGGTGTCGACGTCGCGGCCGCGGAACTGACGGAACGCGACGTCCGGTGGGATCGAGTTGCCGACGCTCATGATGCTGTCGTGCAGCTTCTTCGCCGTCGCCTTGTCGTAGAAGCTCTTCGCTTCGACGAACGCTTCGGCGGCATCCGCGGTCAGCGTGTCGGCCCAAATGTAGCTGTAGTAGCCGGCCGAGTAGCCGTCGTCGGAGAAGATGTGGCCGAACGCGGGCGGCCGGTGACGCATCACGATCTCTGCCGGTGCGCCGATCTCCTTCTTCGTCGCCTCTTCGAACTTCGCCGGATCGATCGGCTTGTCGGTCGGCGTCATGTGAATGCGGAGGTCGTAGATCGCGCTGTACAGATATTCGACGGTCTTGAAGCCCTGGTTGAAGTTCTTCGCCTTCTCGATCTTCGCGAGCAGGTCGGCCGGAATCGGCTTACCGGTCTGGTAGTGCAGGCAGAACTTGTTGAGTACCTCGGGCGTGGTCAGCCAGTGCTCGTTGAGCTGGCTCGGGAACTCGACGAAGTCGCGCTTCGTGTTCGTGCCGGCGAGCGTCGGATACTTTACGGCCGAGTTGAGGCCGTGCAGTGCGTGACCGAACTCGTGGAACAGCGTCGTCGCGTCGTCCCACGAGATCAGGACCGGCGTGCCGGCTTTGCCCTTCACGTAATTGCAGTTGTTCGACACGACCGGAGTAACTGCAGTCTTGAAGCCTTCTTGCGTGCGGTACTCGCTCATCCAAGCGCCGGAGCGCTTGCCGGCGCGCGCGTATGGATCGAAGTACCAGAGGCCAACGCGCTGTTTGTTGCGCGTGACTTCGTAGACCGTGACGTCCTTGTGATAGACGGGCACGCCTTTGACTTGCTTGAACTCGAGAGCGTAGAGCTGGTTCGCGGCCCAGAACATCGCCTCGCGCAGCTTGTCCATCTGTAAGTACGCCTTGACCTCGTCTTGGTCGAGGTCGTACTTCGCCTTGCGCACTTTCTCGGCGTAGTAGCGGTAGTCCCACGCTTCGATCTTGTGGCCGGCCTTTTCGGCGTCGGCGATCTTCTGCATGTCGGCGACTTCTTCTTTCACGCGCGCGACCGCCGCCTTCCACACCTTCATCATCAGCGCCATCGCGGCGTCGGGTGTCTTCGCCATGCCGTCGTCGATGATCCAGTGCGCGTGCGTCTTGTGACCGAGCAGCTTCGCGCGTTCGCCGCGCAGCGCGAGGATCTCGGTGATCACCGGCTTGTTGTCGTGGGCACCCGCGGTGTCGCCGCGGCTGATCCACATCTTGAACACCTTCTCGCGCAGATCGCGCCGCGACGAGTAAACCAGAAACGGTTCGGCCGACGAGCGTGTGTTCGTGACCACCCACTTGCCCTTGAGCTTCTTGCCCTCGGCCGCGTTCTTCATCGACGTGCGCAGCGACTCCGGCAGCCCGGCGAGATCATCTTCCTTGTCGAGCACGACGTGCTGACTCTCTTCGTCGTGCAGCTGGTTCTGGCTGAACGTCGTGAACAGCGTCGCGAGCTTCTGGTTGATCTCCTTGAGTCGCGTCTTCTCCTTCGCACCGAGCGCTGCACCGCGCCGCGCGAAGTTCTGGTACGTGACCTCGACGAGCCGCAGCTGTTCGGGCGTGAGCTTCGCGGCCGCGCGCCCGTCATAGACAGTCTTGATGCGCGCGAACAACGCTTCGTTCTGCGTGATCTCATCGGAGAACGCAGAGATCACCGGCGCCATCTCCTTCTCGACCGCTTGCATCGGCTTGCTGTTCATCGTCGCCGTGTACGTGCCGAACATCGCGCCCGCGCGGTTGAACGGCCGGCCCGAGTCCTCGAGCGAGGCGATCGTGTTGTCGAATGTCGCCGATTCCTTGGTCTCGGCGATCGTCTTGATCTCGGCGCGTGAGAAGTCCATGCCCTTGAGCAGCGCCGGCTTGAACTGCTTGATCTGGATCTTGTTGAACGGCGGGACGCCGCCGTACGGACCGGTCCATGGAGCGAGCAGCGGTTCGGACGGCATTTTGGGGCCTACCTTAGCGAACGACAGCTGCTTGCGGAACGACAGCAACACCGCGGAGGCACCCGCGGACAACAGAAATGTGCGTCTGTGCATGGCGCCCGGAACATAGCGCGGCTGTTTGCACAATGCCGGTCCGCGAGCACTGGTCGCACCCGTCGCAGCGCGTCGCAGAATGCTGATCGCAGGTCGGCCCGCTCGTGGGATAAGCCGATCGTCGTGCCGCGCCGCACAACGCCCTGGCTCGTCGTCCCCGCGCTGCTCGCGCTGGCGTACGCGATTGCCGTTGACGTCGTCGCGTGGCGTGCGCCCGACAAAGGTTTTCAAGCGTTCACCGGCCAGCGCATCATCGATATCGAGCCCGGCGGCATTGCCGAGCAGGCCGGTCTACGCGAAGGCGATGTCATTGTCGCCGTCGACGCCAAACCGATCACGGGCACGCTCGACTACGCGTTCCGCGTATTGGGCCGCGAGCCCGGCGAGACGGTCGCGTTCACGGTTGATCGCGCTGGCGAGCGGCGCGAGGCCACGGTCACGCTCCAGCGATCGCCGCCGCCGTGGACCGCGCTGGTCGCGACGCTGATCGCCGGGGCACTCGTGGTGATCGGTTTGTTCGCGCGGCTGGGTCGTCCCCACGACCTCGACACGCACCGGTTCTATCGCACCACCGCGATCAACGCAGTCGTGTTCGTCGGCGCGCTGTCGTGGTCGAAGCTGGTCATCCATCCGGTGCTCGCGATCGTGTTCTTGACCGCGTTGTTTGTTGGGCCGCCGCTCGCGCTCGACATGTCGCTCGACTTCCCGCATCGCGAAGGCAACGACAGGCGGAAGCTGCGGCGGATCTCGATGATCCTGTCGGGCGCGCTTGGCATCGGCGCGGGGATCGCGCTCGGTTTTTCGATCGCGCAGTTCGGCGAGAGTGACACGGCCCTGCGCTGGCTCGTGATCTGTGTTGCGGGTCAGGTCACGGCGATTCCGATCTACTCGGCCCTCGGTCTGTGGTCGCAGATCCGCGCGCATCGCAAGGCGACCGGCGAGTATCGCGCGCAGTTGCGCTGGCTGCTGTTCGGCCACGCGCTAACGGCGCTGCCCGGCGCGGCGGCGATTCCGTTGATGGTGGTCGACCTCGATCGGTTCCTACTGGTCCGCTACCAGGTGATCATCATCTGCGTCGTGTTCCTGTGGTCGATCGGCTACGGGCTCGCGATCCTGCGCATCCGGCTCGCCGACGTCGACTCGCTGATCAAGAGCTCGGTCGGTTACGCGGTGACGACGACGGCCGCAGTCCTCGTCTATCTCGGCGTCGTGCTCGCAGCCGGTTGGATCACGGGTGCGCTCGTCAGCGAAGCCGGTCCGCTTCCGCATCTCGTCGCCGGTGTCGCGGCGGCAATCGTGTTCGGCCCGATCCGCACGGCAACGACGAACTGGCTCGATCGCAGGTTCTTCCGCGACCGCCGACATTACATCGAGGCGCTGCGCCGCGCCGGTGAGAGCCTCGCGCTACTCCGCGAGCCCGGCGACCTCGCGCGCGAAGCCGTCGAGCAGATCGTGGCGGCCGTGCGCGCCGAAGGTGGAGCGCTGTTCGTGCAGCAGCAGGGTGCGTGGACGACAGCGCACGCCGTCGGCACGATGCCGGCGCCGCCGAATGGCGCGGGGCCGCCGTCCCCGCCTGCACACGGCATCGTCGTGCCGGTCACCGATCCGCGCACCGGCGGCGAGCCCGCATGGCTCGTGCTCGGTCCACGCAAGAGTGGCGATCTCTACTCCACCGATGACAAGCATCTGCTTGCCGCGCTCGCCAGTCAGCTCGCGGTCGGGCTCGCGAACGCGCGCTCGTACGGCCAGATCAAGACGCTGTCGCGCACGCTCGAAGCGCAGAACGTCGAGATCCGGGAGCTGCGCGACAAGCTCGAGGACGAGAACGAGTTTCTGCGCAAGCGCGTGGAGGCGGCGACCGAAGGCGCGACACTCGTCGGCGACAGCAAGGCGCTGCGCGAGCTGCGCAAGACGATCGAACGCGTCGCGAAGAGTGATGCAAGCCTGCTGCTACTCGGCGAGAGCGGCACTGGCAAGGGTTTGCTCGCGCGCCTGCTGCACGCGACGAGTGCGCGCGCCGACCAGCCGTTCATGCAGGTCGATTGCGGTGCGATCGCGGCGAGCGTATTCGAGAGCGAGCTGTTCGGTCACGAGCGCGGTGCATTCACCGGCGCATCGCGCATGCGGCGCGGCCCGATCGAGCTCGCACACGGCGGCACGCTGTTTCTCGACGAGATCGGAGAGCTGCCGCTCGAGCTGCAGCCCAAGCTCCTGCGCGTGCTCGAGGACAAGGTCGTGCTCCGCGTTGGCGCAACGCAACCGGTCGCGGTCGACGTCCGCATCATCGCTGCGACGAATCGCAAGCTGGAGCAGATGGTCGCGAAGGGCGAGTTCCGCGAGGACCTCTACTTCCGGCTGCGCGTCGTCGAGATCACGGTCCCGCCGCTGCGCGAACGTCGCGCCGATTTGCCCGCGCTGTGCGAGTCACTGTTGCCGCGCGTCGCGCGCCGCGCCGGTTACGCCGTCAAGCCGATCGCTGACGACGCGCTCGCGCGCATGATGGCGTACGCGTGGCCCGGCAACGTGCGCGAGCTCGAGAACGTCCTCGAACGCGCGCTCGTGCTCGGCGAGGGCAGGGAGATCGTGGGCGGCGACCTCGAGCTCTCCGATCGCGCGCCGCTCATCGAACCGGTGCAGGACGAGGAGAGCAAGCCGCACGACGCGGTGATGGACGAGATCGAGCGCCGCCGACTGTCTGCCGCGCTTGCCGCCGCCGAGGGCAATCAGTCGCACGCGGCCAAAGCGCTCGGGATGCCGCGCACGACGTTCATCAACAAGCTACGCAGACACGGCCTGCTCTAGTTCGGGCAGGGGTTCTCGCCGGGAGGGCAGCCGCCGCCGCTGCGTGGTGTCGCGTTTCCCGCGCCGATCGCGCACCACGACGGCATCGTTGATGGCAGCCCCTTCTGCAAGAACGGCGACTGCCCTGCCGGCAACCAGAACGGATGATTGAGCGCGAACTCCCACATGCCGGCGTACTTCGACTCGCCATTCGGCTGCTCGAACGGCGGCTCGACGTGCCCGCAATTGTGCTTGCACTCGATCATGAAGTGACCTTCGGCGGCGAGTGCGGTCTCGAGCGCATTCGATGCCACGCAGAAGTCCATGCCGATGCCCGCGCAACCGAGGATGTCTTTGACGCCGTCCATGGCGGGCGGGCCATCGCCACCCCACAGCACGAGCGCGGGAAGCTTGCGCGGTGCGCTGATCCACGGCTTGATGATCGTCGCGCCGACGCCGCCCGACAGCGACACGAACGAGGCGATGCGATTGCTGCGCGCTTGTGCGAGCTGATCGGTGAACAGCGCGCCGGCGGAGACGCCGATGCTCGACACGCAGCTCTCATTGATCGTGTACTGCTGCGCGACGCACGCGAGCATGTCATCGAAGAACTTGAACTCCTCGTCCATGCGCGCTTGCGGCTGGGTGATGTCGAACGGCCACTTCGTGTTGAACGACGTCAACGCTATGTTCGCGCCCCTGGCCTCGGGGAGCACCGCGATGAAGTGCTGCTGATCGGCAGCGGTCTGGATGTCGCCCCGGGTCAAGAAGCTGTTCGCGTTGCCGCCGATCCAGTGCCACATGAACAGCACCGGGAGCTCCTCGCCGGGCATCGCGGTGGTGGGCACGACGAGGATGAGCTCGCGGGCATTGCCCGAGCTCGTGATCGTGTTGCGCCCCGGCATCAGCGTCGGGCAGCCGGCGGCCGGCAGCGGCGGTGGCTGCGGCATCGGCGCGTTCACGGGAGGTGCGGTACGGCACAGATAACGCTCGGTCGAAACCGGCGCGTCGATCATGACCATGGTCGGTGCATCGATCTGGGGATCGACATCGTCACCGGCGTCTGGTTGACCAGCGGGTTGCTGTGATCCCTGGCTGCACGAAATGAGCAATGTGATCGCGAGGAGTCGGGCCAACACGCCGCGCGCGAATTGCAATCCGTATGCAACTCCTAAGTCGGCGACGCGCCACGTGTCAGTGCATCTCCGACCAGATTTGGACAGTCTCGTCGACTCGCCTTCAGCCCATCTCGCAACGCACCGGCACCAGCGATGCACTTATTGGTCGGCAAAGGAGACAAGTCATGCATCAAGACGCGACCAAGCACGACCTGTGGATCGCGAAGGTTTGCGATCACCTCAACAAGCTCATCCAGCTCGACTACGACGCTGGGTGCACCTATCGCGAGGCGCTGCTGCACATCGACGATCCCGCCGCGCGGTCGGACCTCGATGCGTTCCTTGCCGACCACGAGCGCCACGTGATGGAGCTGACCCAGATCGTGCGCGATCTCGGCGGCACACCAATCGAGGCGCATCGCGACTTCAAGGGCATGATCCTCGAGGGCATGACTCGACTGCGCAGCCGCGGCACGCTCGGCGCGTTGCGCGCGATGCGCATGAACGAGAAGCTGACGAACCACAGCTACGACAAGGCAGCCGAGGTGTACATGCCGCCGATCGGTCAGGCGATCGTGATGGAGAACCTCGCCGATGAGCGCCGCCACCTCGCTGCGATCTCGGCGCACATCGCACGCATCGCGGGCCGCCAGCTCTACGACATCGACCGCACCGATCGGGAAGCTTCCGATCGCTCGTTCCTGCGCTAGCCACGCGCTAGTCAGGCGGATGACACGCGTGCACGCTGATCCGACGTCCGTCGGTCAGCTCGCACACGAACACCGCGCACGAGCTCTCTGGAACGTACTGTTCGACGAGAGCGTCACGGTCGCACAGTAGCGAGCACGGCGCCTCGGCCGGCAAATGTTCACAGATGTTGTAGCCGCCATCGGGCAGCTCGACCGCGGCACTAATGTTGGTGCGGCCGTCATCGTCCGGAATGTGTGTATCGACACTAGGCTCGTCGTCGCCGATCAAGCACGCGGAACCGCAAAATATCGCCACGAGCGCAAACCGGCTTCGGGACATGATCGAAGGCAGAGCAGTCGCCGTGCCATGCGCCGCGTAGTGATAGAATGGCCTTACGGTGCGTGGGGCCGGCGAGATGACCGAGTCTGTGCGACGCAAGATCTTGATCGTCGACGACCAGCCGACGCTCGCCAGGGCGATCCGGCGGATGCTCTCCGATCATGACGTAACCACGGTAGTGAGCGCCCGTGAAGCACTCGACAAGATCGGCGCCGGCGAGCGCTACGACGTGATCCTGTGCGACGTGATGATGCCCGTGCTCAGCGGCATGGACTTACACAAAGCGCTCGCGACGAGTGCGCCCGATCAGGTCGCCAAGATGGTGTTCATGACCGGCGGAGCGTTCACGAAGCAAGCACAAGAATTTTTCAATCACGTCCCGAATCCAACGATCGAAAAGCCGTTCGACCGCGCCGCGCTGTTCTCCTTGATCGACGGCCTGCTGCGCTAGTCCTTCGGGATCGCGTCGAGCTCCTGCCAGCGCGCGAACAGCCGCTCGACATCGGCACGTGCGGCATCGAGTGCTGCGACGAGCGTCTGCACTTCGGTCGGGCGGTCTTTGAATACGCTCGGATCCGAGAGCGTTGCTTCGAGCTCGCTCACTTTGTGCTCGGCCGCGGTGATCGACGCTTCGATGCCCGCGAGCTCCTGCTTCTCCTTGAACGTGAGCTTGCGTGGCGTCGGGGCGCGCTGCTGCTTGGGCCGGTCTGGTTTGTCGCGCTCGCGCGCTGCGGAAGGCGAGGGTGCCCGCCGGCGTTCCGCGTAGAACGAGTAGCTGCCTTCCCACAGCGTGACGACGCCGTCGCCTTCGAACGCGAGGATCGCAGTCGCGACGCGATCGAGAAACCAGCGATCGTGCGACACGATCAGCGCGCAGCCGGCGAATGACAGCAGGCCCTCCTCGAGTGCGCCGAGCGTCGGCAGATCGAGATCGTTCGTTGGCTCGTCGAGCACGAGCAGATTGCCGCCGCGCCGAAGCAGCCGCGCGAGCTGGACGCGATTGCGCTCGCCGCCCGACAACTGGCCGATCTTGGTATCGGCGATGTTGTCGGGGAACGCGAGCATCCGCAAAAAGCCCCGCACGTGGACCTTGCCGTCGGGCAGCTCGACCCAGTCGTAGCCGTCGCCGACTTCTTCGAGCACCGTGAGCTCGTCGCGGAGCTCGGTGCGGCCCTGCTCGAAGTACGCCGGCTTCGTGTTCGCGCCGACCACGACCTCGCCGCTATCCGGCTTGTCGATGCCGAGGATGGTTTTGATCAGCGTCGTCTTGCCGGCGCCATTCGGGCCGACGATGCCGATCCGATCGCCCGGCTTCATTACGAGCGACAGATCCTTGAACAGCAGCTTGCCGCCACCCCGTGTCACCGAAGGATCGGGGCCGAGCGTGAGCTCGGCGCCGATCCGACGCGACACTCGCTTCAGCTCGACGATCGTGCCGCCGAGCCGCGGCCCCGACGGCAATTTCAACGTCAGGGGCGCGGCGCGCTTGTCGTCGAGCGTTGGCGCAGCGGCGACGGCTGCATCGTAGCGATCGATGCGCGCCTTCGCCTTTGTCGTGCGCGCCTTCGGCCGCCGCCGGATCCAGTCGATCTCCCGCCGTACGAACGACGCGCGTTGGTACTCGCCCTCGGCTTCGATCGCGAGCCGCTCCGCTTGCGAGAGCAGAAACTCCTCGTAGTCACCTTCGTACGTGTACGCTTTGCCGCGATCGATCTCGACGATCCGCGTCGCGACGCGATCCAAGAAATAGCGATCGTGCGTCACCACGATCAGCGCGCCTTGCCACGCCGCGAGCCGGCCTTCGAGCCACTCGATCGTGCGCGCGTCCAAGTGGTTCGTCGGTTCGTCGAGCGCGAGCACCTCGGGCTTGCCGAGCAGCGCATGCGCGAGCGCGACGCGGCGGCGCTCGCCGATCGAGAGCTCACCTACGCGCGCGGTCATCGGCGGCAGCTGCAGTGCGGCGGCGACCGTGTGCATTTCGTGGGCGGGCACCTGGTCGCGGCTGAGCGCCGTCGCGACGTTCTCGTCGAGAACGAGCTGCGGTTCCTGCGCGACGTACTCGAGCGTGAGATCGCGTCGCCACGTGATCATTCCCTCATCCGGCTCGAGCGCGGGGTCCGAGGTGCCGACCGCACCGTGCACCATCATCTTTAGAAGCGTGGACTTACCAGCGCCGTTGGCACCGATCAGGCCGATCCGATCGCGCTCGTGAACGACGAACGAAACCCCGGCCAGCACCCGGCGGTTGCCGAATCGTTTGTGGAGGTCTTGAACGGTGACGACCGCGGCCACGGGGAACCATACTCCGGGTAGTGAGCCTAAGCGCGCGTATCACCGGGTGAATCCCGGGAATCCGCGCGGCGACTGTCCATCGGGCTCATCTCACAATCTGGTTTCTAATTTGCCGCCTCATTGTATAAGCGGCCTGATGTGGGAGCCTCGAAAGCCGCGCCTTCGTATGGCCGGTGAACCGCTACGCGTTCTCGTCGTCGACGATGACGAGCTGCAGCTGCGAGCGCTCCTTCGCGCGGCGCGTAGTTTGCCCGGTCTGCAGCTACTGACGGCGAGCAACGCGATCGACGCACTGCTCGTCGTCGGCGCGCACGAACCCGACATCGTCGTGATGGACGTATTCATGCCCGGCCTTGACGGCATCGAGGCGTGTCGCCGGATGAAGGCCAACCCGGCGACCCGCAACATCGAGGTAATCCTCGCCAGCGTCGCGATGACTCGCGAGCTGGAGATGGTCGGGCGCTCTGCGGGTGCCGAGCGGGCGGTCCACAAACCATTCGACCTAAGTACGTTGGTCCCGCCGCAACAGGCCTCGCGCGTGGCCGAAGAGCCAGCGATGGCGCAAGCGACACGGGGAGCCGACCTGCTCGTATCGATGCTGTCCGACGCTGGCGTGGACGTCGTCTTCGGCCTTCCGGGCGGCGCAATCTCGCCCGTCCACGACGCGCTACTCGACAACGAGATCCGCGTCATCACCACCAAGCACGAGGCGGGCGCGATGTTCGCTGCCGCGGGCTACGCGCAGACGACCGGGAAGCTCGGCGTCGTTGCCGTCACGTCGGGTCCCGGCGCGCTCAACGCGATGACCGGTCTAGCCTCGGCGTGGTGCGATAGCCTCCCGCTGCTGCTCCTCGTCGGTGACGTGCCGCGCGGCGCGCAAGGCCGCGGCGTGTTGCAAGACAGCTCGTCGCACGGTCTGCAGATCGTCGAGATGGCGCGTCACATCTCGAAGATGGCCGCCGAGATCGCATCGCCATCGGCACTGCCGCACATGCTTCGCCGCGCGATCGCGACCGCGCTCTCGGGCCGCAAAGGGCCGGTCGTGCTCACGCTGCCGATCGACATCATGAGCGCAAATGTCACCGCGCCGCGCACGGGCGACTCGGTCACGATGGGCAACGTCGTCGCCGGCGAGACGCTCGACGAGATCGCCGAGCTCCTGCTGTGCGCCGAGCGCCCGCTCATCCTCGCCGGCAGCGGCGTGCGCGGCTACGGTGCACCGGCCCGCTTGCGCGAGGTTGCAGAACGCTTCTCGTGCCCGGTCGTCACCACTCCGAAGGCCAAGGGCGTGTTCTCCGAGACTCATCCGCTCTCGCTCGGTGTGCTCGGCCTGGGCGGCCACCGCTCCGCGCGCGGCTACCTCGACAGCGGTGTCGACGTCGTGCTCGCGATCGGCACCAGCCTCGGCGACGTGTCGACCGACGGCTTCGCCCCCGCGCTGCAAGCGTCGCGCGCACTCATCCATGTCGACATCGACGCGCGCCAGCTCGGCAAGAGCTACTCGCCCACGCACGCGGTCGTCGCGTCGGCCTCCGAGCTGCTCGGAGGTCTCGCAGATCGCCGCCAGGACTTCAAGCCGGTCAAGCGCCCGCTACCGAAGGGTGTCGAACGCTACGCGATCCCGTCGTCGACGAAGCCGGATCGCATCGCGCCGCAGGACGCGATCCACGAGCTACAGCGCATGCTGCCGGCCGACACGATCTACACGGTCGACTCCGGCGAGCACTTCCTCTACGCGATCCAGTACCTCGAGACCACGCAGCCCGACGCGTTCATCGTGATGACCGGCCTCGGTTCGATGGGCCAGTCGATCGGCGCGGCGATCGGCGCACAGCTCGCGCATCCCGACCGCAGTGTCGCCGCGATCTGCGGTGATGGTTGCTTCGCGATGAACGCGTTCGAGATCGCGACCGCAGTACAAGAACAGCTGCCGATCCGCGTGTTCGTGTTCAACGACGAGCGGCTGGGCATGGTCGAGAACGGTCACCAAAACGTCTACGGCCGCCGCCCGCGCTACTCGACGGGACCGCTCGACATCTGCTCGATCGCCCGCGGCCTCGGTGCGATGACGATGAAGGTCGATGGCAGGAACCAGCTCGATCCGCTGCTGCTCGCGGCGCCGGGCCCGGTCGTCATCGACGTGCGGATCGATCCGGACGTCTTGATGCCGAAGGTCGATCGTGTTGCGACGATGGCGTCCAAGCCGAAGGTCACGCCGCAGCCGCCGGTTACCGTCGAGCCGACCCCATGGCCGCGCCTGCGCATCGTCAACTGAAGGGAAGTACGCTCATGGCACCAGTCGGAATTCATGGCGTCGGGATTTACCTGCCCGAGCAAGTACGCGGCAACGATTGGTGGCCAGCGACCCTCGTCGAGCAATGGCGCGAGAAGAAAAAGGGGCACACGGTCCCCTCTCAGTCGAGCTGGGTCGAGCGGCAAGGCGACGGGCCGGAGCTTCCACCGCTGCCCGGGATCTCCCGCGTCATCGAGGCGCTCACAGCGCTGAAGGATGATCCATTTCAAGGCTCGCGTGAGCGCCGCGTCGCACCTGACGACGTCGTCGCCTCACAGCTCGAAGTTCGGGCTGCGCGCGATGCGATCGCCCGCGCCGGGATCGACGCGAACGAAATTGGTTTCCTGCTGTCGTATAGCGCCGTGCCGGACTACTTACTCACACCGAACGCATGTGCTGTGCACAAGCAACTCGGCCTTCCAGAACGATGTCTGTCACTCGCCGTCGAGGGTGCATGCAATTCGTTCGCGCTCCAGCTCAATCTCGCAGAGAAACTGATTTCGAGTGGGCAATATCGCTACGGGCTGCTCGTCGGTTCGTCGCTTGGATCTCGCGTGGTGCCGTCACAGCAACCCGGCTCGGCGTTGTTTGGTGATGGCGCAGTGGCCGTGGTTGTGGGCCCGGTTGCCGACGGATACGGCGTGCTCGGTCGCTCTCACCACACGGACGGAACGAGCCATCGTGGTGTCGTGATCGGCGTTCCTGGAAAGCGTTGGCACGACGAGGGTCGGAACGTGTTCTACGTGGAGGATGCCGAGCTCGGTCGTGGTCTCATCCTGACCGTCGCAGACCACGCGAAGGAGTGCCTCGAAGAGGCCCTAGCTGACGCAGGGATGACGAAGGCAGATGTTGATTTCTACGCATGCCACCAAGGGACCGCGTGGATCCGGCAAATCACGCAAGAGTTTGCCGAGCTCGGTCGCGCGCGGAGCGTCGATACGTTCGCGTGGGCCGGAAGCTTGATGGGGGCAAACCTACCGCTCGTCTTTGCGGTCGCGGAACGCGAAGGCATGCTCCGCGACGGCGACGTCGTGACGACGTTCTCCGGCGGACTCGGGGAGACTTGGTCTTCGCTGGTCCTTCGGTGGGGCAAGGGCTAGCGCTCGCGAATTGACTGCTCGTTGCACTACGCGGTCCGCGCGGCCGGTTGTGGCGGACGCAGAAACTCGGCAGCACCGACAAACCGGCGATCGAACTCGGCATCCATGCCGAGGCGAGGTCGGAGCCACTTGGCTGCAGCTTCGCTCTCTTTGAACACGCGAGCCGGCTGGAATTGCGGGATGAGGAACGTCATCCCGGTCAGCACTGCGCGAACGAGCGCTGCGCGCATTTCGGTTCCGTGCACCACGACCGCGACGCATGTCAGGTTCAGCCCGAGCTTGCGAAAAACCTCCATGCCGTGCTTCCGAAGCGGCGCGGGTGGTGGCTTGGAGCTTGGCTCGATCATCTCGAGATAGGCACACGCCCCTGGATGACGTTCCGCGAGCTTGACGAGCTCTTCGTTGCGACGATCGAATGCGCGCTCGGTGGGTTGCAGCCGCCAGTCGGTGATGATGCAGCGCTCGAATTCTCCCAACGAATAAATTGG
>DATDCH010000500.1:0-25823 GCA_036524455.1 Kofleriaceae bacterium | reverse complement strand
GTACGCACATCGTCGAGACGAAACACGACATCGCAGCTCGCCAGCAGGACAAGCGCGGTCACCGCCAAGCCCCGGCACCACATCAGACCTATCGTATCACCCGCCCGCACGTTCGGCCGTGGTTGGGTCGCAGGAGTCCGGTCTCCGTTGACCAGGTGGGTCGCGTCACATAGCGTTCGGGCATGACACGACTGCTCCTCGTGCTCGCGATCGGTTGCCAGGCGCAAACGTATGGAACCGCAACTACGGCGACGTCGACCGCTCCAAACCCGACGCCATCGTCTCCCGCCGAAACCGCGTCGACGCCATCGTCCCCCGCCGCGGCGCGCACAGATGATCGCGCGAGCGGTGCGTCGAGCTCGGCCATCATCACGGTGCCCGACACCGTCGGCAAGAAACAGGCGGACGCCGAGGCCGCGCTGCGCGCAGCGGGCGTGACCGGCGAGATCAAGCTCTACAACGATCCGGGGACCGTCGATTTCAACGTCGCGACGGTCTGCCAGCAGAACCCGGGCGGCGGTCAGCAAACTCGCGCGACGCTGCACGTCACCCTGCGCTACTGCCAACCCGAGCGTGGCTCGACGCGCGGAGACCCGCCGGATCTGACCGGCCTCACCGTGGAGGAAGCGACCAAGCGTGCGCGGGCCGCGGGCTATACCGGGACCGTGCGGGTCGGTAATGCATCGCCGAATGCATGCAAGACCGGCACGGTCTGCCACGTCACGCCGTATCGCTGGACGACGAACAGCGACCAGCTGACACTGTACGTCGCACCGCCGCTCTCGATCACGATGCCCGAGTAGACACGAGCTCGCGCATGAAGTCGGGCAGCGCGCGCGGCCGGCCGTTCGGGCCGATCACGGCGTGGCGCGTGTAGCCTTCGGCGAGCAGCTCGTGGCCGCGCCACACGTTGTACGCAAAGCGCAGCGACGCCGCGCGCAGCTCGCTGACGTGCGTCTCGACGGCGATCACGTCCTCGTAGTAGGCGGGCCGTTTGTAGCTGCAGTGCGCCTCGATCACCGGCATCGCGACCTGCGCCTGCTCGAGGTCCTTGTAGCTGCGACCGAGCGCGCGCCAGTACGAGGCACGCGCGCCCTCGAAGAAGCGCAGGTAGTTCGCGTAATAGACGACACCCATCTGATCGGTGTCGCCGAAGATGATCTGGTACTCGTAGCGGTGCTTCATGACCCGGCAATTCTGATGACGCGCGCCGGAGTCTTCACGACCGCGAGGCGATCGATCTCGGCGAGCGCGAGGCGGATGTCGCCCTCGCGCGCTTCGTGCGTGACGACGACGACGGAGACCGGGTCGGCGGACTTCGCGTCCTGCACGACCTGCTCGATCGACACGTGATGAGCACCGAGCACCGTCATCAGCTGGCCGAGCACGCCCGGCTGATCGACGACGCCGAACCGCAGGTAGTACTTCGCGCGCACGTCGGCGAGCGGCAGGAGCGGACGCGCGACCGCAGGACGCGGGCGTTGTGGACGCGCACCGCCGGCGGCCCGCGCGAAGATGTTGCGGCCGATCTCGATGATGTCGCTGACGACCGACATCGCCGTCGGCAGCATGCCCGCGCCGGCGCCGTAATACATCGACGGGCCGAGCGCGTAGCTCTGCACGTAGACCGCGTTCTTCGCGCCCGAGACGTCGGCGAGCAGCCAGTTGTGCGGCACGAGCGCGGGATGCACGCGCGCTTCGATCGCCTCGCCGTGATCGCGCGCGATCACGAGCGGCTTGATCACGTAGCCGAACTTCTCGGCGTACGCGAGATCGATCGGCTCGACGATGTCGATGCCGTCCTTGGCGATCGCGTTGACGTCGACGCTCGTGCCGAAGCACAGCGAGACCAGGATCGCGAGCTTGTGCGCGGCGTCGCCGCCGCCGATATCGAGCGTCGGATCGGCTTCCGCGTAACCGAGCTGCTGTGCGTCGCGCAAAATGTCGGCGAACGGCCGGCGCGTCTCGGTCATCGTCGACAGGATGTAGTTCGACGTGCCGTTGACGATGCCCCACAGCGCCTCGACGCGATCGCTCGCGAGACCTTCGCGCAGCACGCGGATGATCGGCACGCCGCCGCACACCGCCGCTTCGTAATAGACATCGACGCCCTTCGCCTCGGCCGCGCCGAACACCTCGGCACCGTGCTCGGCGAGCAGCGCCTTGTTCGCGGTGACGACCTGCTTGCCGCTCGCGATCGCCGCGAGCACGACCCGCTTGGCTTCGCCCGTGCCGCCGATGAGCTCGCACACGATGTCGACGTCGGGACGCGCGACCACGCGATCGACATCGGTCGACAGCAGCGCACGATCGACGTTGACCACGCGACCCGCTTTGTCCGGATCGCGAACCACGATCGCACGCACCGCGATGCGCGCGCCGAGCCGGGCCTCGATCGCCTCGGCGTTGTCTTCGAGCAGCTTGACCACGCCTCCGCCGACGTTGCCGAGCCCGAGCAGCGCGACACCGATGGTGCGCGTCACCTAACCGCCTCGCTTGTACGAGTAGTGCTCGCTGACGATCAGCCACTGCTCGCCGTCCTTGCGCAGCACGATCGTCAGCGCACCCTGCTCGGTGACCGTGGTGATGCCATCGCCCTGCTCGCGCGTCATCGCCGCCGTGGCGGTGGCCGCGTTCGCGCTGAGCGACTGAACCTGAATGTCCTTGAGCCGCACCGTGATCTGCTTGTAGCGAACGAGCCGGTCCTTGAACATGCCCTCGACCGAGGTCCAGCCGACGAGCGGCACGCCGTCCTCGACGACGACGAGGTCGATGTTCTGCGCGTACAGCTTCGCGAGCGCGTCGAGGCTGCGCACTTCGTAGGCCTGGCGCCACTGTTCGATCGTCGCCCGCGCGGCGGAGACGACCTCTTTGGGCGTCAGCACGCGAGCGGGCGTCGTGTCACCACCGCCCCGCGGGCAGCCGGCCATGACGAGCGCGACGACGAGAATCGCTGCGTGTCTCATGCGCGCTACATATCACGCTGATGTGCGGGAGCGCTCGCTTGGCGGGTCGCGAGATGGCGACCAAAGTTTCAATATGGCCATAGACCATTATGAAAACGACGAACGCCAAGCCACGCTCACGATTCTGATGACGGCACTGATGTCTGTCATCATCACGGGCTTGATCGTCGCTGCGGTGCTTTCGACACGCGCATGCTCGGTGTAACTTCCGCGGCATGACCGAGATCGTCTGGCTGCACGCGCGCGAAGTTTTGGATTCTCGTGGTAACCCGACCGTCGAAGCGGAGGTCGGTCTCGACGGTGGGGTGCTCGGCCGCGCGATCGTTCCGTCGGGCGCCTCGACGGGCGAGCACGAAGCGCTCGAGCTGCGCGACGGCGACGCCAAGCGCTACCTCGGCAAGGGCGTGACCAAAGCCGTCGATCACGTGCGCGACGCCATCGCGCCGACGCTGATCGGCATGGACGCGAGCGACCAGGCCTCCGTCGACCGCGCGCTGATTCAGCTCGACGGCACGCCGATGAAGTCGCACCTCGGCGCGAACTCGATCCTCGCCGTGTCGATGGCCGTCGCGCGCGCCGCGTCGATGGCGCACGAGCTGCCGCTCTTCCGCTACCTCGGTGGCGTCGGCGCCGTCACCCTGCCCGTGCCGCTGATGAATATCATCAATGGCGGCGCGCACGCCGACAACAACCTCGACATCCAGGAATTCATGATCGTGCCGGCGGGCTTCGATCGGTTCGAGGACGCGCTGCGCGCCGGCGTCGAGGTGTTCCACAACCTCAAGAAGCTACTGTCCTCGCGCGGCAAGGCGACGAACGTCGGCGACGAAGGCGGCTTCGCGCCCAGCCTCGATTCCGGCGAGGAAGCACTGCAGCTCGTGCTCGAGGCGATCGACAAAGCGAACTACGAGCCGGGCAAGCAGATCTTCCTCGCGCTCGATGTCGCGGCGAGCGAGCTCTACGACAAGAAGACCGGCGCCTACACGTGGGAAGGCAAGCAGCGTAAAGCGGCCGACCTGATCAACATCTATGCGCAGTGGGCCGAAAAATACCCGCTCGTCTCGGTCGAAGATGGCCTCGCCGAGAACGACTGGGACGGCTGGAAGGACCTCACCGATCGGCTCGACGGCAAGGTCCAGCTCGTGGGTGACGACCTGTTTGTCACGCAGACCGCCCGCCTCAAGCGCGGCATCGACAACGGCATCGCGAACTCGATCCTCGTCAAGGTCAACCAGATCGGCACGCTCACCGAGACGCTCGACGCGGTCCGCACCGCGCAGCACAACGGCTACACCGCGATCATCTCGCACCGTTCGGGCGAGAGCGAGGACAGCTTCATCGCCGACCTCGCAGTCGGCACCAACGCGGGCCAGATCAAGACCGGCTCGGCGTCGCGCAGCGATCGCATCGCGAAGTACAACCAGCTGCTGCGCATCTGCGATCAGCTCGGCGACGAAGCTCAGTTCGCGGGCGCCGGCATCTTCAAGCGCTGACGCAACCGCGCGACGAGTCGCTCGAGCTCGTCGGGCAGCAGCAGCACGGACCACAGCGCGAGCATGCCGTACGGGAACGAGCCGAGCTTGAGCCCGACGGCGATGCCGATCTCGAACGCGACATAGAGCCCAAACCAGATCCAGCGCAGCCGCGCGCGGTTCGCGAACCGGCGCAGCCGGCCCGGCTTGTCGGGCGTCGCGGCGTAGTACAGCCACAGCAGATAGAGCAGCGCGGTCAGCTCGAACGCGATCGTGAGCGCGGTCGCGACGCGGGTCAGCGGATAGAGCGCGCCGATCACGTCGGGATCGAGCCGGCCGTTGTGCGGATCGAGCAGCGCCTGGCCGAGCGCGGAAAACCCGCCGAACGGGCCCCAGTCGTGGCTCGACTTGTTCTGGCCGCCCGAGAAGTACACCCACAGCAGCTGAAACGACATCAAATACCGCGGCCACGCCGGCACGAGCGCGGGCATCGGTTTGCCGAGCCGACGCATCACGACGGCGTCGACCGACCAGCGCGCGTTGCACCGCGACAGCGCGAGGATCAGCAGCACGATCCGGAACAGCATGTCGACGCCGCTCTCGCTGTCGGGTGCGAGCGCCGCCTGCTGCGCCGACACGAACACGAACACTACGCACGCGACACGCGTCGCCGCACCGACGAGGATGCATGCGATCGCGATCATCGCGATCATCCACAAGCCGAACGGGCTGATGCCGAGCGCATCCAGCCAACCCGCGTGCGCCGTCGCGTAGCCGGCCGGTAGCGGCGACCACAGTGCGTCGATCATGCCGGTGTGCGCGAGCCACGCGAAGTCGACGAGCAGCACGAGCGCGACGCAGATGCGCACGAGCGCGAGCGCGGTCGCCGGCTCGCGGCGATCCATCAGCGCAACCCACGCGCGCCATGCCCGCGCGAGCCAGGTCATCGAGGGCCTCCGGCCACCCACGTGGGTATGCGCGCCGCCAGCGGAGTCATCACGACCCACGTGGGTATGCGCACCGCCAGCCGAGTGATCACGACCCACGTGGACGCCGCGAGCCGAGTCGTCGCGACCCACGTGGGCACGCGCGCTGCGAGCCGAGTCATCGCGACCCACGTGGGTACGCGCGCCGGCACGCACGGCGCCGGATGATTCGCCGACCCGCGCGCCACATGACTTGGCGTCGGCTTCACGGCGGACCATCCCGGAGCCGCACGTGCGGCTGCACGAACTGACCTGTGGGCGCGAATCCGTCCGTCGTGATGCGCACCTTCTCGAGCCGCACGCGCGCGCCGACCAGCTCGGGATGGCGCTCGAGCACGCGCGCCGTCAACCAACGTGCGAACTGCGAGTACTGCTGCGGTGGCACGTCGGTCGGATCCCACGCACCGCGCACGCGTGGCGAATCGATCACCTGCGCGTCGTCGGTGTGCGCGGCATCCGACGCGCGAAATAAGATCTTCCAGCGGCCCTGGATGTCTTGGCCCTCGACCCACAGCCGATAGCGATCCACACCTGGCGACTGATACAGCGCCCAGCGCTGCGCGATGCGTAGCTTCGGCCGCACCCACGCGACCGGCGTCAACACGACGCGCTGGACGTCGCGGATCGGCTCGACGAAGCCCTGCTCCCATGCGGGCGTCTTGTCGGGCGGCGGCAGCGGGCAGCCGTCGACGAGCCCGAAGAAGATCGCGAGCGCGATCATGCCGGCTCGGATTTCGGGCCACCGCTTCACGCGACCAGCATAACTCGCGCCGGATCGCGTACGGGCGCCGTCACTAGCGAGCGGGATCGAATCGCGTGACCTGGCGCAGGAACGACGCGTCGAGGTACTCGCGCTTGATCACCTCGGCCATTTCTTCGGCCGTAGCGAACCGCTCGTAATCGACGCGGATCACCGGAATCACCTTGGAGATGCTCGCGATGAATTCCTGGTAGCCCTCGTAGAGCGCCTGCAGGTAGCCGAGCTCGATCTTCGCCTCGACGTCACGCGAGCGCATGCGGATGCGGTCCGCCGATGCTTCGGGCGAGACGTCGAGAAAGATGATCACGCTCGGCTTGCACATGAAGTTGCTCATGTTGCGGAACAGCTCGACGTACGTGCGGTAGTCGCGCTCGTCCATCAGGCCCGTCTTCGCGAGCATCTTGGCGAAGATCGAGTCCTCGTAAATCGTGCGGTCTTGGACCGCGCTCTTGCCGCGCCAGATGATCTCTTGGTGCTGCTGGAAGCGGCGGTTCAACAAATACACCTGCATCGCGAACGAGTAGCGCGCGGTGTCCCTGTAGAAGTCCGTGAGGTACTCGTTGTCGGCGACCGGCTCGTAGTAGCAGTCGATGCCGAGGTGCTGGCCGAGCTCGGTGGCGAGCGTGGACTTGCCCGCGCCGATCATCCCGGCGATGCCGATGAACATGTTGCCCCACCCGGCCGCGTGCGGCCGGGAGGATGTGCCGTCGGGCGCGGCGCCCGCGGCTCGCGTCGGGCCTGAACCGCTGGCAAGAGGTGGCACGGCGGACGGCGCGATGGGCTTGGGGGTGATTTCGGTCTCGGTCAGCACCGAGGGAGCCTGCCAAACGCCTATGACATCGTGGCAAGCTCGACGAATGCGCAGGCTCGCGATCGCTCTACTACTGTCCACGTTGGTGTCGGGTTGCGTCGTGCGTACGCACGGTCGCGTGAACCCGGTCGCGAGCATGCTCGTCACCGGTGTCGCCGTCGCCGTGGTCGCGAATTCGGTCAGCGTATCGACGCCGCCGCCCGCCACCGTCGAGGTTGGCTATTACGGCTATCACCGTCCCGGCTACGTCTGGGTCAACGGCTATCACCGCTGGAACGGCAACGGATACGTGTGGACCAACGGCTTTTACCAAGCCGAGCGCGCCGGCCACTACTGGGTGCAACCGAGCTGGGAGCTGCGCGGCAATCAGTACGTGTGGATCGACGGTCACTGGGCGGCGCCGCGCCACGGCTACGTCTACGTCGACGGCTATTACGAGGATCGCGGCGGCGGCTACTACTGGACGCCTGGCCGCTGGGAAACGGAGCGCCCCGGTCATGTCTACGTGCAGGGCAGCTGGACCACCAACAACGGCCGCCGGCACTGGAACCACGGCACGTGGCAGCCGGCGACGGCACGCGTGCAAGGCGGCGTCAGGGTTCGCGACCATCGATAGTGCCAGCGCTGGCAGCGTTGCCATGATTGGCAGCGCCGGCGACGAGCGATTGCCCACTTGCGCAGGCACGCCGCGTGGAATAGCGGCCGGCATGAAGAAACTCATGCTCCTCGTCGTCGCTGCCGCGTGCAGCAAGTCCGGTTCCGCCCCTGCCCCCGCCGCCAAGCTCGATGTCAGTGGCGTCAACGCGCTCGTGCCCGCCGAGCTCAAGGACAAGCTCGCGTTCGAGCAGCGCGACATCATCGAAGAGCGCGGCAAGCGTTCGAAGACGACGTACACGCTCGCCGCGCCCAAGGGTTGGGAGCAAGACATGAAGTCGTTCGCGAGCGTCAAGCCGCCGAGCGAGCCCGACCTCGGCTTCATGACGTCGTTCAAAGTCGGCAGCAACTGCGACGGCGTGTGCGAGTCGAAAGACTGGGCGAAGGTCTCCGAGAAAGCGAGCTTCGCGCAGTTTCGCGGCGAGGGCTGGAAGATCGTCAAAGATGAGTCGAACAAGACCAGCCACCTGATGGTCGCGCAGATGGACGACTCGGTTTACGTCACCTACGCGTGGTGGGCCGACGGCGCACGCAAGTACTACACGTGCAGCGCGCACCTCGAGAAGGAAGTCGCGGCCGCGGCCGACGCATTCGCGAAGGCGTGTCAGGCGGTGACGGTCAAAGGCGACGCTTAGCGTCTACCTTTGAAGCCCATCATGCCTTGAATCACGCCCTCGCTCGCTTCGGCGATCTCGCCTTCCTCGCGCAGTCGATCGGCGCAATCCGCACATACCTTGCGGGCCTTGCCCGCGACCTTGACGCTCACCAGCTTGTCGACTTCGTCGTTGCACTCGCGGCAGGTCGGCATGCCTTCATTCTAACCAGCCGCGCACGCGCCGACCAGATCCTCATCGCGTCACGGGCAATCGTCGGTGCACGCAGCGCCGGCCGCCGCTTCGAGCGTGCTGCACGTCCCGTCTCCACAGCGCGGAGCGGTCGTGCATGCGGGGTCGTCCCAGCACAGCGGCGCACACACCATGCGACAATCGTCGTCGGCGCAGCCGGCGTACGTGTCGCCGTCGAGGTCGATGCCGGCGCGGCACACCTCGTCGCGATCGCCGCGGTAGCTACCGGTCGACGTCGTCTGTTGCAGCGTGAACTGCTCGCCGCCGAACGACACGATCTCGCCGCGCGCGTCGTCGTACGTCGAGCACGCATTCACGGTGAGCAGCGGCGTCAGCATCACTTCGGGCTGCGTCCACTCGGTACCGTCCCACTCCCACAGCGAGAAGCTCGACACCAGACCGCCGAACAACATCACGCGCTCGCGCATCCGGTCGTAGACGAGCGAATACCCGAGGCGCTCTTCCGGCATCACGGGCGAGGTGCGCTCGGTCCAGTTGTTGCCCTCGAGCTCCCACGTATCGGGGAGCTGCGTGGTGCCGTCCTCCGCGAGGCCACCGTAGAGCACGACGCGATCGCGTTTGATGTCGTAGGCGAGCTTCGTGAATACCCGCCGCGCTGGCGCACCGACGGTCTGGAGCTGCGTCCACAGCGTGCCGTCCCACAGCCACGTGTCGTTGAACACACCCGTGCCGTCTGCGCCGCCGAACAACACCACGCGGTTGCGCGTGCGGTCGTAGGTCATGCCGTGTCCGTAGCGAGGCGATGGTCCCGTCGACGACACCGAGAGCCACCGCGCACCGTCGAACCGCCACGTGTCTCCGTAGATCGTCGCACCGGCGCCGCCGAACAACACGACCTCGCCGCCGTCGTACGCGAGCGCGCTGCCCGCGCGCAGCGGTGGCGAGCTGCCCGGGTATCTCTTCCAACCGCGACCATCCCATTCCCACGTGTCGCCGAGCGGCACCGTCGGGCCTTGTCCGCCGAACAACACGACACGGCCGCGCGCCGGATCGCTCGCAAGCGCGCAGACCGACCGCACCGACGGCAGCTGCGGAGCAACGCGTCGCCGCCAGCTCACGCCATCCCAGTCCCAGACTTCGTTGCTGATCTCGCCGTTGATCATCTCGCCGCTGTACTGCACGACGAGCTGACTCCGTTCGTCGTACGCGATCGCTGCACCGCCGCTGATCGCCGGCGTCGTGCCGGCGGGCTTCTGCGTCCATTGCGCGCCGTTGAGCTCCCAGACCTCGTTGTTCTGGGTCCCGGCTGCGACACCCGACAGCACGACGACCTCGCGCTTGGCATCGTAGGCGAGCCCCGCCCACTTCATCGTCGACGGCGGCACCCCGATACCCGGAAGCTCGGTCCAGCTGGTGCCGTCGAATAGCCACGTGTCGTTGAGCGCGGTCGGCGACCGACCACCGAACAGGACGAGCCGGTTGTACTTGGCGTCGAACACCATCGCATGGCCTTCGCGAGGAGACGGCGCGGCGGCAGGCGTGAGCCGCGTCCACGCGGTGCCGTCCCACGCCCACGTATCGGCGAGCCGCACATTCAGCTGCGATCCGCCGAACAGGATCAACCGCGAGCCATCCCACGCCATCCCGGCGTTCGTCCGCGCCGCAGGTACCACCGTCGAAGTCCGGCGCACCCACGTCGCGCCGTTCCACTCCCACGTATCGTTGAGGAGCACGCCCTGCGCGCTGCCCGAGAAGCCACCGAACATCACGACGCGGTGATGGGCCGGGTCATACGCGATCGCCGGTGTCGAGCGACGAACCGGAACACCGGTGAACAAGGCCGACCAGCCGAACTCGTTGAGTGCCCACGTCTCGGCGACCGTCATGCCAGTTGTATCGACGCCGCCGAACACGAGGATGCTTGCAGCGAGTGGATCGTATGCAGCCGCAGCATCGAAGCGCGGGGTCGGCACCGGGGCGAGGTGCGAGCGCCACAGCGGGAGCTCGCGCGTGCAGCCGTTCGTGCAGCCGTCGCGGCCGCGCGTGTTGCCGTCGTCGCATTGCTCGCCGCGCGTGGCATCGGCGAACCCGTCGCCGCAGATCTCGCGCGACACGCAGTCGGCGGAGCAGCCATCGCCGCTGCGCGTGTTCGCGTCGTCGCAGCGCTCGCCGGGCTCGGTGAATCCGTTGCCGCAGCCCGCCGGCAAACACACGCCGTCGAAGCAGCGGCCCATTTCGACACCGGTCGCCTGACACGATGTGAGCTCGGCGAGTCCTTCACACGCGGTCAGCTGATCGGGCGCGACGCAGCTGCGATGCGCGACGTCGCACGCGGTGCCGCGCGGGCATAGCAAGCCGTCGGGACACTCGACGAGATCAGAGTCGATGCAGCCCACGAGCGCGACCGCGAGGAGCCAACGCATCCGCGGCCATTATCTCGCGTTACTTGCCCCGTGGGGACGCGTTCGGCCCAAGGAGCACGCGATCCTCGAGGACTCGGACCGCGCGGCTTTCCCTTGGCCTCACTTGCCGCCGAGCACGTTGCGCGCGATCACGATCCGCTGAATCTGCGAGGTCCCCTCGTAGATCTGCAGGAGCTTGGCATCGCGCATCAATTTCTCGACCGGATACTCTTTCGTGTAACCGTACCCACCGAAGATTTGCACCGCGTCGGTGGTGCAACGCATCGCGGCGTCGGCGCCGTAGGCCTTCGCATAGGCCGACACGATGCTCGACAGATCGCCCTTGTCGACCATCCACGCCGCCTTGTGCGTGAGCAGTCGCGTCGACTCGTACGCGATCGCCATCTCGGCGAGCATGAACTGTACGGCCTGGTGCTGCGCGATCGGCACGCCGAACGTCTTGCGCTCGAGCGAGTACGCGCGGCTCTCCTCGAGCGCGCGGCGGATCACGCCCGCTGCGGTTGCGGCGATCCACGGCCGCGACTTGTCGAACGTCTTCATCGCGACCTTGAAGCCACCATCTTCGGTGCCGACGAGCGCGGTCTTCGGCAGCTTGACGTCCTCGAAGATCACGTCGGTCGTGTTCGACGCGCGTTGGCCCATCTTGTTCTCTTTGCGGCCCGCCTTGACGCCCGGCGTGTTCGCATCGACGACGAAGCACGCGATGCCCTTGTGCTTCATCGCCGGATCGAACGTCGCGAACACCGTGTACCAGCTCGCGACGCCACCGTTCGTGATCCAGCGCTTCTGGCCGTTGAGCACGTAGTCATCGCCGTGCTTGGTCACGCGCGTGCGCATGCCTGCGACGTCGCTGCCCGCGTCGGGCTCGCTGCAGCAGTACGCGCAGAACGTGTACTCCGACGTTAGCCGCGTCAGATACTTCTTCTTCTGCTCGTCGGTGCCGGCGACAAGCAGCGGCGTCGCGCCGAGCGAGTTCGCGGCCATCGACGTGTTGATGCCGCTGCAGCCGAACGACACTTCTTCTTGCACGAGGCAGTTGTCGAGGCAGCTGCCGCCAAGCCCGCCGTACGTGTCGGGGATCTCGATGTTCATCAGACCCGCTTCCCACGCGCGCTTGAGGATCTCGCGCGGAAACTCGCCGCTCTCGTCGAAGTGACCGGCCTTGGGCACGATCTCTCGGCGCGTGAACTCGCGCGCGGTTTGAACCAGGGCGTCCTGCTCTTCAGTGAAGCTGAGGTCGAGTGCCATCGCCGGGCACTCTAGCTCACTGATACGAGATGCTGTAGACGCCCTTCGCGGATCCCGACGGAGGCCGAGGGAACTTCCAGCTCTGGACCGCCTTCAGAATGCAGCCCGCGACCTTCGGGTTCTTGATGCTCGACGACAGCTGGCTCTTCACGACCTTGCCAGTGCCGTCGATCTGGAACGTGACAGCGACATCGCCTTGCAGGGTTGCGGAACCTTCGCATTGCGACAGCTGGCGCGAATGATCGGAAGCGATCGCAGACACCATCGCGTTCGACAGCGTCGCCATCGGGACCTCGACTTCCTTTGGCGGCTCGGGCGGCGGCGCCGGCGCAGGTGGCGGCTGCGCGATGACCGGCGGCGCAGGTGCCGGCGTCGGCGTGACCACCGCGACGGGTGCAAGCGCAGTCGGTGCGGGCGCGATCTTCGCTGGCGGCGCAGCCTTCGCCGGTGCCGCGACCTTGGCAGGCGCCTTCTTCACGGCGGCCTTCTTCATGTCGGGTGCCGGCTCGACGGTCGGCGGCGGCGCGACGGGCTCTGCAGGGACGAGCGCACCGGCGACACGCACGGGAGGAATCTCGGCAGGCAGTGGCGTGACGACGGGCGCGGGCGCCGGCGCGGGCGTCACGACGGGCGCCGGTGCGGGTGTCACCGCTGCCGCGACCGGTTTCGCCGGTGCATCGTCGCTGCGCGTGACGCGCCACAGTCCAAGCCCGACGAGCAGGACGATCGGCACGCTCAGCCAGATCACCTTGTTGCGCGCAGAGATTGGAAACGGACCCTGCGATTCCCAACCCATCTTCATACTCGTGCGCGTCTCGCGTGTCGGAATCGCCGGCTCGCTCGGATCCGCGATCGGCGGCGCGATCGTGTCGGCGACCGCCGCCGCATCGGAGACAGCGCTGCGCCGTGTGAGTCGCTTGCTGTCGGTGCCCGGTTTGCTGCTCGTGCCCGGCTTGCTGCTCGTGCCCGGTTTGCTGCTGGTGCCCGGTTTGCTGCTCGTGCGCTGACTGTCGAGCTGATCCTGGGTCGCGTCCTCGGCGAACGCGTCCTTCGCGAGCTCGGTCCAGCTCGAGCGCGCGGCTTGCGTCGGCGCCTCGACATCGATGTTCGGCTGCCCGTCGGCGAGCTCGAGCCACGGCTCCGGCCGCTCGCCGCCGAACATCTTGCGCATGTAGTTCGCGAGTGCCGCCGTCGATGCCGTGAGGCCGTTTCTGACCGCGAACTGATCGAGCGCGACGCGCAGCTCGTCGGCGTCTTTGAACCGGCGATGCTGCTCGACCGAGACCGCCTTCATGATGATCGACGACAGGTCGTTCGGCAGATCGGGACGGCGCACGCGCGGCAGCGGAATCTTGCCGTTCACGATCGCGTCCATCACGAGGTAGTCGTTGTCGCCTTTGAATAGCCGCGTTGTCGTCGCGAGCTCGTAGAGCAACACGCCGAGCGCGTAGACGTCGCTGCGTCGATCGATGTCCTCGCCCTTGCACTGCTCGGGCGACATATACGAGACCTTGCCTTTGAGGCTGCCCGACCGGGTCTCGACCTTGCGCATCGCCGCTTTCGCGATGCCGAAGTCGACGACCTTCACCGCGCCGTCGTAGCCGATCAGGATATTCGACGGCGACACATCGCGATGCACGATGTTGAGCGGCCTCTGCTTGGCGTCGCGACGCTCGTGCGCGTAATGCAGACCCGACGCAGTCGCCGATACGATCGCGACGACGAGCCCGAGCGGCATGTGGCTCTTTGCCTTCGACACCGCCGACAGCAGCTTGCGCAGATCTTCGCCATGGATGTACTCCATCGCGAAGAAGTACTCGCCGTTGTCCTCGCCGATGTCGTAGACCTGCACGATGTTCTGGTGATGCAGGCCGGCGGCGACGCGCGCCTCATCGAGGAACATCGTGATGAAGCGTTTGTCCTTCGCGTTCTCGGACTTGATCCGCTTGAGCACGACGTGGCGCTCGAAGCCCTCGATGCCATCGGTGCGGCCGAGCAGAACGTCGGCCATGCCACCCGAGGCGAGGTGCTTGAGAACGCGATAACGCCCTAGTCGCTCACCCACTCCCTCCATCGTATGAACCGACGAGGATCGGATCAAGTTCGTCGACGGTTTGCTGTGCTAGCGTGGTGCCCACATGTCGGGAAGCTTCGGCAGCTGGCAACTCGACGCACTCGTCGCCGTCGGAGGGCTCGGCGAAGTGTGGCGCGCGCGGCGCGACGGCACCGTCGCTGCGCTCAAGCGCCTGCACACGCACCTTGCCCGCATCGAAGAAGCGACTCGGCAATTTTCCGTCGAGCAACGACTGGCAACGACGCTGCCCCGTCACCCTAACGTCGTGCACGGCTTCGAAGCCGGCGACGTCGAGGGCCTTCCGTATGTCGTGCTCGAGCTCATCGAGGGTGAAGATTTGCGCCGGATCGTGTCGCCGCCCGCCACGAAGCCGACGTCGACTCCCGCACACATCGTGATTCCACACGCGCGCGTGATCCAGCTCGTCGCGGCTGCGTGCGATGGCGTCGCACATCTGCACGACGCGGGATTCGTTCACGGCGATGTCTGTCCCGGAAATCTAATGGTCCAGACCGGACCGACCGGGGCCCCGCGTCATCAGGGTGATCAGCGGCGAGCTTGGCTCGCCGCTGATCGCGTCGTCGTGATCGATCTCGGTGTCGCGCGTGAGATCGGCGAAGCGGGTGCGGTGCGCGGCACGCACGCGTATATGGCGCCCGAGCAGGTGCGCGGCGAAGCGTGGACGCGCGCGACCGACGTGTTCGCGCTCGGCGTCGTGCTCTGGGAGCTGGTCGCCGGCGCGCGGCTGTTTCATCGCGGTCCACCGTGGCTGACGATGGCCGCGGTCGTCGAGGACACGGTGCCGCCGCTGGGCGATGCGGCGCTCGATGCGATCGCGCAGCGTGCTCTCGCGAAGCTTCCCGGCGAACGCACGCAGTCGGCGGCCGAGCTCGCGGCCGCGTTACGCGCTCTCTGACGTCTCGGACTTGTCGCTGGCCTTTTTCGCGGCCCGTGCAGCGCGGGCGGCGTCGCGCTCCTGCTCGCGCCTGCGCTGGAGATCGAACTGATTGCGCGCGGCGCGCGCGCCGAGAATGAACCCGAGGAACATGCCGACGAGCATCACACCCGGAATGAACAGGATGTGGCTCGACGTCACTTGCTGTCCTTTGCGGCGGCGTCGAGATCGCGGCGCAGCTGCGCGAGCTCGGCCTTGAGCGCTTGCTGGCGCCACCACATGAACGCGACAAAGCCTGCGGCGAGGATCCACATCGCGGCGTACGCGTAGATCACGTGGCGCTGGTTCTCGGCGACCTGCCCGGCAGCCTGCTGATGCATCTCGAGAATCTTGGCGTCGGATTTTGCATCGACCGTGGCGATGATCGACTTCGCGAACGCGGGATCGGCGTTCATCGCCGCCGAGCACGCCGCGCGCGCGTCGTTGGGCGCAGGCGGGGGCGGCGGTTGATCTGCGGGAGGCGCGGGCTGCGCGGCGGAGCCAGGCTGAGGCGGTTGCGCGGCGGAGCCGGGTTGCGCAGCAGCGACGGCGCTGAGGCCGAGGATAAGGATCACGATGAGCTTGTTCATTGCAGCACTCCGAGATCAAGACCGCGCTCGCGCAGCTCGCGAGCTTCACGTTCGGCACGCGTGGTCTGCACGCGCATGATCGTGAGCGTCACGAACCACAACAAGAACGCGATCACGGACATCAAAAATGCGATCTTGTACTCGGCACCGAGATTCATCACGACGCCGTCGGCACCCGACGGCGGATGCGAGTCTTCGCCAACCATCTTGTAGATGAACGGCACGCCGACCATGCCGAAGATCGCCATGCCCGCCGCGACGCGATCCGCGCTCGGCCCGGCGAACTTCCGCACCAGCGCGTAGCCGACGAGGATCAGCCACAATAGCAGGGACATCGTCAGACGCGGCTCCCAGTTCCACCACACGTCCCACGCCGCTTTCGCCCAGATCGAGCCGGTCGCGAGCACGACCGCACCGAACAGCACGGCGACGTCGACGGCAGCCGCCGCGATGTCGTCCCATTTCGGGTTGCGCGTCTTGAGGAAGATCGCCGACGTGATGCCGGCGAGCCCGACCGCCGCAAACAACATGAACGCCTGTGCGACGTGGAAGTAGAAGATCTTCTGGTTGAAGAACAGGCTCGACTGGAACAGGCGGCCGTCCATGATCGTGTACTGGATCGGCGCTTTGACGAAGATGTAGTGAATCGACACCGCCAGCGTGATCGCCGACAGCGCTGCGAGGATGGGGACGGCCAACCGCTTCATTCGATCACCAAGGACTCGAAGGTCCACAGGGACAGTACCAGGAACACGGCATCGTAGATTCCGAGGAACCGGATCCAGAACCATGCCAGTTCGACGTTCGAGGGCTCGGCGACCAGCGCGGCGGTGGCCTTCGTGCCTGCGACAAATAGCGGCACGAGCAGCGGGTAGAGGATCACCGGAAGCAGCACGTCGCGCGAGCGCACCTTGAGCAGCGTCGCCGCGAACACCGAGCCGATGAACGCGATGCCGATCGCGCCCAGCACGACGGCGAGTGCGAGCTCGCCGGGATGCGCGAACAGCGGTGCGTTGAGCCAGAGCGCGAGCAGCGGGACGCACACGACGGCGACGGCGAGAATCAATGCCGTCATCGCGATCGCCTTGCCCAGAAACACCGCGAGTCTCGGCACCGGCGACAGCAGCAGCGCGCGCATGGTGTCGTTCTCGCGCTCTCGATCGAACGCACGACCGAGCGCGATCGTGCCGGTGAACGCGAGCGCGACCCACAGCATGCCGGGCACCGCACCGCGGACGAGCTCGATGTCACTCGCGGGGAACGCGAACGAGTAGATGACGACGAGCAGTGTCGCGAAGAACACCATCGTCATCACGATCTCCTTGCTGCGCAGCTCGACGCGGAGGTCTTTCCACGCGACGCGACCGGCTTGGCGAAGGAGTGCCATCGTTGTGACTCGTTGCGACCCTAGTTGGCGTGACGATGATAGATGTCTTTGAGCTGCTCGTACGAATACGTGTCTGCGCGTTCTTCGAATGCGAGAGATCCGCGGCGCAGGATCGCGATGTGATCGCAGCGGCCTGCGATCGCTTCGAGGTCGTGGGTGACGACGACGACGATCGCACCGGCGGCCTTGAGCTCGCCGAGCTGCTCGCCGAGTGAGAGTGCGCCACTGCGATCGAGGCCGGTGAACGGCTCGTCGAGCAGCACGAGCGACGGCCTCGTGAGCAGGGCGCGGGCGAGCGCGAGCCGCTGCAGCATGCCGCGCGAATACGTGCGTGCTGCGCGAGTGCGTGCGCGCACGTCGAGGCCGACCCGCTCGAGCAGCGCATCGAGGATCTTGCGGCTGCGGTCGACGTCGTAGAGCCCCGCGAACAGCTCGAGGTTCTCGAGCGCGGTGAGCTCGCCGTAGCACAGCGATTGATGCGCGAGCATGCCGATTTCGCGCCGCACGTCCTCGTCCTCGACGAGCTTGCCACCCGCGCGATACGCGATCCCGCCCGCGCTCGGCCGCACGAGCGTCGACAGCACGCCGAGCAGCGTGGTCTTGCCGGCGCCGTTGTGGCCGAGCAGCGCGCACATCGATCCGGCGCGGAGCTCGAGCGTTACCCCGGCGAGCGCGCGCTCGCTGCCATACCGCTTGGCGACTTGCTTGATCTCGACGAGATCGAGACCCATTGTTAGGCCGCGTCGTCCCAGAGCTTCTCGAGCTCGGCCATCAGCTGCTCGCGGCGCTTCTCGGTCTTGCTGGTCTTGTCGTGCTTCTCGAGCTCGACCAGCTCGTCGAGCAGCTTCTGTCGGCGCGCGTCGCGCTCCGCGGTCGCCGCGGCATCGGCCTTGCTGCGATTGAGCGCAAACACGACGCCCGCGATCATCAGCCCGACAACGATGATGCCGATGAAGCGAGGCAGCCACACGCGCCAGCCCGGCGCGGACGGCAGCCCGGAGATCGTCATCACCATCGACTGCTTCGGCAGGATCGAGATCTGCGGCAACACGAAGAACGTGCCCTGCGGAATCGTCGCGGTCTCGCCGCGCACGTTCGGCGGCGTCTGCACGTGCATGCCGGGCACCTGCAGGATCTCGATCCCGCTATTGAACGCGCCGAGCGGCAGGTCCCAGTTCCATGTCACCTCGCCGCCGTCGCTCTGCAGCGAGAACGCACCGTGGAACGTGCGCTGTCCCGGCGCGATCGGGCGCACGATGCGAAAACCCTCGCCGGGCGTGAGCGCGACGTCGCCTTGATCCTTCTCGGCGACGAGCCCACCCATGAAGCCCTTCGGCAGCGGCAGGAGCAGGCCGTCGGGGCCGCCGACGTACGGCATCCACGAGTTGTTCGACACCTCGAACTTGCCGTTGACCGCGAGGTACTCGTCGTCGATGCGCGACGTCAGGCTGAACGAGAACAGCACGCGCGGGAAGATGAACAGCGTCACCCGCGTGCCGCGCTCGGCCACCGGCTGGAACGGCAGCGTTCGGTAGAGCTGTCCGTGCATCGTGGTCTCGACGTAGACGATCTGGCCGGGACGCGGCACGAGATCGAACATCACCTCCGGCTTGCCCTCCGCGGGCCAGCGCGCCGTGAGCTCGAGCTGGCCGCCCTTCTTGGTCAGATCGAGCGGCTTGCTGCTCAGCTCCTTGCCGTTGACGACGAGCACGGCGATCACCGGCTCGGGCGTCATCGTCTTGAGCTCGAGCGAGCCGCTCGCATCGGTGACGAGCTCTGCGGCGGCGGTCTTGTCGGGCGCCGACGCGACGACGAGCCGCGCCTTCACACCCGACAGCGGATCGTCGCTGTGGCTGCCGCCGTGCACGTTGATGCGTAGCGTGCCGGCCGGAATGTCGGCCTTGTCGTCGAAGTTCGCCTGCACCTGGACATCGGTTGGATCGGGTGCGGCGGTGGCCGACTTGGCCCGCGCGATCACGAGGCCCTGCTCGGCATCGACCAGCGTGACGGTCGCACTCGGATCGGGTCCGCCCTCGAGCGAGACGCGAACCTTGCCTGCCGCCGGTGCACCATCTTGGCGCTCGAGCTTCGACAGATCGTCGATCGCAGCCGCGGTCGACGCACGCTTCTCGCTCGACAAGATCATCCGCACGCCCGCGCGCGGATCGAGCATGACCGGCGTCGAGGTCACGCGATCGGTCGCGTTGTTGCGCGGCAGCTGCGTCATCGCGAAGTACGCCGTCGCGCCCGTGCGATCGAGGCCGGTAAACTTCGCGCGGCCCTCCTTATCGGTCTTCTCGATCTTCGTGACGACCTTGCCGTCGTGCGCATAGCCAACGAGCGCGACCGCAACGTCGACGGGCGGCGCATCCTTGAAGTCGTCGTACGACAGCCGCACCGTGATCTGGCCCGGCGGATCATTCGCGTCGGGACGCGGCTCGCCGGTCATCTGGCGCGGGTTCGGCTGCGCGCCACCCGCCATCGCCGGGCCTGCGGCAGCGCCGGGATTCCACGGCCGTGTCGACAGCATCAGCCGCGCGCCGGTATCGGGCGGCAGCTGAAACTCGTCGGATACGCAGGTGCCACAGTCTTTCTTGTCCTCGTCGAGCACCTTCGCCTGCAGCTTCGCGTCGGGCGGCAGATCCTTGAAGTGCGCGCGGCCCGCCGAGTCGGTGCGTGCGACGCGGGTCGCACCGTTGACGATCAACGTGACCTCGGTTCCGGTCACCGGGCTCGACGGCGTGCCCGCGACGACGCGCACGCTCAGCGTGCCCTTCGCCATGTCGGGCGATGGCAGCGGCTTGCCGAGGGCGGCCGCCGTCTGCGCCTCCGCACGTCCCGTATTCGCGAAGGCCACAACGGCCACCGCGACCCAGATCAAACGCCAAAGCGCCAGGTTGGCCAATAACGCCACCGGAAACCTTTGGGTGGCGTTCTTGGCTCCTGCGGCGTCTTGGCGTTCCATCTGGATCACGAGGTCGCCTCCGTGTTCTTGGTGGCCTTGGCAGCGGCGATGTCCTCGGGGGAGTTGTCGTCGGCTGGGGTGCGAACCGGATCGGTTTCGATCGACTCGGTTTTGACTGGATCGGTGTCGACCGGTTTGGTGTCGACCGGTTGGGTGTCGACGACCCGCTTGGTTTCGGCGACCAGTTTCGGCTCAGCGGCCTTCGCGTCGGCGTTGGCCCTCGCGGTCTTCTTGTCCTTCTTCGGCTTTTCCTTGTCGACCGCGAGGCGCGCCTGCACCTCGCGCTGAATCCGTTGGCGCGGGCTCGCGACGTCGCCAGCGTCGAGCTCGTCGATCGCCTTGATCACCTCGATCGCACGCGCGCGATACATGCGGATCAGCTCGTCGGAGTCGGCCTTCGACAGCTTGCCCATCGCGAGATCGAACTCCGCTTCCTTGATCGCCTTGAGGAGCGTCTTCTTCTCTTTCTCGAGCTCGCCGCGCGCGCCGAGTGGCTTGGTCCACGCTTCGGGACTGTTGTCCTCGGGCGCGACCGCGGAGGCGCCGACGCGCCAGAGGTTCGCCACTGTCGCGACGACGGCGAGGTAGCCCAGGCCGATGACCACGACCGGAACGGTCATGTTGAACTTGTTCTGCCAGAGGATAAACACCCAGCCGAGCACGAGCGTCGCGCCCGCGACGCCGCGCCAAATCCACCGCATCGGATCCGCGTGGTTCGGCCCGGAGGCCGAATCACGCGGTGCTGTGACACGGGGGTCGCTCATCCCACGCCCGCCTAATCGGTTTCCGAGAGCTCGTCGTCGAGCTTGTCTACGTATTTGTCGTCGGCGACAACGTCCTTCTTCGGCATCGCGGCGGCGGTGTCGGCCTTGCCACGTTTGACCCAGCGCCGGCCGACGATCACGAGCAACCCGAGCGCGCCGACCGCGGCGACCATCGGGAGCAGCCACGGGAACTTGCTGCGCGGTGTGGCGAGCACGCGCTCGCCGTAGTCGGCGACGAACGCATCGAGCACTCTTGCGTAGCCCTGCTCGCGGCCTTGCTCGGTGTTGAGGTCGTAGCCAGCCAGCAGCCCCTCGACCTTCGCGCGCAGATCCGCGGCGGTCTTGCAGTCGCAGTTGTGGATGTCCTGCCGCGCGCAGCCGCACGGGCAGATCAATTCCTTCATCGCCTTCTCGGAGGTGCCGCTCATGGGCCGGTTCTGCGCGGCGTAACCTTCGCCCGCGTTGCCCATCCCCATGCCGGCCGGCACGTGCTCGCCGCCGGTAGCCGGCGTCGCCGCCTGCGCCTGGCTCGCGAGACCGAGCACGAGGCTGAACGCCACCGCGATCACGATGCCGACGTCAGCGGCGCGGCCGAGCTTGGTCTTCGGCTTCCACTGCATCATGTCGACGACCTTCTGCGGGATCAGGCACACGAGCGTGCCGAGCGCGAGCATCAGGAAGCCGACCCAGACCCACAGAATCAGCGGATTGACGTAGACGCGGAAGTTCGCCTGCTTGCTCTCGAGGTCGAAGCCAGTGAGCACGAGATAGACGTCCTCGGCGACGCGCACCTTGATCGCGACCTCGGTGGTCAGCTGCTCGTCGCTAGACTTGTGGTAGTCCCACTTCGCCGGATAAACGGTGCCGACGCGCTCGCCGTAGTCGTAGATGCCGACCTGGGCGGTGACGGCGTCTTTGTGATCGTCGCTGGTGTGGAACAGATTCTCGTACGTGAACGTGTAGCGACTCTCGGAGAACGGTCCGATGAACGTCGGATCGTGGAACTTGACGCCGTTCTCTTTCGTACGCTCGATCGTGAACGCGAACGACGACTCGCCGGTGCCGGTGCGCGCGTCGTACTTGCCCGGCACTTCGACGGTACGATCGATCATGTGCTCGTACGCCTTGCCGGCGAAGCCGAAGAACATGACCGCGACGCCGAGGTGCACGATGTAGCCGCCGTACTTGCGGCGCTTCGACAGCACGAGGCCGATCAGCGACGTCAACGGATCGGAGCCGGTCTGGCGGCGGCGCACGAGCATGCCGCGCCAGAACTCCTGGCCGATCGAGCCGAACACGAACGCGCAGATGCCGAAGTTGATCAGCGAGATCGGCAGCTCGAGCTGGTCGGCGAACACCGAGCTCGTCTCTTTCGTCTGCGGGAACAGGATGAGCAGCGCGACGATCGTGACCGCCATCACCGCGGTCGGGAACATGAACTGGCTCCACAGCCGCTCGCGCGTGGTGCGGCGCCAGGCGAGCAGCGGCGCGGCGCCGGCGAGCACGAGCAGTGACAGGCCGAGCGGGGTCATCCACTTGTTGAAGAACTCGGGGCCGACCGAGACGCGCGACCCATCGATCGCCTCTGAGATCGTCGGGAACATCGTCGCGAACAGCACGAAGAACGCGCACGCGAGCAGGATCCAGTTGTTGAGCAGGAATGCGAACTCGCGCGAGTAGAACGAGTCGAACTCGGTCTTCGTCGCGAGCTTGTTCGAGCGATGCACGATCAGGCCGAACGACACGATCAGGATCGCGGCCATGAACACGATGAAGTTGACCGCGAGCTCGTTGTCCTCGCCGAACGCGTGCACCGACTGCACGACGCCCGAGCGGGTCATGAACGTGCCGAAGATCGTGAGGAAGAACGTGATGACGACGAGGCAGATGTTCCACGTCTTCATCATTCCGCGCTGCTCTTGGATGATCGCGGCGTGGAGGAACGCGGTCGCCGTGAACCACGGCATGAAGCCGGCGTTCTCGACGGGATCCCACGCCCAGTAACCACCCCAGCCGAGCTCCTCGTACGCCCAGCGCCCGCCGAGGATCAGGCCGAGCGACAGAAAGCCAAAGCAGATCAGCATCCACGAGCGCACGGAGCCGAGCCACAGGTCGTCCAAGCGTCCCGACGCGAGCGCGCCGATGCCGAACGCGAACGGAATCGTCGCGGCGACAAACCCGACGTACAGCGACGGCGGATGGATCACCATCCAATAGTTCTGGAGCAGCGGGTTCAAGCCGCGGCCATCGATCGGCGGTGCGGTGAGGTACGTCTCGAACGGGTTGTTGTTGAAGATCAGGAGCGACAGGAAGAACACCTGCACGACCATGATCGTCGCGACGACGTAGCCGATCATGTCGCGGTGACGCTTGACGTTGACGACGATCGCGACCGTCGAGAACAGGCCGAGCACGAGCACCCAGAACAGCAGCGAGCCGTCGAGCGCGCCCCAGAACGAGGTGACCTTGTACCAGGTCGACATCGTCGTATCGCTCGTCGCGGCGACGTACTTGATCGCGTAGTCGTGGGTAACGAACCCGTAGATGATCAGCGCCGACGCGAGGCCGACGAGCGCGGTGAAGCCATAGAGGCCATAGACCGCGGAGTTGACGAGGCGGCGGCTCTTGCGCGCGTTGCCTGCGATTCCCGCAGCCACACACCAAGCACCCACCGCGTACGCTGTGAGTAGAGCAATCGTGCCGACCAGCGCGATCGGCGAGAACGGAACGCTGTGATCAGTCATATGGGTGGCCGATCACTTGTAGGTGGTGTCGAGCTTGTTCGAGTCCGCGCCTTTGTACTTCGAGGGGCACTTCGCCATCAGCTCGGTCGCCTCGACGACCATCGTTTGCTCGGCGTCGACCCGAACCGGGCAGTCGCCTCGGTCCTTGTCCTTCGCTTTCGCGCAGATTTCGTCGGCGACCTGCTGCAGGTCGGGTGCATTGATGAGCCGGCCGGTCGCGACGACCTCGCTGGCATCCTTGAACGTGTCGGGGACCGGGCCGGTCACGAACACGCGAATCTTCTTGCCGTTCTTCGCGAGCACGAAGGTGCGTTTGGTCTCCTGATTGACCGTCGCTACCGCGATGGTCCCGGTCTCGACCAGGCCGTGGACTTTGATCTGCTTGTCCTTGAACTGCTCGAAGCCCTTGGCGAGCAGGTTATCGACCATCTCGTAGTGTTGCGCGTGGCTGGTCGATGAATAGACCAAGAACCCAGCGCCGCCAGCGACGACGGCCACGGTCAGGGCAAGTTTGGCGAGCGTTCCTTGTTTCATTGGGGGTGCTCCGCTTTCGCGGTGAGCCCGGCGTCCCGTTTCCCAGCCCAACCGTAGCACGGCCAGGTTGCATTCCGAACGTTACCCACCAATCCCGATCATGTGTTTCGCCGGTGCCTTAGCCTCGAAAACATGCCCCGCGCGTTTGCCCTGCACGGCCGCCGCGATCGCGCGCACCACGCCGTCCTCACCACCACCTGTGCGCAACACATCCCGCAGGCTGACTGCGTCATCATGCCCCAGGCACGCGTGCAGCTCGCCCGTCGCTGTGAGGCGTAGGCGATTGCAGTCATCACAGAAGTGTTCGGTCATCGCGGAGATGATGCCGAGCTGCCGGGCCGGGTCACTTGCGAGCGCCCAGTAGCGCGCCGGGCCTGCGTCTTTGGGTCGATCGTCGGCCGCGACCAGCGGTCCGAGTGCCGCTTCGACGGTGCGGCGAATCGCCGCGGCTGAGATCCCCTGAGCGGCCTCGTAGAGCGCCCCATCGGACATCGGCATGTGCTCGATGAACCGAGGGGTCGCACCGCGGTGCCAGGCGTCTTCGCACAGCGCCACCAGCTCGTGCTCGTTGATGCCGCGCAGCGCGACCGCGTTCGTCTTGACCCGCAGCCCGGCGGCGACCGCCGCGTCGATACCCGCCAGCACGCGCGCGAGGTCGCCGCGACTCGTGATCGTGCGGAACCGGTCGGCGTCGAGCGTGTCGAGCGAGATGTTGATCGCGGACAGGCCGGCTGCGCGCAGGGGCGCTGCGAGCTCGCCGAGCAAGTGGCCGTTGCTCGTCATCACGACCTGCTCGATGCCCTGTACTGCGGCCATGCGGCGCACGAGATCGACGATGCCGTGGCGAACCGTCGGCTCGCCGCCGGTCAGCCGGACCTTCCGCACCCCGAGGCGCGCGAACACCGCGACGATCGCTTCGAGCTCTTCGAACGTCAGCAGCGCGGCGCGCGGCTGAAACTGCATCCGATCCTCGAGCGTCTCGGGCATGCAGTACGTGCAACGGTAGTTGCAGCGGTCGGTGACAGAAACGCGAAGATAACGGATGCGGCGCGCGAAGCCATCAAGCAGTGGATCCGCGGGTACTTCGCCGACCAGCACGGGCTCGGTACGAAGGACTGGGAGATGAGTACGCGCCACGAGCCTGCGCAGCATACGTCATCGATGCTGGACCGGTAACAATGGTTCTTGACAGATCGAGGAAAACCGAGCATCTAAGGCCCGCCACCTTATGCTCCAAACTGCCTCTCCGACCCTCGATGGCCTCTGGGTCCTCCTTGTGTCGAACGAAGGCGAGCTGACCGCGCAAGATTCAGCTGGTCGCGTGCCCGTGATGGCCCGCGCCGGCAACGAGCAGACCTACCTGCTCGTGTTCAAGAACGTCGTCAAAGCTCGCCAGTTCGTGTCCAATTCCAATCTCGAAGGCGCGGAACCGCGCATGGTCGTACGCGGCAACCGCGACGACATCATCCGCATCGCGCGCTCCGCCGGCGTGGTCGGTACGTTGCTCGACTACGATCCGAGCACTCAGAAGTACGCCGACACCCAAGCGCTGGCTTAATAGCCGGCGGTCATGATCAGCTCGTCGACGTCGCCTCGCTTGGCGGCGTTCGAGTTGATCGCGCGCGGGCACTTCACGCGGTCCATGCGGAAGCCCGTGTAGATCGATCGCATGAACGGCGTGTCGCTGTTCGACAGCATCACGTAG